>JASGGH010000053.1:0-19294 GCA_047605105.1 Novosphingobium sp. | reverse complement strand
GCCGCCGAAGCCAGTGCCAAAACCATCTTGCGCATATCGATAACACCCCTTTTTCCAAAACGAGCCTAGCCTGAAGCTTCAAACCCGTCGCGAATCGCGCAAACGCTGAGCAACTCGGCAAATGCTTAATCGTCGGTTACCTATAAATGCTGCAGTGCGCAACCCACATTTATGAGACCAGCACCGTGCCGCGCCATTCCGGGACTCGGATCGACGGCAGGACGGCCATCGCCCCGCCCGGCAATTTCCGAAAAATCCGACAGCGCGAAGCCCTGGGCCGGATAACAGGTCTCGGGACGGTGCAGTTGCAGCATTCCGCCTTGCGTGCTGCCGTAGGCGGCCAGCAGCATGACCTCGGGCAGCCCGGCCGCCCGGTACTTGCGCGACACGAGCTGGTCGTAGCCGTCGACCGGCCCGTCCTCGCGCGCCACGACGATGCCGTTGCTGTTCTCGAAACGCCACGGACCCACCGTATCCGGGATGAGATCTCCCAGCTTCTCGCGGGCACGGCGATGCTCCGGCCTCCGCGGCTGTGGACGATGGCCGATCCCACCGCCGCCCGCCAGCAAGGTGCCGCCAAACATGACCGGGCGCCGCACTTTGCAGTGCGGCGCCCTTGCTTCTTCAAGGCAAAGCCATTCAGGACAGGGCGAGCTTGCCCTGGCGACGGCGACTGCGAAGAGCAGCGCCAGCCAGGCCGAAGCCCAGGATCATCATGAGCCAGGTGCCCGGCTCAGGCGCTGCGGTCGCGATATCGTCTATCTCCAGCGCGGATTGCGTCGAGCCGAAGGTAATGCTCTGGATGAAGTCGAGGGGATTGGACGACTGCACGTCATAGGTGACACGGCCATCGACGAAAGCCGAGCCCACCGTGCCTTGACCGCCGGTGATAGCCAATCCGGTCAGCGACAGCACATCGCCGTTAACAAATGTAAGCACGACCGAATTGTACGTATCCAAGGTGCCGAGGAGGAACGAGAGCACCGGAGCCGCGGTTGCCAGCTCATAAGTATAATAACCGAAGCCAGAGGTGGTCGAGCCTACGGCGAGAAACCCGCCCGTGCTGCCGGTGGGCCGCGTGCCATGATTGACTATGCTGGAAGTGTAGATGTTGGAGTTGATTCCAACCGCCGAAGCCGTCGTTCCGAAGTCTTCTACCACGACCTGGTTGTCGCCCAAGGCGTTGGAGCCGGGCGTGTAGGTGATGCTGACAGCAGCGCTGGCCGGAGCCGAAAGTGCAGCCAGCGTAGCCGCCGAAGCCAGTGCCAAAACCATCTTGCGCATATCGACACACCCCTTTGTCCAAACAAGCCTGGCCAGAAGCTTCAAACCTGTCACGAATCGCGCAAATGCTGAGCGACTCGGCAAATGCTTAATTTGTCGTTTACCTAATAAATGCTGCAGTGCGCAACCCACATTTATAAGACCAGCACCGTGCCGTGTCATTTCGGGACTCGGATCGACGGCAGGACAACCATCGCCCCGCTTGCCAATCTGCCCCGATTGCCTGTCGCTTCCTCCGGTCGTAGAGGCTAAGACTCTTCGAGCCGCAGGATTGCAAATGCAGGAGTTGCAATGGAAACCATTTTCGACGCCCTGACGATGCTGGTCTTCGCCGGCCTGATAGTGCTGTTTTTACAACGGTCTATCGGCGACGACCCCACCGAGGACGCGATGTGGCAATATCTGGTCGCATCGGTCGGTTGCGCCGTCTCGAACTACCTCGGCAACAATTCGTATCCGGTATCGGGCGTGGTGGTCCTGTTCGGCACGCTGGTATTCATCTATTACGTGCTGCGCCCGCTCGATCGATGGCGGAAGCCATAGCGTCTCCGACCAGGATCGCCTGGGCCCGCCGGGCCGATTCGATCAAGGCGGGAAAGAACCGTTCCAGGGCCCGATCCGATTCGGCGATGTCGCCGCCGAGCGTGGAGAATCGCACCAGGATTCCGTCGGGCACCTCGCCGGCAAACAGGCTGCGGAGGATCGCACGATATTCCTGGGCGGTATTCCTGGGAAATGCGTCCGCGATCCTCGTCCAGTAGATCAACCGCTCGATCCGGTCGTCGCGCACCGCGGTGAAGCGGCGGGCAGCGATCGCGAGGCCCGGCACCGGGTGCAAGGCGACTTCCGAAAAATCCGACAGCGCGAAGCCCTGGGCCGGATAACAGGTCTCGGGACGGTGCAGTTGCAGCATTCCGCCTTGCGTGCTGCCGTAGGCGGCCAGCAGCATGACCTCGGGCAGCCCGGCCGCCCGGTACTTGCGCGACACGAGCTGGTCGTAGCCGTCGACCGGCCCGTCCTCGCGCGCCACGACGATGCCGTTGCTGTTCTCGAAACGCCACGGGCCCACCGTGTCCGGGATGAGATCCCCCAGCTTCTCGCGGGCACGGCGATGCTCCGACCTCCGCGGCTGGGCGACGGCCGACCCCACCGCCGCCGCCAGCAAGGTGCCCCCAACCATGACCGAGCGCCGCGACAGGCCCGGGTCCCGGCGCGGCGTTTCACCGGCCCCCTCCGGGATTCCGTTCATGCTGCCGCCCCCCGCAGCATTCGGCGCAGCGGCCCGGCGAGCGCATCGAACAGCATGACCCCGCCGATCGCGACGGTGAACATCGTCAACCCGGCGAATTGGTGGAGGAACCCCTGGGCAGCGCGATCCCCCAGGTAGTAAGTCGTCAGGATGAGGATGATGACCCTGACGAAGTTGGCCAGCACGGCCATCGCCGTAATGGCGACGAACAGGACCGCGACGTAGCGGACATTCGCATTATGCCGAACGTACGCGTAAAACAGGCCGATCGCCGTCAGGCTGATAATCGAGTTCAGCCCTCCGCATGCCGCCTTGACCTCGAGCACGTACTGATCGACGTAGATGATCAGACCGGCTCGCGCCACGGGATAGCCGAAAAGCGCGAGCAAATTGACCGCCTGTTGAGAAATCTCGAGCCGCAGCGGCTGGGTCGCCGCCGCCACGACGCTGCCGGGCGGCGGCAGCACGAACAGCAGGAAGGCGATCGGAAACCACGCCATGCGCATCGCGGCGGCGCCGACGAACAGGTACAGGGTGGCGACCAGCGCCAAATACATCATGCCGCTTTCGATCGTGATGCTTCCGACCAGCCTGGCCATGAAATAACCGCCGAGCGCGGCGACGAGCAGCGGCCAGCCGATCCGCGGGTTTCCCGGCACGGCGTTGCGCGTCAGCACCGGCCACTGCCGGACGAGCAGCCATACCCCGATGGCGAGGACGATCGGCCCGTGCGCGCCCTGCTCGGTCGACCACGAGACTTTGGAAATGCCGCGAAACGTCGGGACGACGATGGCCAGCACCCCGAGCGCCAGCGGAACGGCCCACAGCCTGCCACGCCACCAGCCGTTCGCGGAAGGGGCGGGCGAAGAAATCGTTGCTGGCAAGATAGTCTCCGCTCGTGCCCGGCCGGCCCCGAAATGACGATGCCGCGTAAAAATGCGGCTCTCGCGGCACTTAGCCGCGCGAGCCGCAATATACAATCGGCTGCTGTCGCGCCGGGGAGGCATGGCTTTCCGCCATCAAAGGCCGAGAAGCTGCAGCCGCCTGCGCGCCATGCCGCACCGCGCGGGAAGCTTCGCGAGGTCCCAAGCGCGCACTTCGCGCACTTCCAGGTTCCATTTCCTCGCGGTGCCCAGCTCGACATCATCGAGCCTGAAAACTTCCACCGTGGTCGGCACGCCGGCGGAAATTTCCGCAAAGACCCCCAAGCTGGTCAGGGCGGAAAAGCTTGCCATGCCCGTTTCCTCCCGCATCTCCCGCAATACGGCATCGCGCGCGCTCTCACGCCGCTTCACCCCTCCGCCCGGCAGGTGCCAGCCGGCAACGTACCGCAGGGAAACGAGGATGAGCCGGCCATCGGGCGCGAACGCGATTGCCTGGACACCGCGCTGATGAAGTCCCAAAGCTGCCTTGATCTTCCGCTCCGCCCGGTAGGCGGCCGCGATCATCGAATCGATCATAGGCACCAGCTCAAGGACCTGTTTTCCGCGCGGCAACGATCACGATGCAGCGACTTCGCCCAGGCAGGCCTGGTCCGCAACCTTAATCAGCAGCTTGCCCACGTGCGAATTACCCGAAAACACCCCCGCGAAGGCCTCCGGCGCAGCGCACCTTGGTGGCCACGGTGCGGATCACCTCGACCGTTTCGGCGCTGGTGACGGTGCGGCCGGTCGACAGCGCGGCCTCCAGAGTGGTCGGCACCCGCAGCCCCTCCATCGCCACCGCATCCGTCATTGCGTCATCCTCCATTCCCTTTGCTTGACGTCCAGAACCCCCGCCGGTCTATCCTGAAGCCATTGCAAGGTGCTCGAAGGCGCCGATCCCGGGAGACGCAGGATGGCCAAGCCGCCCGCAGGCATCAAGGTCGTGGAAGTCGCGGAGCGCCCCGAACCGGGCGACAGCAGCGATGCGATCCTCGCGGCCCTGGGTTACGGTGAGAGCGCGATCATCGATCTCAAGGTCCAGGGAGTCGTGTTTTGACCGACAAGAAGCTGCCCAAACTGACGCCCGAGACGGAGTTCTTCTGGACCTCCGGCGCGGACGGGAAACTCCGTATCCAGCGCTGCGGCGACTGCGGGCGCTACCAGCACCCGCCCTTCCCGCGCTGCTCGGCCTGCGGCAGCGAGGCGGTCGCCCCCGCGGTCGTCTCGGGCCGCGGCCGGGTGGCCACCTACACGATCAATTTCGAGCCCTGGTATCCGGGGCTCGCGGTGCCCTTCGTCTTCGCCGCGGTCGAACTGGAGGAACAGGACCGGCTCTACGTCTTCTCCAACGTCGCGGTCGATATTCGCGAGGCGCGGATCGGCACGCCGGTCAGCGTCTATTTCGAACGGAGCGAGGACGTCTGGCTGCCGCTGTTCCGCCCGGAGGCGCAGGATGACTGAGCACGCCGAAAAGCAGGTCTGCATCAGCGGCGCGGCGCAGTCCGAGGTCGGGCGCCCATCGCCGCGCACCGCCATGCAGCTCACGCTCGACGCCTGCCACGCAGCCGTGGCGCAGGCCGGGCTGACGATGGACCAGATCGAGGGCATCGGCACCTATCCCGGCAAGTTCACCGAAGGCGGCGGGATCGGCCCGGTCGGCACCACGGAAGCGGCCTTCGCGCTGGGGATCAAGCCGTACTACGTGATCTCGTCGGGCGACGGGCACTCCCACCTGGGGCCGATCTTCGCGGCAATCATGGCGATCGCGAACGGCCTGGCGCGCCACGTCCTGATCTTCCGCACGGTCGCCCAGGCAACCGCGCGGCTGACCTCGCGGCAATCGACGCTGCTCTCGGGCGGGTCGAATCGCGTCGACGGCAACAATGCCTGGTCGGTGCCGTTCGGAGCGGTCTCGCCGGTCAATACCTTCGGGCTGTTCGCCCAAGCCTATTTCGACAAGTACGGCGCGACCTCGGAACAACTGGGCTGGATCGCGGTCAACGGCCGGCGCCGGGCGATGCAGAACCCCAATGCGATCTACCGCAAGCCGCTCAGCCTCGACGACTATCTCGCCTCGCGGGTGATCTCCTCGCCGCTGCGGCTCTACGATTGCGATAGCCATATCGACGGCGCCACCGCGATCGTCCTGTCGCACAAGGATGCCGCGAAGGACCTGAAGTCCCAGCCGCTCCATATCGAATCGATCGGCATGTCGCTCGGCGGGCTCGGCGCAGGCGTCTTCGCGGGCGACTTCACCGGCTGGTCGGCCGACCGGGCCGGCGAGGTGCTGTGGTCGCGCACCGACCTCACGCCCGCGGACGTCGACTGCGCCCAGATCTACGACGGCTTCTCGATCCATGCGCTGCTCTGGATGGAGTCGCTGGGGCTGGTCCCCAAGGGCGAGGCCGCGCGCTTCGTCGAGGGCGGCGCGCGGATCGACCTGGACGGCGAATTGCCGCTCAACACCGGCGGCGGCCAGCTCTCGGCCGGGCGCTTCCACGGCTACGGGCACATCCACGAGGCCTGTGCCCAGCTCTGGGGCCAGGGCGGCGAGCGGCAGGTCCAGGGCGCCCGAACCGCGCTGGTCGCCTGCGGCGGCTACGGCTTCGGCGCGATGCTGCTGCGCCGGGATTGAACGGCTTGGCCACCTTAGACTCTTTCGTTCATAACTGCGATAATATGTTCTCATTTGTGAATAAACTCCTGACGGGCGGTCTGGAGCAGCGCGGCATCACGGGCCTCCCGGTGCTGCTGCGCTGATCCCTGGAGCCTGGGACATGAGCTAGAGACGACCGGCCTTGCTCCGCACCCCGGGGCAGGGCAAACCGCGTCCTCGAAGCCGGGGAACATCGGCGGGATACCAACATGCACGAACGGGAGATCGATGTGAGTTCAGGCAGCTTCGCCATCGGCTGGCGCCAGGTCGCGAGCGGCTTCGTGCTGCTGGCCTGCGTGGCGACGATCACCTCGTCCTACAGCGTGATCGTCGTGCCGATCGCATCGGAATTCAAGCCGAGCCGCGCAGTGATGGGCCTGGCGATGACCGCCATTTCCGGCGTTTCCGCGATCCTGGCGCCGTTCCTCGGCACCCTGATGGACCGGATCTCGCTGCGCAGCATGATGGTCACCGGCGCGCTGCTGCTGTCGGCCGGCTTCGCGGCCCTGACGCTGGCCCATTCGTTCACGCAGATCCTGATCGCCTATGCCGTGCTCATCGCGCCGGCCAACGTGCTGATCGGCCCGGTCGCGGTGACCGTCCTGCTCTCCCGCTGGTTCGTCAATCGGCGCGGCGCGGCGCTGGGGATCGCGATCGCCGGCGTGGCGATGGGCGGGGTCGTGTTCCCGCCGATCATCCAGGGCCTGTTCGACAACTTCGCCTGGCGCGAGGCCATGCGGTACTACGCGCTGCTGATCCTGGTCCTGACCGTGGCGGCTGCCGTGCTGGTGGTCAACAAGCCCGCGGAAAAGGGGTTGCACCCCGATGGCGCGGCCTTCGATCCGGTCAAGGCCGCCGGCATCAAGCCGCCGCTGTCGGTGCGCGAAATCCTGACCGATCCCGCCTTCTGGCTGATCGTCATCATGGTCGCGGTCGTGACCTCGGGAATGAAGGGCATGGTCACCAACCTCGCCCCGCTGGCGATCGACCAGGGGATCAGCCCGACGACGGCGGCCTGGCTGGTGACGGCCTATGCCAGCATGGGGTTCATTTCCAAGCTGAGCTTCGCCTTCGTCGCCGACCGGATCAACCTGCGTTACCTCGCGGTGGTCAGCCTGTTCGGCTTCGGGCTGGGCATGCTGGGCATGACCCAGGCACAGTTGGGCTTCTGGGCGATCGCCGCCGCCGTCGGCCTGATCGGCCTGTTCGGCGGGATGATGGTCCCGCTGGAATCGATGCTCGGGGCACGGGTCTTCGGCCGTGACGCCGTGGGCCGCGCGGTCGGGCTACTCTCGATGGTGCTGCTGATCTTCCTGATGTCCACCCCGCCGCTGTTCGGGTTCATCTTCGACCAGACCGGCAGCTACGCCGGCATCTTCTACGTATTCGGGGCGCTGGCGATCCTGATGACCCTGGTGGTGCCCTACGTGCGGATGCAGGCACGCGATGTCGTGGAAGACGAAGCGGCCACGGCGGCCGCAACGGTTCAGGCGGCCGCCTGAGGCCGCTCAGGCGCTGCGGGACTGGCCCAGCGTTCCGGAGAATTGGGCGATGCGCTGGCAGGCGGCCTGGAGCCGTTCGCCGGCTTCCATGATCTGCTTGCCGGACAGCGCGGAGTTGAACCCGGCCATCAGCAGGCAGAAACTGGCCCGTCCCGCCGCATCGGGCACCGGCGCCATCATCCCGGCTACGGGATAGATCTGCGAGGCGATCGGATCGGTGGCCGGCGTGACGAGATCGTCGGTATTGGGCGTCAGCCCCTCGGAGGCCAGCGCCGCGGCCATGTCTGCCCCCGGCTTGCGCACGAGCACCAGAAAGCCGTGCTGGCGGACGAATTCCATGCTTGCGAGCATGGCCTCGCGCCGCTCCGCCGAAGGCTCCTCGGAACGCTTCAGCCAGGCCTCGGCCTCGACCGGGCTATGAGCGAAAAAGGCGGCGGCCTGGGCCGAGCGGAGCGGACGGCGCGAGCCGAGCGGGACGGGATAGCCGACATGGCTGAGCGACGAGGCGCGGTCGCGCAGGTGAAGCGTGTCGCCTTCGAGGAAATAGGCGCCGCAGACCACGTCGAACATGTCCGCCAATTGCCGCATCTCCGGCTGGGCGACCTGGAGCGGGGAGCTGTGCTCGGCCGCGGCGCGGCCGATCGCGGCCAGGCTGGGGCCCAGCACATAGGTCTTGTCGGTCGCCCGGTAGAGATAGCCGACCTCGACCAGACCGGTCAGCAGCGCGTGGCAGGTCGCGCGGCTGAGCTTGAGCGCGCGGACGATGTCGCTGAGCGCGAAGGCCTGGCCCGGATGGCTGGCCATGAAGTTGAGGATCGCTGCGACACGCCTGACGCCGGGAGAGGAACGGGTCATATCAACTTTTCACCATTGCGAATAGTCTCTCGACTAAAAGCTGCCAGATCATCCGTCAATACAACCCCGTCCGCCGCTGCGCCGACTTGCCGGTAGCTTCGCTCGCCCGCATCCTGCAGCGCTCGGAGCGGCATTGACGAACTCGCTGCGGCTGGTTACGATTTGGAATATAAATTCTCAACTGCGAACAATTTGGGAGGGCAATTGTGCCCCAGGCGGGTTTCATCGACGGCGCTTTCGTTACCGGCGAAGGGGCGACCCTGGCGGTCCAGGATCCTTCGACCGAAGAGATCTTCGAAGAACTGCCCGGCCTCTCCGGCACCCAGGTCGAGCAGGCGATCCTCTCCTCCCGCCGCGCTTTCGACAGCGGCGTGTGGTCGCAATTGCCGGCGCAGGCGCGCGCCGCGAAGCTGAACGAGTTCCTCGAAGCGCTGAGCAGGCGCAGCCCCCAGCTTACCGACATCGTGATGCGCGAGGCCGGCTGCCCCAAGTTCAGCCCCGCGATGGGCTCGCAGATCCAGACCCCGATCCGGGTCGCGGGCGATCTCCTGACGCTGTTCCTCGGCATGCCCGAGACCGAGGAGAACCCGATCCCGCTCGCCCACCGCGTCACGCCCCACGGCAGCCTGATCCAGAGCCACCGCCGCTTCACCCCGATGGGCGTGGTCGCCGGCATTTCGGCCTACAACTTCCCGATCATGACCGCGCTGATGAAGATCGTCCCCGCGCTGATCACCGGCAACACCATCGTCATGCGGCCCAGCCCGCTGACCCCGCTGTCGCACCTGATCCTGGGCGAGGCGGCGCAGGAAGCCGGGCTGCCGGCCGGCGTGCTCAACATCGTGCTCGAAGCCGGCCTCGAGGGCGGGCAGATCATGAGCACCCACGAGGCGGTCGATTTCGTCTCGTTCACCGGTTCGACGGGGGTCGGCTCGCAGATCATGGCCCAGGCGGCGCCGACGATGAAGCGCGTCCAGCTCGAACTCGGCGGCAAGTCGGCGCAGATCTTCCTGCCCGACAGCGTGGCCGGAGCCGCCGCGGGCGCCGCGCAGGTCTGCACCGCCCATGCCGGGCAAGGCTGCGCGCTCGGCACCCGCATCTTCGTGCCCGAAGAGAGCAAGGCCGAAGTGATCGCCCAGACCCGCGAGCTGCTCTCCAGCCTCACCGTCGGCCGTGCCGACGACCCCGCAACCAAGCAGGGCCCGGTGATCAGCGCCGGCCAGCGCGACCGCTGCCAGCACTTCACCGATGCCGCCGTGGCGGCGGGCGGCAGCGTGATTACCGGCGGCAAGCGCCCCGCCCATCTCGACAAGGGCTTCTTCTTCGAGCCCACCGCGCTCGACCTGCCGGACAATGCCAATCCGGCCGCCCAGGAAGAGATCTTCGGGCCGGTCGTCGGGGTGATCGGCTACAAGTCGATCGACCACGCGATCGAGATGGCCAACGATTCCAAGTTCGGCCTCTCGGGCTATGTGGTCGGCAAGGACAAGGCCCAGGCGCTCGGGGTCGCGCTGCGGATCAAGAGCGGCACGGTGAACGTCAATTCTGGCATGCCGAGCGCCTATGTCTCGGCGGGCGGCCAGCGGATGAGCGGCGTGGGCCGCGAGCGCGGCGTGGAAGGCCTGCGCATCTTCCAATCGCAATCGAACATCAACCTCGGGGCTTGAGGCGCATGCAGGGGCTGCTCCAAGGCAGGATCGCGGTCATCACCGGCGCCGGCTCGGTCCTCTATTCCTCGACCAAGGGCGCGATCACCACGCTGACCCGCTCGCTGGCGATGGAGCTCGCCCACGAGAACATCCGGGTCAATTCGGTCTGTCCCTCAGGCATGCCGACCAACTTCATGCCCGGGGTCGCGCAGAGCGAGGCGGCGATCGCCAGCATGTCCTCGACCCACCCGCTCGGCCGCCCCATCGCGCCCGAGGACTGCGCCAACGGCGCGCTGTTCCTGGCGAGCGACCTGTCGTCCAACATCACCGGGCACAACCTGCCGGTCGATGGCAGGTTCTCCTCCGGCCAGGTGATGAAGCGCCGATGAGCGAAGGCGCCGCCCCGGTTCTGCTCATCGCGGGCGGCAGCGGCTCGATCGGCGCGGAGATTGCCCGGCAGGCGATCGATGCCGGCTGGACGGTGGCGCTCCACGGGCGCCGGCGCGAGGCGATCGACGCGGCGCTGGCCCAGCTCGGCGGAGCCCATTCGGGCCACCGCTGCGATTTCACCGAAGGCGACGCGGTCGAGGCCCTGGTCGCCGAAGTGGCGGCGCATCACGGCCGGATCGATGCGGTGATCGATTGCACCACGGGCGGCGCGGGCGGCATCGCCGGCCCCTTCGCCGGCACCGACCCCGGCGCCTATGCCGATTTCGCCGCGCAGTCGGTCGTGGTGTTCCAGCGCCTCGCCCATGCCGCCCTGCCCTGGCTGTCCAGGCGAGGCGGCACGCTGATCGGCTTCATCTCCGACGCGGGGGTCTTCGCCGCCCCGCGCCAGACCATGATCGGGGCGATGCGCGCCGCGACGATCGGCTTCGTGCGCAACCTCGCGGTCGAAGTCGCGCGCGACGGCGTGCGCGTCCACGCGATCTCTCCCAGCTACGTCGACGGCACGGCGATCGCCCGGCGGCTCGAGGCCGCCAGCGCCGAGCGCATGGCCTCGGCCCGCGCGCGCGCCGGGCTCGGCCTGCCGACTCCGGCCGACATCGCCCCGCTCGCCCTGTTCCTGTGCGGGCCCGGTGCCGCCCGGATCACCGGCCAGGTCCTCAGCATAAACGGCGGGGTCAACGCCTGAGCGATCAGGCCGCCGCGGCGGCTTGACCCTGGGGCATGGGCGTGAACACTGGCGGGCGGGAGGAGCCCGCCATGAAGATCAACTGCCCGCTGCCGTTCGACCATATCGACCCGCCGGGCGAATTCACGACGATGGACGCGGTCCGCGAAGTCGGTGCGGCGGTCGAACGGGCGGGCTTCAATGCCGGGCTCGTCACCGATCACCCGGCCCCGACCGGACGCTGGCTCGATTCCGGCGGCCACTATGCCCAAGGCCCCTTCGTGATGCTGGCGATGCTCGCCGCCTGCACCACCACGCTGCGGCTCCAGACCGGGATCCTGGTGCTGCCCTACCGCAACCCCTTCGCGGTCGCGCGCGATGTCGCGACGCTGGACTGCTTTTCGAACGGCCGGGTATCGCTCAGCGTCGGGGCCGGTTACCTCAAGGGCGAATACCGCGCGATGGGGGTGGATTTCGACCAGCGCAACGAACTGATGGACGAATACGTCCGCGCCCTGCGCGTCTCGCTGACCGGCGAGGAGTTCACCTTCGAGGGCACCGGCTATGTCGCCTACGGCAACCGGATCGTTCCCGGCCCCATCCAGAAGCAGGTGCCGATCTACTGCGGGGGGAACGCCAAGCGCGCGATCCGCCGCGTGGTCGACCTGTGCGACGGGTGGAACCCGTTCTTCACCGGGGTCAGCGGGGTCAGCACCGCGACGACCCGCACCGTGGCGATGAGCGACGAGAGCGACCTCGCCGCCGGCCTCCAGTACATGCGCGAATATTGCGACCAGGTCGGCCGCGAGGACTTTCCCGAGATCGTCCTGGGCGGGCTCACGCCGCCGGGGGTCAAGGTGTCCAGCCAGGAAATGCTCGACCTGATCGGCAAGTATTCGGCGATGGGCGTCTCCACCGCGGCGGTCAGCACCCACGGCCGCAGCCGCGCCGAATGGTGCGACGACGTGGCGCGGATCGGCGCCGAGGTGATCGCCAAGATCTAGGAATTGCTCCCGATAGGGGGACGGATACTCTAAGCCTCAGGCGTGCGCCAGATCGTGTAGATGCGCTCGGAGAAGTACCACCGGCCGTCCACACGGCGGAAGCTGTCGGCATATTCGCCCAGGGTCTCGCGCGTCGAGGGCCATTGCCGGCCGACCATCAGGCTGGAGGCCTTGGCCTGATCGCCGTCGAGCTCGACGAGCACGTTGTGGATCATCGGCACCATCCGCAGGCTCGCCCCGCCGCTGGCCCCGACATAGCCGGCAACGCCGTCGCGCCCGGTCACCCGGCTGCGCGTCTCGAGGCTGGCAGGGTCGAAGGGGTCCCGCTGACGCACCTCGAATGCACCGTCCTCGGTGAACAGCCCGGCGCATTCGCCCGGTTCGCCGCTGCGGATATGCAGGGCATAGCGGTGGATCAGGTCGGTGACGGCAGTGCGGTCTTCATCGCTCATGCGCTTTAGTGGCACGGCCTCGGCGCCCTGGCCATAGCCCGGCTTGACCACGCGTCCGCGCGACCTCATCCAGACGCCGACAGACAGGGGAGAGCATGCCATGACCCAGAGCCCGATCGCAGTGGTCACCGGCGCCAGCCGCGGCGCCGGCCGCGGGATCGCCATCGCGCTGGGAAGCCATGGCTGCACGGTCTACGTCACCGGCCGCTCGGTCAGGAGCGGCGACCATCCGCTGCCCGGCACGATCTACGAAACCGCCGCAGCCGTCACCGCCGCGGGCGGAAAGGGCATCGCGATCCGCTGCGATCATGCCGACGATGCGCAGGTCGAGGCGATGTTCGACCAGGTCCTGGCCGAGCAGGGCCGCATCGACATCCTGGTGAACAATGCCGCGGCGATCCACGACGAGCTCAACATGCCCGGCGAATTCTGGGAGAAGCCGCTCAAGCTGGCCGATCTCATCGATGTCGGCGTGCGCAGCGGCTATGTCGCCTCGTGGCACGCCGCGCCGGCGATGGTGCGGCAGAACCGGGGGCTGATCGTCTTCACCTCGGCTTCGGGCGCGGCGCACTATTCGCTGGGCGCCGCCTACGGCGCGCACAAGGCCGGTATGGACAAGATGGCCTTCGACATGGCGGCCGACTTCCGCCACGCCGGCACCGACGTCGCCGCGGTGTCGATCTGGATGGGCGCCCTGGCGACCGACCGGCTGATGAACCTGATCGCCTCGGACCCGGTCAAGTACGGCGGCCTGACCGGACGGATCGAGAGCCCCGAGTTCACCGGCCATGTGATCTGGGCGCTCTACAACGACCCCCGGCTGGCCGAGCGCAACGGCGAGACCCTGGTCGGCGCCGAGATCGCCCGCGACTACGGCATCGCCGACACCGACGGCCGCCGGCCACCGACGACCCGGGAACTCCACGGCATCGGCCCGCATCGGCATCACGGCGAAGTGGTAGTCCGCTAGGGACCAGGTGTTTGCACTTGCGCGGCAGCGGGGAAAGGCAGATGTTCAGTCACATCGTGGTCGGCAGCAACGACATCGAGCGGTCGAAGACGTTCTACGACGGCCTGTTCGCCGCGATCGGGGGCAAGCCCACCGTCGTCGACCCCAAGGGCCGCCTGGTCTATCAGCACAACGGCGGCACGATCGGGTTCTCATGGACAGCCCGGTCCAGGCCGATGCCTGGCATGCCGCAGGCGTGGCCGCAGGCGGCATTCGCAGCAATGCCTTCGGCACGCTCTACCTCGCCTACCTGCGCGATCCCGACGGCAACAAGATCGCGGCCTATCACGGCCTGTCGTTCGGATAGCGTCCGTTTCAGCCTGGCTGAAACGGGTGCGGCACCGGCCCACTCCCCCGCCCGGCCGCCCATAGAGTACCCTGCCGTTGGGTGGCCGGGCGGGGGAGTGGGCCGGTGCCGCGTCCACGTCAGTGGAATAGACATGCACTTATCCACCCGAATTAGCCGGTCCGGCCGGCAAGTTCGGGTGGACGCCAAGTTTTTGCTGTTGCAATGACTTGGGCATGTGGCAGCTCTATCAATTCCCGCTGTGCCCGTTCAGCCGCAAGGTCCGCCTGCTGCTGAGCGAGAAGGGCGTCGGCTACGAGCTGTGGCGCGAGAACCCGTGGGAAGGCCGCGACGAGTTCCGCAACATGAACGCCGCCGGGACCACCCCGGTGCTGCACCTCGCCGAACGCAACCTGACCCTCGTCGATAGCCGCGCGATCTGCGAATATTTCGAGGAAACGGTCGAGAAGAACCCGATGATCAACGGCACGGCCGCCAACCGCGCCGAGATCCGCCGCCTGGTCGCCCTGTTCGACGAGAATTTCTTCGACGACGTCACCGCGCGGCTCCTCAACGAACGGATGAAGAAGCGCATCGTCCTGCGCCAGTCGCCCGATTCGACCGCGCTGCGCCAGGCGATGAAGCTGGCGCACGAGCATCTCGACTATATCGACTACCTGCTCGACAACCGCCCCTGGCTGGCCGGCGCGACGATGAGCCTGGCCGATCTGGCCGCCGCCGCGCAGATCTCGGTCGCGGATTACCTCGGCGGGCTCGACTGGTCGAACCACGAGCAGGCGAAAGGATGGTACGGCGTCTTCAAAAGCCGGCCCAGCTTTCGCCCGCTGCTGGCCGAACGGATGGAAGTGATCCAGCCGCCGAGCCACTATGCCGACGTGAACTGGTAGATTAGCGCGCCGCAACCTTCGCGCCGAAGCGCCCGTGCTTGCGGAAGCGCACCATCCAGCGATCGAGGAACAGCCCGAGCGGGCGCGGCGTGATCCCGAAGGCCTTCAGCCCCGGCAGCTTGGGATCCGCGATATTGCCCGCCTTGAGCAAGGCCCACTGATCGCGCGACAGCGGAGCGCCCGGCGCCCAGCCGGTCGCCGTGGCGATCGCGCCGGAGACGGCGTCGGGCAAGGGGAAGAACGCCCGGCGCCGTCCCTGCGCCGCGGCGATGCGCTCGTTGAGCTCGAGCATGGTGAGGACTTCCGGCCCGGCGAGCACATAGGTCTTGCCGCCATGGGTTTCCGGGGCGGACAGGGCGAGCACCGCCGCTTCGGCCGCGTCGTCGACGAAGACCGGCTGGAGCTGGGCCGCGGGGCCGAAGACCGGGAGCGCGGGCAAGGCTGCGATCAGCCGGGCAAACATGTTCACGAACTTGTCGTCGCCGGCGAACAGGATCGAGGGCCGCAGGATCGTCGCCGCGGGGAAAGCGGCGAGCACCGCGGCCTCGCCCTCGGCCTTGGTCCGGGCATAGTCTGCGGAAGATCCGGCATCGGCGCCGTTGGCCGAGACATGGACGAAGGCACCCGCCCCTGCCGCGCGGGCCGCCGCGGCGATCTTGCCCGCGCCCTCGCCCTGAAGCGCGTCGAGATCGCCCGCGAAGGCCCCGACCAGATTGACCACCGCATCGGCCCCGGCGAGCAGCGACGGCAGGGTTTCCGTCCGGGTCACGTCGCCGCGGCCGAACTGTATCTGGCCCAGCGCCGCCAGCGGCTTCAGCGAGAAGGCCCGCTCGGGATTGCGGCTGACGATCCGCAGCCGCGCCCCGCGCGACAGCAGTTCCTGGGCCAGGTGCCGGCCGAAGAACCCGCTTCCGCCCAGCAGCACGACCAGCTTGCCGTACAGCCCGTCGTTCTTGCGCCCGCCCGCTATCGCACTTGCCATGTGAAAAGACTCTTCGCTTGGGATACTGCCGAGCCGCCGCCATGACACAGCCCCGCGCCCGCGCGCAACCGCCGAGTGCCGCCCCCCGCGGTTGACCACCGGATCAAAGCTTCCTGCCCCGCGAATCCTCAGCGGGCGGTTAGCCCAGTTGGTAGAGCGCTTCGTTCACACGATGACGCCCCACCACCTCAAGACGCGCGGAAAGCCTATGCTTTCAGCTGGGTTTAGCTGGTAGTTCACAGCCTTTTCCAGTGCAGCCGAAGCCGTCAATCGCCCGATTTCGACTGCCGCCATGACCCCGGGCTGCCGAACAGATGAAAAAAAATTCCAACTTCGGTGAACCGATTTTCCCGCCGATGACGCCTTTGTTTCCTGAAGTAGTCTTTAGCAGGGGAACAGGCAATGATCGGACTTCGGGTCATGGGCTACGGCGGCGCGTTGCTGGCCGCGGCATTTGTCATCACGGGCGGCTCGGGCGCGCGGGCCGAGCAGGCGGGCGGGCGCCAGTTCGTCAGGCTGGCCGCCGGCGAGCAGCTTGCCGCGCCGGGAGCCGCCGTGCAGGCCAGCGAGCCCTCGCTCGTGCTGATCTCGCTTTCCAGCGAGTTCTCGACCGTGGCGGTCATCGACGGAGCGGTCTCGCAAGCGGGGAAGCGCGCGCGGGGCGGCGATGCGCTGGTCTCGCCGCTCGACGGCACGAAGACCGAGGTGCTGCAATTCGACGCTCGCCGCCTGGCGGCCACCCTGCCGCCGCAGTGGGCCACCGAGGCCGCCGCCCCGCTGGAGGCGATTGCCGCGCGGCAGAAGCGCCAGCGCTTCTGGGGGCTGCTCGCGCCCGCGCGGGTCAACGCCAGCGCGCCGGCCGTTCCGGCGCTCGAAGCGGTGCGCGCCAGCTATCTCGGCAACGATACGATCGCCGCGCTGCGCCGCGCCGCGAACGGCAATCCGCAGGCCCTTTCGGCCTTGACCGCGCAGCGCTTCGCCCAGGCGCTGCACGCCCGCGACGCCGCGACGGTCGCGGACCTGATCGATCCCAAGCCGTTCACCGACACCGGCACGGCCGCGGCCGAATGGCAGCGCGCGCGGCTGGCCTTCGCCGGCCGGCTGGCGGGCGACGCGGCATTGAGCGGGGCGATGGCGGCGGCCCCCGTCGCGGTCCCCGGGGACCAGACCGCGTTCGACGCGGGCGGCTACCGCATCCGCCTGGTCCCGCGCGACCGCGCCCTGTTCGTGACCGCAGTGGAGGCCCTGTGATGAGGATGATCTGGACGATGCCGCTGCTGCTGATCGGCACCGCGGCGCATGCGAACGGGTTCAGCGCGGCGGACCTTGCCGGCGCGGCCCAGACCGCCGATGCCCGGCAGGCCGAGCTGGTTCGGGAGGCCGACCGGCTGCGGCTGGCCGTGGCCTATGACACCGCGGCCGGCTTGGGCAGCCGGGCCGAGAACGAGCGGAGCGCGCTGCTGGCGGCGCTGCCGACCGGAGAGGGCCTTGGCGACCAGCGGGTCAAGTGGTTCATGGCCGGAGCGATCGCCCAGCCCTCGCGCGGGAGCACGACGATCCTCTACAACCCGCTCGCCCGGGGCACGCTGGCGCTCGACTGGGCGAAGGGGGCGGACGGCTGGCAGGTGACGCACGCCTGGCTCAGCTCCTCCGGGCCGGCGATGTGGCCTGCCCAGAGGGTTCCGTGGCGCAAGGCGTTCGTCGACGACTATGCGTGGAGCAGGGCCTTCGGCGGCGACGAGGGCCGCGACTGGGTCGCCTTCGAGAGCGACCGCTGGCTTGGGGGCCTGGCCAGGTGGGTCAAGGCACCCGCCAATCACCGCGCCCTGACGGCGGCCGGCAAGCTGATCGCCGCGGGCCGCACCGCGCGGGCCGGCGGCGGCAACATCGACCTCATCCCCGAACGCGCGCGCAAGACTTACGCACCGCTCGGCGCCCTCCCGCGCAGCGACGGCGGCACCGCGGTGCTGTTCGGCTCCGCCGTCACGCCGCACCTGATGATCGCCGCCGATTTCGCGAGCGATGCGCGGCTGGAGAAGCTCAGCCTGATCAATCTTGGGAATGCGGGAGAGGGGAAATGAGGAAGATCGCATTGATCTCAGGCGTCGCTCTGGCGCTGGCGCTCACTTCGCAGGCGATGGCGCAGCAGGGTGGCGGCCAAAGGGGCGGCGGCCAGTCACCCGCACAACCGCGGCCGACATCTGGTGCCGCCTCCCCGCTCAGCCCGGCGCAGCAGCTCAACCAGGGCAATTACGTCGATGCACAGGGCATCGCAAATCTCGCGGGCAATGCACGGACTATTACGCGTGAATACCTGGAGAGAGGGATCAGCCAAACCGCATCTGGTGGCTTGATCTCAGAGGAAATCGCGCGTTTCACCGGGATACCCGGCGACTATACCCAAGTGGTTACCGATGTCCGGCAACTCGCCGGTGCCTATCAGAACACCAGGCTGCCGGCGCCGCCCGCATCGTCGCCCGGATCGCGGCCGCTGAGCAGCCTCGAAGTATCTCAGACCGAAGGCATCTATCAATGGCAGGGCGCCACTCAGCAGCAGGTCGATGTTGCGCGCGAATTGGTGACGGCGGCACGGCAGACGAACAATACGGAGCTGCTCGCCCGCGCCCAAGGCATGCTCTCGCAGGCCGAGACGCGCCTCGCCGACATCAACAACGTGCTGGCCTATTCAAACGCCTATCAGGGCCGGGCCTTCGCCAACGACGAAGAGGCGATGCATTATCTGGTCGAGCGCAACCGCGTCCTCACCGATGCCTCGGAGCAGCGCAGGCTGCAGACCCTCGACATGTCACGCACCTACAACGGCGAGTATGAGGCCTTCTATCAGGAGCTGCGCGCTGCTTATGACGGCACCGACACGCGGCTTGGCGGTCGCGCCGATCAGGTCAGTCCGGCGCAGCGCACCAGGGTCGAAGACGCCATCAGCCGTTCCAAGGTGGAGACCCAGGGAGCCGGTTACGTAGCGTCGGCGGCCCAGCATTCGTTGTCGACGCCCGAGGATCGCAATGCCGTGCGCCAGTCGTATCATGACACGACCACCGGCGCGGTGGACCAGGTGGCACAGCGTCAAGTCATCGAGGCGCGCAGCGGCCAGCGGCTGCCGATGGGCGGCGGCCGGAGCGAAACGAGTACCGCCGGAGGGGGGGCAAGGGATAGCGCCGCGGAAGCCGCCGCGAATTCCACCGACGGCAATCGTTCGGCGGCGGCCGGAGCGGACGCCTCGGCTCGAACCGCGCAGGCCGAGGACAACACCCCGCCGCGTCCGGTTCCGACCGAGCCCGACTACCCCACCGTCAGCGCCGAGGAGCGCGCGCGTATCCACCGCGATGCGGAAGCGCGGCGGCAGGCCCAGCAGGAGGCCGCCAACGCCGCCAGCGCGGCCGAGCGCGCGCGGGCCGAGGCG
>JASGGH010000052.1:0-20075 GCA_047605105.1 Novosphingobium sp. | reverse complement strand
AGGACGAGCTGGAACTGCCCGAGGAACCCGAAGAGCCGCTGGAACCCGACGAGCCCGAGCTGCCCGACGAACCGCTCGATCCCGAAGAGCCGCTGGAACCCGACGAGCCGTGATGGCCGCCGTGACCGCAGTCCTTCTTGCCGCAGCCGTGGCCGCCGTTCGAACCGCCCGAGGAACTGGACGAACCCGACGAGGACGAGCTGGAACTCGACGACGAGGACGAACTCGACGAGGAAGACGAAGAACCGCCGCTGGTCGAAGTCGAGGTCGAACCACCCGAGGTCGAGGTCGACGAACCGCCCGACGAGGTCGAGGTCGAGCCGCCCGAGGTGGAGCTGCCGCCCGACGAGGTCGAGGTCGAACCGCCCGAGGTGGAGCTGCCGCCCGACGAGGTCGAGGTCGAACCGCCGGTGCTGGTCGAGGTGATGACGATGTTGCCGCCCGACGAGCCGCTCGAACCGAAGAAGCCGCCGAAGAAGCCGCCGCCGAACCCGCCGAACCCGCCGCTGCCGCCGATCACCGTGACGCCGCCGTTACCGCTGGCCGGCATCGGCGGCGGAGGGGGCATGTAGGGAGCGGGCATCGGCACCCAGGCCAGTTCCTGCTCGCAGCAGGCCGGCTTGGTGATCACGCGGCGGATGCGCTTGACCGTGCGCGGCGCGGGCGCGGCGCGGCGTGCGAGATGCCGGCGGGCCTTGGGCTTTGCCTTGGCCACCTTGGCGTGCTTGACGTACTCGGGCCGCGTGGTCGACGGCGCTTCCGCTACGTGAACCGCGCCACCTCCGACGAGCGCACCACCGACTGCCAAGGCAGACAATTTCGCGAGAGCCATCCGTACCGACATAGGCTTTGCCTTCTTGTTTCCCCTGCCCCGCGGCACCAACTATCCGATGGCCGCGCGGCTCTGTGCCCCGAGAAACGCAGAAGGTTATGGCCGCCACAATCCCGTTAACCGTGATTGAAGCCGCTGAAATGCTGATTTTTATCGAAATGCGGCGGTAGCCCGGCGACCTGTCCCGGAATGGAACCGAACCGGGGGCGAGTCCTACCCGCGGCTTAACTAATCGCCTTCATCAGGCCGATCGAACAACCCCGTCTGGCTGTCGCTGGGCGGCGCGAGTCCGAGGTGCTTCCAGCCGCGGTCGTTGAGGCAGCGCCCGCGCGCGGTGCGCGCGACCAGGCCAAGCTGGATCAGGTAGGGCTCGATCACTTCCTCGATCGTGTCGCGCGGTTCGCTGAGGCCCGCGGCAAGCGTCTCCACGCCGACCGGGCCGCCCTTGTAGATGTCGGCGATCATGTGAAGGTAACGCCGGTCCTGGGCATCGAGGCCGAGCGAATCGACCTCCAGCCGCGTCAGCGAATCATCGGCCATCACGCGCCCGACCACCTCCGCCCCGGCGACATGGGCGAAGTCCCGCACCCGCCGCATCAGCCGCCCGGCGACCCGCGGCGTCCCCCGCGCGCGCCGCGCGATCTCGCGCGCGCCGGCGGGATCGATGGCCATGCCGAGCAGGTTCGCGCCGCGCGTCACGACGTGCTCAAGTTCCTGAACCGTATAGAAATTCAGCCGTACCGGAATGCCGAAGCGGTCGCGCAAGGGAGTGGTCAGGAGGCCCTGCCGAGTGGTCGCGCCGATCAGCGTGAAATGCGGCAAGGGCACCCGCACCGAGCGCGCCGAGGGACCCTCGCCGATGATCAGGTCGAGCTCGCGGTCCTCCATCGCCGGATAGAGCACCTCCTCAACCACCGGATTGAGCCGGTGGATCTCGTCGATAAACAGGACATCGCCTTCCTCGAGGTTGGTCAGCAGCGCGGCGAGGTCGCCCGCCTTGGCGATGACCGGCCCGGAGGTCGCGCGGAAACCCACGCCGAGCTCGCGCGCGACGATCTGCGCCAGGGTCGTCTTACCCAGCCCCGGCGGCCCGAAGAACAGCACGTGGTCCATCGCCTCGCGCCGCGAGCGAGCCGATTCGATGAACACCCTGAGGTTGTCCTTGGCCGCCGCCTGCCCGACGAACTCGGCCAGCGTCTTCGGCCTCAGCGCGGCGTCGGCGTCCTCGGCCTGGCGGGTGGCGGAGAGGAGGGGGTTATCGGTCATCTACGAATGCCCCTGTTGTTTTTGTCGAGGCTTCGTCAGCCGCCAAGCGAGAAATGCGATGGCCGCGGCAAGGTCGAAAAGACCAAGGCGGGAACCGCTGAGCGGCGTGTTCCGAAAAGCATCCGGAAAGGCCGTGCCAAAGGCATGGATCAGGATCACCGGCCCGAAGAGCAGCATCACGAGGATTTCGAGATTCTGGTGAAGAGCCAGACGCGGCTGCTCTGGCATGGGCACGCGCGGATGAGATGAAAGCTCTGCTTCGATATGCCGATCCGCTCTGCGGACGGCACGCCGGTGCTGCCAAAGGCCGAGAAGCGGCAACCAAGCGATCAAGGCGATACCCTGGACGATCTTCAAGCCGGGAATATGGTCCACCCTGCTGACGAGAGCATCCAAGGCAGGCGTGTTCGCGATAACCCCCACGGTGGCTATCATCGCCGGCACCGCAAGCAGCATGGCCCGCTTCAGCCGCAATGTGGCAGGCGCGATCATGGCTTCATATCGCCGATTGACGCTCTCCCATTCTTCCATCGTCAGCGCAACGGCCTCGCGCTTGTCGGTAAGCATGAATGCTATTTCGCCGTTCGAAAGGAAGGCGCGATGCCGCAGTCGTGCCCCGGCTATACGGTGCAGGAGTTGGGCGTTCACCCCGCCGCCCTCCGCAGCGCCACGCGGACCAACTCGTTCAGCCCCGCCCCGTCGCCCAGCTCGTTCGCCGCCTGGGCCACCGCCGCGGTCGCCACCTGCGGCTTGAAGCCCAGGTTCTGCAGCGCCGAGACCGCGTCCGCACTGACCGAGCCTGCCGCCACCGGCGCCGCACCCGCGAGCAGGGCCACGGCCAGCCCGCCGGCCTTGTCCTTGAGCTCGTTGACGATCCGCCCCGCCAGCTTCGGGCCGACGCCCTGGGCCCGCGCCACCGAGGCGGCGTCGCCGCTCGCGCAGGCGCGCTGCAGGTCTTCCACCGTCAGGGCCGAGAGCACCGCCAGGGCCATCTTGCTGCCCACCCCCTGCACCCCGGTCAGCAGGCGGAACCACTCGCGCTCGCCGCCGCTGGCGAAACCGATCAGGCGCAGGTCGTTCTCGCTGACCTGCAGCTCGGTATGCACCGTCGCGGCGTCTCCCCGTGCGCCCAGCGCGGTGAGCGTCTTGGCCGAGCAGTGGACGAGGTAGCCCACGCCGCCCACGTCGATCACCGCCCAGTCGGGGCCGGAATCGTCGAGCGTGCCGGTGAGCTTCGCGATCATGGTTTGTTCCATGCCATGCGAAGTCACCCAGCGCCAGAGGCATGTTCGGTTTCTTCATTCATCTGCGAGAAAGCAAGGCCCGCTAGACCGTTGCGGCCCAAAAGGGCGGGTCGCATCGGGGAAACCGAATGAAAGTCAGAGGGCTGCACGGCAGCCTGGGTTACGTTGCCGCGGCCGCGGCAATCGTAGCGCTCGCCATTGCGCTGCGGCTGCTGGCCTACAGCCCCTGGGACCAGCATCACGCCGACGAGTTCTACCAGTACCTGGAACAGGCCAACCGCCTCGTCAGCGGCTATGGCCTGGTCCCGTGGGAGAGCAGATACGGCATCCGCAACGCCCTGATCCCGCAGTTCCTGGCCGTGCCGATCTGGATCGGCGACCTGTTCTCTCCCAAGGGCCTGCTGCCGATCCACCTTGCCCGGCTGAGTTTCGCGGGCCTGTGCCTGCTGGCGCTGGCCGGAGCCTGGGGGATGGGCGCGGCGCGGTCCCGCCGGCATGGGCTGATCGCGCTGTTCGTCGCGGCGGTGTGGTACGACAGCATCCGGTTCTCGGTCCTGCTGCTATCCGAGAGCGTGGCCACCGCGGTGATCGCCTGCGGCGCGGCGCTGCTGCTGATCGAGCGGCCGAAGCGGCAGCACTTGTGGCTCGCCGGCTTCCTCCTGGTGCTCGGCGCCCTGCTGCGGTTGCAATATGCGCCTTTCATCGAGGTGTTGGTCCTGGCCTCGGCGGGGCGCAATTGGCGGACTTGGCGCGAACTGGCGATCGGCGGCATTGCCGCCCTGGCGCTCGGCGCGGTCAGCGACCTCGCCAACGGGCAGGTCCCCCTGGCCTGGGTCTTCAACAACGTCCACATGAATATCGGCCAGGGCCGCGCCGCCGAGTTCGGCGAAGAAGGACTGCTCTACTACCCGCAGATGATCTGGCTCGCCCTCGGCCCGGCGACCCCGGCGATCGTCGGCGCGGCCCTGCTCGCCGGGCGGCGCTATTGGCCGCTGCTGCTGGCGGTGGCCGTCAACCTCACGATGCACACCCTGATCGGTCACAAGGAATACCGCTTCATCTGGCTCTCGGTGTTCCTGATCCTGGTCCTCGGCGCGATCGGCTCGCTCAACGTGGTCGAATGGCTCATGGCCCGCCGCTCGTCCGGGCGGACCCCAGGTTGGATCACCCTGCTCCTGCTCTGCGCGGGCTGGCTCGGCCTGTCGCAGACGGTGGTGAGCGCGGAGAGCGTGCAGAAGCGCCTGAAGCTGAAGGGCGGGGCCTATTCGCAAGCGGCCTTCGACACGGCCAGGCGCCCCGAGATCTGCGGCATCTCGGTGTCGGAAGATCAGTCCGGCCACCTGGTTCAGGCCCTGCTACGCCGCAAGCTGCCGATCTACGTCATCCCGCAGGAGATGGCCGATGGCCTGTCCTCGCTCCCGCCCGAGATCGCCGAGGCCGCCAACGCCTCGCTCGCCAACGGTGACCTGCCGTTCAATCCCGAGTTCGCGGTGATCACCTGCCACGAACGGGCCGAACAGAAGGCCTGCCTGCTGGTGCGGCCCGGCGGCTGCAATCCAGCCGCGGGCAAGGACTACGAACTGCAGAAGGTGATGCTGCGCGCCAATATGTAGCCGGCGATGCTAGCGGGCCGGCGCCATATGCGCGTGGGCGATCGCCACGGCGAGCGCATCCGCCGCATCGGCGCCGGCCAGCTTCACACCAGGCAGCAGAACCTTGAGCATGGCCTGGACCTGCGCCTTCTCCGCGCCGCCGGTGCCGACCAGCGCCTTCTTGACCAGCCGGGTCGCATATTCGGCCACCGGCAGCCCGGCGCGGGCCAGGGCCAGCAGGCACACCCCGCGCGCCTGGCCGAGCTTGAGCGTCGACTGCGGATTGGCGTTGACGAAGACCTCCTCCACCGCGCCGGCGTCGGGGCGATGCCGGAGGATCACATCGGTCAGCTCGCGGTCGAGCGTGACGAGACGTTCAGCCAGCGGCGCGGACGCATCGGTCCTGACCTGGCCGTTGGCGACATGGCTCAGCCGGTTGCCCGTCTTGGCGATCACGCCCCAGCCGGTGCAGGCCAGGCCGGGATCGAGGCCGATGATGATCAGCCCAGCTTCTCCATCACCTCGTCGGAGATGTCGTAGTTGCCCCAGACGGCCTGGACGTCGTCGTCGTCGTCGAGTACGTCGATCAGCTTGAGCAGGGTCGCCGCATCGCCTTCGCCGACCTCGGTCTTGAGGCTGGGCTTCCAGGCCAGCTTGACCGCCTCGGCCTCGCCCAAGACCTTTTCGAGCTCGCGGCTGACCGGATGCAGCACGTCGACCGTGGTCCAGATCTGGTGGCCGTCCTCGTCGCTCTCGACGTCGTCGGCGCCGGCCTCGATCGCGGCTTCGAGGACCTTGTCCTCGTCGCCGGCCGCGGCCGAGTACTCGATCAGGCCGAGCCGCTCGAACCCGTGGCTGACCGCGCCGCTCGCGCCCAGGTTGCCGCCGTTCTTGGCGAAGGCGGTGCGCACGTTGGTGGCGGTGCGGTTGCGGTTGTCGGTCAGCGCCTCGACGATCAGGGCCACGCCGCCGGGGCCGTAGCCCTCGTAGCGCACTTCCTCGTAGTTCTCGGCGTCGCCCTTGCTGGCCTTGTCGATCGCGCGCTGGATGTTGTCCTTGGGCATCGACTGCGCCTTGGCGGCATTGACCGCGGCGCGCAGGCGCGGGTTCATGTCGGGATCGGGCATGCCCATCTTCGCCGCGACGGTGATTTCGCGGGAGAGCTTGGAAAACTGCGCCGAGCGCTTCTTATCCTGCGCCCCCTTGCGGTGCATGATGTTCTTGAATTTGGAATGGCCTGCCATCTGTGTGCCTTCTGCGGGTCCGTCTCGTGCTGGTTTTGTGTGCGTGCGCCCTAGCCGAGACCACCGCGCCCGACAACCGCCCCTTAGGAGGCGGGCTTGCCAGTCCGCAGATCAATCGGGCGGCCCCGCTCGTAACCTAGTACTCCGGGTATAGGCGCGAGCCGATTGATCGAGACCGCGCCTGGCTCGTGGAATAGACCAACTGCATGAAACTCTGCGAGAGCGCGAGGGAGGGGCTTGATGGAGTCCGGCACCGGCGTGGCGGTCGTGGCCGGAACCAAGGCTTGCCCTAGGATGACATTATTCGTCGAGGGCGCAATATTGTCCTCCAGATTAGGTAGCGGTGACGAACCCTGTACCTGATCCGCATAAAGTGCTCCAATGAAAGTTATAATCCCGGGCGACGCCTTAAATCGTACCGTTCCCAAGCAATTACAGGTAGCAACCCAATATCGGTTGGTTGATGCACCGTAGAGAATGTATTCACCTGCGGGCACCTCGATCAACAATGTTCGCATTTCTCCGTCGAGGAGGAATTTTCCAACGTCCGTGCCAAAGGTGTTGACTTGACCTCGGTAGTCGAACTCGAATTCTGCCAGCGTGGGCACGGGGCCATTCTTGGCTGCCTTACGGAGCCGAGGGAGCGCTTGGTCATAGGCAATTTGTTTCGCAGCGAGGTAGGCAGTCGTCTCAGCTGTTGTCGGCACGCGAAGCATCACGTGTGCAATCGCATTCATCCCGTTTTTAACGCGGCTCGATTGTAAGAGGAGATAGGCCTTGTCGGAATCAAGGTGTTGAGGCGCAACGACTAGGTGCTTGAAAACCTCCTGTTCACGTGCTTCAGCCGTCCAGGCCGTTGATAAGACTATCAATGCCAAGCATAGTAAAAAGTCCTTCATTGTCCGGCCTCCAGGGGTTTGTCTGCCGGACGGCCAGCGAGCTTGGCTTGCACTGCAACCACTCTCGATTCTTCACCCTCGTTGATGGCCTTCCACCCAACTTCTGTCAGCGGGACGCGCGCATAGCCTCGGGGCTCCATGCAACGGCGCATTTTAATGTTGCGTTCATTTCGCTCCAATCCTCCAAAAAGGATTGCACCAATCACTACCCCAACCAGCCCAAAGCGCGGCGACGGCTCCGCTTGAGGCCGCAAGTCGGGCTCAGTCCACGGAATGAACGAAGGCAGAAGGCGGGTGGCCGTCTTCGGTAGGAAACTCCGACATTCGCGGATATCTACGTAAGCCTCTGCAAAGGTGCGCGAAGAACTGTGAAAATAGAAAAATTTCTCGTTCGTCTTGAGTGACCTCGGGTCGATCGAATCAAGTTCAGGCACCTTGACCGTCTCCGGGTCAGGGATCCGATCCATTTCTTGAGAGTAAGAGTTTCCGCTGAACGCGAGCGTTATCAGCACGAGTGCTACACGGAACCCAGGCGATACGCAGAGCAAACGGATCATGCCGCCGTGATTGTCGGCGGCGGACGAGCCCCAGGGACTTTCAGCCATTTACGATGGTTCCTCCATTCGGGTGCAGCACCTGCCCCGACATATAGCTGGAATCCTCGCAGGAAAGGAGGCTCTCAATCGAGGCCGAGCGCCGCCTTGTAGAGATCGAGGATGGCTTCCATTTCCTTGCGGTCGTCAGGCTGCATTTTCCGCAGGCGCACGATCTGGCGCATGATCTTGGCGTCGTAACCGACGGCCTTGCCCTCGTTATAGACGTCGCGGATGTCGTCGGCGATGCCCTTCTTCTCCTCCTCGAGACGCTCGACGCGTTCGATCAGCAGGCGCAGGCGGTCGTCGGTGGTCTCGGCCATCGGGGTCTCCGGGAAGATATGGTGAATCGGTTGGCGGGGCTGATAGCGAGGCCTGCCTCGAGGCGAAAGCCGCAGGCTGTGGATTATTCGATCAGTGCGCCCCGCCGTTCAGCTTCATGCTCGCGTCCATCCGCGCCAATTGCTCGGGCGTGGCCTCGGTCTGGAATCGGGCCTTCCACTCCGCCGCGGGCATGCCGTGGATGACCTCGCGCGCCGCCGCCTTGTCGAGCGGCGCCCCGGCGTCGACGATCCAGTCGGAGAGGCAGTTCCGGCAGAAGCCCGCCAGCCCCATCAGGTCAATGTTCTGGGCGTCGTGGCGGTGGCGCAGGTGACGCACCAGGCGGCGGAAGGCGGCTGCCGCATGTTCGTCGCTTAGCTGGTCCAGGGGATCGGCGGCCAGGGGATCGGTATCTTCGGAACAGCTCATCTTTATCGTCCTTGGTCTTTCACGCTCCCTTTGCCATAGGACGCGCCCTAGCTGAAAGAGGTTCCCGTGGCGAAGCAAGACACGATCAACGAGCGTCTCCGCGGCCGCAAGGTCAAGATCCTGGCGACGCTCGGCCCGGCCAGCCGCGAGCCGGAGATGATCCGCAAGCTGCTGCGTGCCGGGGCCGATGCCTTTCGCGTCAACATGAGCCACGGCGACCACGAGACCCACGCCCAGACCATCGCCGCGATCCGCGCCGAGGAGAAGGAGTTCGGCAAGCCGATCGCGATCCTGTGCGACCTGCAGGGCCCGAAGCTGCGCGTCGGGGTGTTCAAGGACGGCCGCGCGGTGATCCGCCACGGCGGGCATTTCACGCTGGACCGGAACCCCGAACCGGGCGACGAGACCCGCGTCCAGCTACCGCACCCCGAGCTGTTCGGCATCCTCCACAAGGGCCAGCGCCTGCTGATCGACGACGGCAAGCTGCGTCTCAAGGTGATCCAGGCCAGCGACGACGGAATCCTCTGCTCGGCCGAGGTCGGCGGAGTGATCATGGACCGCAAGGGGGTCAACGTGCCCGACGCGGTGGTGCCGGTGCCGGCGATGACCGAGAAGGACCGCCGCGACCTGGCCTTCGCCGTGAGCCACGGCGCGGACTGGATCGGCCTGTCCTTCGTCCAGCGGCCCGACGACGTCGCCGACGCGCGGCGGCTGATGGCCGGCTCGAGCGGCCCCGGCCCCGCGCTGATCGCCAAGATCGAGAAGCCCGCCGCGGTCGACCGGCTGGAGGAGATCATCGAGCTGTCCGACGGCATCATGGTCGCGCGCGGCGACCTGGGCGTCGAGCTCAACCCCGAGGAAGTCCCCCCGCTCCAGAAGCATATCGTCGAGCTGACGCGGCGCAGCGGCAAGCCGGTGATCGTCGCGACGCAGATGCTGGAATCGATGATCGAGAGCCCCGCCCCAACCCGGGCCGAGGTTTCCGACGTCGCCAACGCGGTCTACGACGGGGCCGACACGGTGATGCTCTCGGCCGAGACCGCCAGCGGCGCCTGGCCGGTCGAGGCCGTGACGATCATGCACCGGATCGCCATGCAGGTCGAAAACGATCCGGGCTATGCCGGGCGCGTCCACTTCGCCGACGTGCGCCCGGATGCCACCACCGCCGACGCGCTGGCCCAGGCCTCGGCCTCGATCGTCGAGACCATGACGATCGCGGGGATCATCGTCTTCACCGCCTCCGGCTCGACCGCCCGGCGCGTGGCGCGCGAGCGGCCTTCGGCGCCGATGCTGGTGCTCACGCCTTCGCCCAAGACCGCGCGCAAGGTCGCGCTGCTGTGGGGGGCCTATCCGGTCCACACCCGCGACGTCGGTTCCTTCGAGGAGATGATCGCCAAGGGCAAGCGCATGGCCCTACGCCACCGCTTCGGCGAGGCGGGGTCAAAGCTGATCGTCATGGCTGGCGTGCCCTTCGGCATTCCGGGGGCGACGAACCTGCTGCACGTGGTGACGCTGAGCGGGGACGAGTTGAAGGGGGCGGGGTAGCGCGCGGCCTTCGACAAGCTCAGGCTGAGCGGATGTTTTTGCCTGGCCGCATGCACCCAAACCCGCTCATGCCGGGCTTGTCGAAGCACGCACACCACATCAGCCCAGCGCGGCGGCCTCCGCCATCGCCACATGCACCCGCGCCAGGTCATCCGCCGCGATGCAATAAGGCGGCATGACGTAGGCGGTATTTCCCAGCGGGCGCACCAGCAGGTCCCGCTCGCGGAAGAAGGCGAGCAGGCGCGGGCCGAGGCCCGAGAGGTAGCCCTGCCCGCTGCCCTGATAGTCCATCGCGATCATCGTGCCGCACTGGCGCGGGTTGGCGATGCCGGAGACCTGGGCAAGCTGGGCGAGACCCTGCGCCTGCCGCTGCGCCAGGGCGGCGACCCGCTCCATCACCGGCTCCTCGCGCCAGATCGCCAGGTTGGCGAGCGCCGCGGCGCAGGCGATCGGGTTCGCGGTGTAGCTCGACGAATGATAGAAGGTCCTGGACCGGTCGGTCGACCAATGCGCGTCGTAGATCGCCTCGCTGGCCAGCGTGACCGCCAGGGGAACGGCCCCGCCGGTGATCCCCTTGGCGAGGCACAGCAGGTCCGGCACCACCCCCGCCTGCTCGCAGGCCAGCAGGGTGCCGGTGCGGCCCCAGCCGGTCATGACCTCGTCGGCGATGAACAGCACGCCGTGAGCCGCGCAGATCGCGCGCATCTCGGCCAGGGTCGCGGGCGCGTAGACGAGCATTCCCCCCGCGCCGAGGATCAGCGGCTCGACGATGAAGCAGGCCGGCGCCTCCTCGCGGCAGGCGCGCTCGAGTGCATCGAACGTCGCCTGTTCGGCTCCCGCGGCGGGAAAGGGGATCGTCCCGACATCGAACAGCAGCGGCGCATAGGCCTGGTTGAACACCCCGCGCGCGCCGACCGACATCGCCCCGATCGTATCGCCGTGATAGCTGTGCTCCAGCACCAGCACCCGGCCGCGCGGAGTGCCGCGATTGGCCCAGAAGCCCAGCGCCATCTTCAGCGCGACCTCGACGCTGGTCGAGCCGCTGTCCGAATAGAACACGTAGGGCAGGCCGAGCAGGTCGACCAGCTCATGGGCCAGACGGTCCGCGGGCTCATGCGTCCAGCCGGCGAAGATCAACTGGTCGAGCCGCTGCGCCTGCTCGGCGATCGCGGCGACGATCCGGGGATGGCAGTGGCCATGCGTCGTCACCCACCACGAGGAGATCGCATCGACCACCCGGCGCCCGTCGGCGGTGTGCAGGATCGCGCCTTCGGCATGGGTGACCAGGGGGATCGGCTCCTGCAGGCCGTGCTGGGTGAAGGGATGCCAGACGGGCGACCGGGTCACAGGTCGAACCCTGCCGCGAAGGCCGCGCGCAGGCCCGCCGCATCGAGCGGATCGAGCCAGGGCAGGCGCCCGAGCCGCCGGACCCGGCCGATGGCGCAGATCACGCGCTCGGTCTCGGCATTCTCGTCGCCCACGAAGGCGATGCCGGCAATCGGCACCTGCCGCGCCCGCAAGGCTTCGAGCGACAGCAGGCTGTGGTTGATCGTGCCGAGCGCGGTGCGCGCGACCAGCACGACCGGGATGCCCCAGCGCGCGAAAACGTCGGCATAGAGCAGATCTTCGCCGAGCGGGACGAGCGCCCCACCGGCCCCTTCGATCACCAGCGGGCCAGCGGGCGGGACGAGCCGGGCGGGATCGATCGTCACGCCATCGATCGCCGCGGCCTGGTGCGGGGAACAGGGCGTGGTCAGGCGGTAGGCTTCGGGCAGGACCCTCTGGCCGGACAGCGCCGCCACCGTCGCGCGGTCGGTGCCCTCGTCAAGCCCCGCCTGGACCGGCTTCCAGTACGGCACCTTCAGATGCCCGGCGAGCCCCGCGGCGAACACCGTCTTGCCGACCCCGGTATCGGTCCCGGTGACGACGAAACGCTTCACAGCACGTCCCGCAAGGCGCCGGCCAGGGCGCGGATGTCCGCCTCGGCGGCGTTGAGCGTGGTCACGATCCGCAGCCGCGAGGTGCCCTCGGGCACGGTCGGCGGGCGGATGCCGCGCACGTCGAACCCGCGGGCCTGGAGCGCGGCGGCGACGGCCATGGCGCGGCCGTCCTCGCCCAGCACTAGCGGCATGATCGGCGAGCGGTGCGATACCGCGCCGAACGGGCAGAGCAGATCGCGGGCCAGTTCGATCCGGGCCCGCAACGCCTGCCGCAGGTCCTCGCGCTCGCGCACGATCCGCAGCGCCGCGCGCACCACCGCGGCGGTGAGCGGCGACGGCGCGGTCGAGAAGATGAACCCCCGCGCCCGGTTGATCAGGAACTCGCGCATGGTCTTCGGCCCGCAGAGCAAGGCGCCTTCGGTCCCCAGCGCCTTGCCGCAGGTGTGGAGCGAGATCACGTTGTCGCGCGTCGGCAGGCCGGCCACCAGCCCGCGGCCCTCGGGGCCGAAGACGCCGGTGGAGTGCGCCTCGTCGACCAGCAGCACCGCCCCGTGGCGCTCGGCCAGCCCGGCAAGCTCGGCGAGGGGCGCGAAATCGCCGTCCATCGAGTAGAGCGATTCCACCGCGATCCACGCCTGGCCGCCGCCCGCCCGCTTGCCCCATGCCCGCAGCGCCGCTTCACAGGCATCGAGATCGCTATGCGGGATCAGCCGGTGCTCGGCGCGGGTCAGGCGCAGGCCCTCGTGCATCGAGGCGTGGACCAGCTCGTCGGCCAGGATCAGGTCGCCGCGCTGGGGCAGGGTCGAAAGCAGCGCCGAATTGGCGGTGTAGCCGGTCGGGAAGAACAGCGCGGCCTCGGCGCCGGCAAAGGCAGCGGCTTCGACCTCCAGCGCCTCGTGCTCCTCGCGGTTGCCGCGCAGCAGGCGCGAGCCGCCGGCGCCGACCGCCACGCCCCGGTCGAGCGCGGCGCGGGCGGCATCGGCCAGCAGGCCCGAGGCGGCGAGGCCGAGATAGTCGTTGGAGGCGAAGTCGATGCCGCGGTCCGGCGCCAGCGCGCGGCGCCGGCCGATCGCGGCGAGCCGCTCGAGGTCGGCGGCTTGCGCCTCGAGCATCAGCCCCGCGCCCCGAACAGGGCGGAACCGACCCGCACGTGGGTCGCGCCGAGCGTGATCGCGGTCTCGAAATCGTCCGACATGCCCATCGACAGTCCGTTCAGCCCATGGTCGTCGGCGAGCTTGCCGAGCAGGGCGAAGAACGGCGCGGGCTCGATGCCGAAGGGCGGGACGCACATCAGCCCGGCGAGCGGCAGGTCCGCCCCGCGCGCTTCGGCCAGCAGGGCCGGCAGCGCGGCGATGTCGCAGCCGCCCTTCTGCTCCTCGGCGCCGATATTGACCTGGACGAAGCAGGGCACCTGCCGCGCGGCCTTGTCCATCGCCTTGGCCAGGGCACCGACCAGCGAGGAGCGGTCGAGCGAATGGATGCAGTCGAACAGCGCCACGGCTTCCTCCGCCTTGTTCGACTGGAGCTGTCCGACGAGGTGAAGTTCGATGCCCCCGTTCGCTTCGCGCAGCGCGGGCCACTTCTCCGCGGCTTCCTGCACGCGGTTCTCGCCGAAGACGCGCTGCCCGGCCGCGATCAGCGGGGCGATCGCCGCGGCGGGATGGGTCTTGCTGACCGCGACGAGGGTAACCGCGTCGCTGCGCCGCGCCAGCTTGCGCGCGCCGTCGATGCGCGTGTGGACGTCATGCAGGAGTCTATCTGGCCGATCCATGGCGCGCTGCTATAGCGATGCCGCGATGAAGCGCCAGCCACCCCTGCCCCGCATTTTCCTGGTGAGCGACGCGCGCAACGATGCCGGGCTGGAATCCGCCCTGGCCCGCCTGCCGCGCGGCTCGGGACTGATCTTCCGGCACTATCACCTGCCCCCGCGCGGCCGCCGCGCGCGGTTCGAGCGGCTGCGCAAGCTCGCCCGCCGCCGGGGCCATCTGGTGTTCCTCGCCGCCGACGCACGCGCCGCGCGGGCCTGGCGCGCCGACGGCGTTTACGGCCCCGCGGCCGCGCTGGCGCGCGGACCGGCGCTGCCACGCCTGGTCACGGCCCATTCGCTTCGGGAGATCGGCCGGGCGCAGCGGGCCGCGGCGATCGTCCTGTCGCCAGTGTTCGCCACCCGCTCGCACCCCGGCGCGCAAGGGCTGGGCACGGTGCGCTTCCGGCTGCTGGCGCGATGGGCCGGCGGCGGCGTCATCGCGCTCGGCGGCATGACCGGCCGGCGGGCTCGCGCCCTCGGCACGCCGTGGGCGGCGATCGACGGGCTGACCTGGCCTTCGGCATGCCCCGGCCCGCCATTCGGACTTTATCGACGGCCCATATCCGCCCGGATTCCCAAGGATTCTTGACGAAGAGTCACCGACAGGCGCATGATGCGCGCCGAGCTTGGGGAACTGGCAATGGCTACTCGTGCAATCAGCGTCGCCGGCGGCGCTTCGCGTGCCCAGGGACGTGCGCCGCAATGGCGCGCGGCGCTGCGCCGTGCCCTGCGCCGCAGCGTGGAGATCGGCGGCGCAGTCGTGCTGCTCGCCGCGATGGTGTTCCTGGGCGTGGCGCTGGCCACCTACAAGCAGACCGACCCTTCGAGCTCGACCGCCGCGGGCGGCGCGGTGCTCAACTGGATGGGCGCGCCCGGCGCCTGGGCCGCCGATGCCGCGCTGCTCTCCTTCGGCCCGGTCTGCGCACTGTTCCTGCCGCTGCTCTACGTCTTCGCGCGCAAGCTGTGGCGCCTGGTCGAGGAAGAGGACGGCGAACTGCCCGAGCTGCACCAGCGCTGGTGGCGGCCGCTGGGCCTGCTGATCTTCGCCATGGCCCTGCTCTCGACCGTGCTCGCGCTGCTGTTCACGCAACCGGGAGGGACCTTGCCCGCCTCGATGGGCGGCCTCGCGGGCCTGGTCGGCGCGGGAGCGATCCGCGGGGCAGCGGGCTTCCTGCCCGAAATGCTGCAGTTCTGGGCGATCCTGGCCGCAGGCCTGGCCTGCCTGGCTACGGGCGCGATCCTGGCCGGGCGCGTCTTCGCGGTGGACTGGGCCAGCCTGTTCACCCTGCCCCTCGCCCTGCGCCGCGCCCCGGTCGCGGCGGTGGGCTCGCTGCCCTTCGTGCCCGAACGGATCAAGCCCCTGCGCGAGCCCAAAGCCCAGGTCCCCGAGCCGCTCGGCCCGGCGCGCAGGCCGCCCGAGATCAGCGATCCCAGCCGCGCGGCCAAGCCCGCCCAGATCACCGGCCGGGCCCGCCAGGGCGACCTCTTCGACGAATACGAGCTGCCCGCGCTCGACCTTCTTGCCGATCCGCCGCCGCACGCCGCGCAGAAGATCGACAAGCTCGGCCTTGAACGCAACGCCCGCCTGCTCGAGACGGTGCTCGACGATTTCAACGTCAAAGGCGAGATCACCGCGGTCCGCACCGGCCCGGTCGTGACCATGTACGAGCTGGAGCCGGCGCCGGGCATCAAGGCCAGCCGAGTGGTCGGCCTGGCCGACGACATCGCCCGCAACATGAGCGCGATCTCGGCCCGCGTCTCGCCGATCCCCGGACGTACGGTGATGGGCATCGAACTCCCCAACGCCGATCGCCAGATGGTCTCGTTCAAGGAAATGGTCGGCTCGGAAGCCTTCGCCGGGCACAAGGGCATGCTGCCGATCATCCTGGGCAAGGACATCGCGGGCGAGCCGGTGGTCGCCGATCTCGCGGCCATGCCCCACCTGCTCGTCGCCGGCACCACCGGCTCGGGCAAGTCGGTCGGGCTCAACGCGATCCTGCTCTCGCTGCTCTACCGCCTGACGCCGCAGCAGTGCCGCCTGATCCTGGTCGATCCCAAGGTGCTCGAGCTCAAGTCCTACGACGACATCCCTCACCTGCTCTCCCCGGTGGTGACCGAGCCGGCCAAGGCGGTGCGCGCGCTGAAGTGGGCGGTCGAGGAGATGGAGCGCCGCTACCGGATGATGAGCGAGATCTCGGTCCGCAACATCTCCGGCTTCAACGACAAGGTCCGCACCGCGATCGCCAAGGGCAAGCCGCTCGGCCGCCGCATCCAGGTCGGCTTCGATCCCGAAACCGGCGAGGAACTCTACGAGGAGCACCAGCTCGACTACCAGGTGATCCCGCAGATCGTGGTGATCGTCGACGAGCTGGCCGACCTGATGGTCACCGTCGGCAAGGAGATCGAGGTGCTGATCCAGCGCCTGTCGCAAAAGAGCCGCGCCGCGGGCATCCACCTGATCATGGCCACCCAGCGGCCTTCGGTGGACGTGATCACCGGCGTGATCAAGGCCAACCTGCCGACCCGCATCTCCTTCGCGGTCACCAGCCGGATCGACAGCCGCACGATCCTGGGCGAGCAGGGCGCCGAGCAACTCCTCGGCAAGGGCGACATGCTCTACAAGCCGTCGAGCGACCCGGTGAAGCGCGTCCACGGGCCGTTCGTCTCGGACGAGGAGGTCGAGAAGGTGGCCGACTACTGGCGCTCGCAGGGCAGCCCGGAATACGTCGATTCGGTCACCGAGGAGCCCGAGGACGGCGGCTTCGGCTTCGACGACATCGATGCCGCCTCGGACAGCCCGGACGAGCGCAAGTACCGCCAGGTCTGCCAGATCGTGTTCGAGAGCCAGAAGGCCTCGGCCTCATGGATCCAGCGCCAGATGGGCGTGGGCTACAACACCGCCGCCAAGTGGATCGAGCGGATGGAGGCGGACGGCTTCGTCGGCCCCTCGAACCACGTGGGCCGGCGCGACATCTATCGCGACCGGGACGGAAATCCGCTTTAGTCGAGTTCATCCACCGCGCGTTCTTGGGCGATCTTGGCACTTTCGGCCTTTAGTGGCCGCGATACCGGGCAGACCTCCTGGACATAGGCGTTGAGCGTGTTCGCCAGGCTTTCCGGCACCAGACGGTAGAACACGAACTGGCCGCGCTTCTCGCTGGCGATCAGGCCGGCATTCTCCAGCACGCTGAGGTGCTGCGACACTGCGGGCTTGGAGATGTCGAAGCGCGCCGCAATGTCGCCCGCACTCAACTCGGCATGGGCGAGATAGGCAAGGATCTTGCGGCGGGGGGTGGAGGCAAGGGCTTCGAAAATCTTCTGCATCGCCCCTTATTTAAGAAATAAGCTAATCACTTGACAAGGCCCAAGGTATAATTAAGAAATGAGTTAATTACCTGAAGGATGATCCGATATGGGCAATGGTGGTGAAGCCGATCGCTGCGAGGTGAACTCCCTGATCGCAATGCCGGGCTGCAGTCCCGTCGAAGGCCGTGTCCGCTGGGACCCGGCGCACTCGCTCTGGAACGGCAGCATGCTGGCTGGAGCGCTCGTTGCGGCGCCATTGCTGGTCACCTGGTCGGCCGTTGCGGTCTGCCTGGTCCTCACCGGCGCCGCACTGCTGCTCGGCCACAGCGTGGGCCTGCATCGTCGATTGATCCACCGCAGCTTCGCCTGCCCGCTATGGCTGGAACGTGTCTTGGTATGGATCGGCACGGCGGTCGGGATGAGCGGCCCGCTATGGATGATCCGCACGCACGATCTGCGCGATTGGGCACAGCGACAGACCGATTGCCACGACTATCTCGCCCACCGCCGCCCAATGCCGGTCGACGCCTGGTGGCAACTGCATTGCCGTCTCGAATTGCAGAAGCCGCCGAGCTTCGACTTCGGCCCCGCCGGCCAGGACCGGTTCTACCGCTTCCTCGAAGCCACCTGGATGGCGCAGCAATTGCCGATCGCAGCCCTGCTCTATCTCGGAGGAGGCTGGGCCTGGGTAGTCTGGGGCGTCTGTGTGCGGGTCAGCCTGGCAGTGACCGGGCATTGGTTCATCGGTCACCTCGCGCATCGCCGCGGCCCGCAGGCTTGGCTGGTCAAGGACGCCGGCGTCCAGGCCCACAACGTACCCTGGGCGGCGATCCCGACCATGGGAGAGGCTTGGCACAACAACCATCACGCCTATCCCGGCTCGGCGCGGATCGGACTCTATCCCGGGCAGAGCGACTGGGGCTACATCTTCATCCGCGCCCTGAAATGCCTCGGTCTGGCCTGGGACGTGGTCCTTCCCGAGGACCTGCCCAAGCGTTCGGAGGTGCTGCGGCCCGCTCTGCCCACCAAACCGACCCGGCAGCTTGCAGTCCAGCTTTGATCGGAGCTGTGCTTGACCGCGTTCCAGGGCAACCTGCGTGTCTTCTCCGGCGCCCTGGGCGGACCCGCGCGCGAGATGCCGGAGGAGGCCGGAGGAGATCGCGGACATGATGGAACGGCCCCACCCAACGAAAAGGCCGGGGGATCGCTCCCCCGGCCCTTCGCTTGGCGTCGGTCCGTTCGGATCAGCCGAAGGTCTGCGACAGGTCGCCGCCGAGCGGATCGGGACCGAACTGGTTGGTTCCCGGGGTGCCCTTGGTGGCCAGCCAGACGATCAGCAGGATCGCGCCGACCAGCGGGATGAGCACGATCAGCAGCCACCAGCCCGAGCGATCGGTGTCGTGCAGACGGCGAATGCCGGCAGCGATGCTCGGCAGAAAAAGCCCGAGCGCGACGATCATGGAAAGGAAGCCCAGCCCAAGGATATTGTCGATGATCGAGGCAACGATCGAAGCCAGGAACGTGGCGAGATAGAAGAACCAGTATTCGGACCGGGAAGCCCGGCCGCTGAACACCACATATTTCGACAAGCAGGTTTTGACAGCTTCTTGAAAGTTCATCGATTCCTCCCCTCCAGGTTGTGGAACGGGCGCAAGTTAATCACGCCTGAACATTATTCACAATATCAAAACGGTGACCGTCTCACCCCGGGCGATGCTGCCGGGCAGTCGATCCCGTGCCGGGCACGCCCCAGGCATAGGCCGCGACATGCTCGGGCGCGGCGTCGGCCTCCCAGTGGGCCGTGGCGATCGCCTCCATCCACTGGACCCAGACCGCGTTGTTGACGTGGCCCATCACGTCGATGTGCTGCGGCTCGGCGGTGAAGGCGCGGGTGAAGCGGTTGCTCACCCCTCCAGGCCCAGTTGCCAGAGGATGAAGGCGAACTCCTCGGCGGTCTCGCGCAAGGACTCGAACCGGCCCGACTTGCCGCCGTGGCCTGCGCCCATGTTCGTCTTGAGCAGCAGTTCGTTATGGTCGGTCTTGAGCTCGCGCAGCTTGGCGATCCATTTGGCCGGCTCCCAGTAGGTCACCCGCGGATCGTTCAGCCCGGCGGTGACCAGCAGCGGCGGGTAGTCCTGGGCGCGCACCTGGTCGTAGGGCGAATAGGAGCGGATCAGCGCGAAGGCCGCGGCGTCCTCGATCGGATTGCCCCATTCGGGCCACTCGCCCGGGGTCAGCGGCAGGCTCTCGTCGAGCATGGTCGCCAGCACGTCGACGAAGGGCACGTGCGCCACGACCGCGCCGAACAGGTGGGGATCGGAATTGATCACCGCCCCCATCAACTCGCCGCCGGCGGAGCCGCCGGAGATGCTGATCCTGCCCGCAGCGGTATAGCCGCGCTCGATCAGCGCCTTCGCCGCATCGACGAAGTCGTTGAAGGTATTCGTCCGCCGCTCGAGCTTGCCGGCCTTGTACCAGGCGCGACCGAGGTCGTCGCCGCCGCGGATGTGGGCGATGGCATAGGCGAAGCCGCGGTCGACCAGGCTGAGGCGCGAGGTCGAGAAGCCCGGGTCGATCGAGATGCCGTAGGCCCCGTAACCGTAGAGGTGCAGCGGGCCGCCGGGCTTGCGGTCCCTGCGGGAGACCAGGCTGACGGGAATCGCCGTGCCGTCGCGCGCGGTGATCTCCAGCCGCTCGGTGACGTAGCGCGAGGCGTCGTAGCCCGAGGGGATCTCCTGGACCTTGAGCTGCTCCAGCGTGCGCTCCGCGACCGAGTAGTCGTAGACCGTCGCCGGGCTGACCATCGATTCGTAGGACAGCCGCAGCACGTCCATCGCCCATTCGGGATTATCGCCGAGGCCGGCGGAATAACTCGCTTCGGGAAAGGCGATCGGCTCGATCCTGGCGGGGTCGTGGTAGTAGCGCACCTCGATCCGGTCGAGTCCGGCCCCATGTCCTTGTGTAGGGCGGCCCTCGATCACGTAGAAGTCGCGGAACAGGTCGACGCCGGTGAGGTAGAAGGCATCGGAGCCTTCGATCAGCGTGGTCCATTCGCCG
>JASGGH010000051.1:0-20397 GCA_047605105.1 Novosphingobium sp. | reverse complement strand
GTCGAGACACCGTGCGCAGTGTCTCGACTTCGCTCGACACGAACGGATCTTGGAGAGTCAGGTCGCGATCTCGCGCCCCAAAATCTCCACGATACGCCGCGAAGCCTGGCCGTCGCCGAACGGATTGTGGGCGCGCGACATGGCTTCGTAAGCCGCCTTATCGTCGAGAAGGGTGAACACTTCGGTAACGATGGCGTCGGCATCGGTGCCGACCAGCCTGGCAGTGCCCGCCGCGACACCCTCGGGCCGCTCGGTGGTCTCACGCATGACAAGCACCGGCTTGCCGAGCGCCGGCGCCTCCTCCTGCACGCCGCCGCTGTCGGTCAGCATGATCTCGGCCAGGCCGAGCAGGCGGGCGAAGTGCGGATAGTCGAGCGGCTCGATCATCGCGACGTTGGCGAGGCCCGACAAAGCCGCGTCCATCACCCGCCGCACGTTGGGATTGGGATGGACCGGGAAGACGATGGCGACATCGTCCCGCGCCGCGATCCGCCGGACCGCCTCGGCAATCGCCTCCAGCCCGCCGCCGAAGTTCTCGCGCCGGTGGCTGGTGACCCCGATGATCCGCTTGCCCTGAAACCGGGCTTCCAGCGTGGCCAGCCCGGAAGCGAGCTCGGGATGCGCCGCGATCCGCGCCGTCACCCACTCCAGCGCGTCGATCACCGTATTGCCGGTGACGTGGACCCGCGAAGCATCGACGTTCTCGCGGGCCAGCGCCGCGGCCGAGGTCGCGGTCGGCGCGAAGTGCAGGCTGGCGATTCCGCCGATGATCTTGCGGTTGATCTCCTCGGGCCAGGGATGATAGATATTGCCCGAGCGCAGCCCCGCCTCGACGTGATCGACCGGGATCTTCCGATAATAGGCCGCCAGCGCCCCGCTCATGGCGGTGGCGGTATCGCCCTGGACCATCACCCGGTCGGGCTGCTCCTGATCCATCACCCGCCCCAGCCCGACGAGCAGGTTGGCGGTGAGCGCATCGAGCGTCTGGTCGGGCTGCATCACGTCGAGATCGTGATCGGGCACGATCCCGGCGATCTCCAGCACCTGATCGAGCATCCCCCGATGCTGCGCCGAAACGCAGACCCGGCACTCGAAGCGCGGGTCGGCCTTGAGGGCGGCGACGACCGGGAACAGCTTGATGGCCTCGGGCCGAGTGCCGAAAATGACGAGGATTTTTGCAGGCTTGGTCATGCGGGTCGCGTTAGCATGGGCGGGTTAAGCACGGCTAAAGGATGTGCGGCTGGCGCCGAAATGGAGGCATCTTTGGTATTGCAATGTAGGATTTTGTTCTATTGATGTTCCGACTCCTTTTTTGGAGGATGCAGAATGTCTGACCGCCTTTCGCCCGAGCACAAGTCCGTCCACGAAGCTGCGTACGAACACTATCTTCGCACAGGCGAACGCCTGACCAATGCACAATGGCTCGCCCGGCAGGAGGCCAAATTCAATCCTTACCGCGCTGAGGACGGTCGCTACGATTTCAAGCCGGGCAATGGAAGCCTTACGCCGCGTGAGCGGGCAGACGACGCCAACCGTCGCGTCGAATCCGCGAAACGAGTGCTCAAGGACTGGGTGGGATTTGATGTGGACAAGGCCGCGCGGGCACCACGCGTTCCGCCAATTACCCCGCCTGTGAAAAATCTGCTGGAGCAGATCGCCAAAGGTGAAGGTGTTAGTGATGACGATGCCCGACTGCACGGGTACGCATCAAGCTATGATGTGCCGTTCAATTACGGGCGGTTTGCACGACAGTCCAAGCCACTAACGCAGATGACTTTAAGGGAAATCGATGAACTGCAGACCCGCATTCTCAATCATCCTGACAAAAAGCACGATTCGACTCCCGTCGGCAAATATCAGTTCGTCAGGAAGACGCTGCGTGAGTTGAAGACCAAGTTGCAGCTCCACGATGATGTAATATTTGACGCAAATCTCCAGGATAGGCTGGCAATGACGAAGCTGGAGGAACGCGGCCTCAATAAATATGTAGATGGGAAAATCTCTGAGTACGAATTCCAAAAGGAACTGGCTGATGAATGGGCCTCGATTGCCGCGCCGAACACTGGCAGACCAGCCAAAGCAGGGCAGCATCTAGGCACGACAACGACGCAGATTTCTCCTTTAATCAGAGCCTTACGGCCGACGCAGCGAGAGAGGTAGAGAGGTGAAAACCGGATGCTTGACTTGAGCATCCGGTTGTCAGTTTGGGCAAGCGACATCATAGCTCGCCACAAGTGGATCTTCAGCCTCTCCAACCGTTGTTATGGAAAGCTTCGCCAGACCGTCCTTTGATTTCAGGGTAAAGTTACAATAGCCGTAGCCTGTGCCGGAACACGAGTCCGTTTCCGGAAAACGCCTGCGGTAATCCTCGGTGCGGTCTCCTTCAAACGTCTCCTCGTTACTCGGTTGTGCAGTCCACCCTGCACCACCCAAATCGCCCCGCGCTTTGGAGTAAGCCTCGTTGAAGACAGCCGGCACACGATATTTCCCCCCGCACACCTCGTCATAGCCCGAGACGCGATCGAATGTTAGATCATTTCCCTGCAGGTTGAGTTGGCCAATTGGACTAACGTCATCCCATACTCGCAGCCATTCACCGGTGACTTCAATGTCATTCATTCCGACGCCGTCCTTGCCTTTTGAAAACAGCACTCCAATCAGACGAGCTCCGTCGAAGAACGCGATATTTGGATCCTTTGAAAAACAGTGTGCACTGGTGCCGGGATCAAAGCCGCGCACGATGAGGACAGCATCAAGATTATGGAATTTTTTCTCATTCACCACTCGCCAGCCACGCCGTTCCGCGATTTTTCCGCCATCCGTCGATGCCGCTTTGCGATCACCGCAATAATTGCCTGGATCCCCATTGTATGCAGTCGTGGTGGGAAGTTCCTTAATACGAACTAGACTTGCCCCCTTCACATTTGATCGCAGCGCATAGGTTTCAAAGTCTTCGACTGAAACACCACCTTCTGACGAACCTCCCTGCATCGACAATACCATCCAGCCAATCGCTGCCATAAGGAGAACGACAATTACTACGATAACGGCAGTTTTTGAACGATTCTTCTCAATGGACACTCGGGGTAGAATTTCTTCCGAAGTTTCGGCGGACAAATTGATCTGATTGTCCGTAAGAATTCTCTGCTTCTGCAGTTCAAATTCTTGATCTGAAAGCAACCCTTCAGTTCGTAATTTACCCAAGCGCTCCAGTTCACCCCACCGATCCATTTACACCCCCGGGTTTCTCGTTGCACCATCCTAACGCAGACATCAGAACTCGGAAGATGTTTCTAAGCCTGGACGCTCCCCAATTAACCCTTCCTTCCCCTCCCCCTGCTACCCCCCGCGCAATTCCAGTTCCCGCTCCGGCGGCCCCAGGCTAGGCTAGCAAAATGCGCATTCTCGTTACCGGTGTTGCCGGATTCATCGGCCACGGCCTCGCCCGGCTCCTGCTAGCGCGGGGGGATCAGGTGGTCGGGATCGACAGCCTCAACGACTATTACCAGGTCAGCCTCAAGCAGGACCGGCTGGCGGACCTGCGCGAGGTGGCGGGGAACCGCTTCGCCTTCCATCACCTCGACTTCGCCGACATGGCCGGGCTAGAGGCTGCGCTCGCGGGGGTGGAGATCGATTCCATAGTCCACCTCGGCGCCCAGGCCGGGGTGCGGTACTCGATCCAGAACCCCCATGCCTATGTCCAGGCCAACCTGGTGGGGCATTTGAACATGCTCGAGCTGGCGCGGCACCGCGAGGTCCGCCACATGGTCTATGCCAGCTCAAGCTCGGTCTACGGCGGCAATACCAAGCTGCCCTTCGCGGTCGAGGACCGGGTCGACCATCCGCTCTCGCTCTATGCCGCGACCAAGAAGGCGGACGAGCTGATGAGCGAGACCTACGCCCATCTGTTCCGCCTGCCGCTCACCGGCCTGCGCTTCTTCACCGTCTACGGCCCCTGGGGGCGGCCCGACATGATGCTGTGGAACTTCACCAGGCGCATCCTGGCCGGCGAGCCGATCCCGGTGTTCAACCACGGCGAGATGTGGCGCGACTTCACCTATGTCGACGACATCCTGGCCGGCGTGGTCGCCGCGCTGGACAATCCGCCGCCGGACGACGGCGCGGTCAAGGCCGGGGGCAGCGTCAAGCCGCACCGGCTCTACAACATCGGCAACAGCCGCTCGGAGCACCTGATGAAGGTCGTCGGCGTGCTGGAGGAGGCGCTGGGGCGCAAGGCCGAGATCGAGTTCCTACCGATGCAGGCGGGCGACGTCGAGCGGACCTATGCCGACATCTCGGCCATCGCGGCGGACCTCGGCTATGCGCCGACCACCAGCATCGAGGTCGGGGTGCCGCGGTTCGTCGAGTGGTATCGGGGGTATCACGGGGTTTGAGGCGGCGTCGAAGGGAAACAGAAGATTTCCCGCACGAAGGCACAAAGACACGAAGATGTCGTGCGGGCCGAAGGCCGCTTGATCGCTCCAGTTCCGCCGCATTGGGCAAGGTCGAAATGGCTGGGCGGCTTCGCCGCCAAAGCCGCCTCTTCGTGTCTTTGTGCCTTCGTGCGCGAAATTCATCTCCGCCTTCATCCACAACCCCGCTCGGCCTGAGCTTGTCGAAGGCCCCGCAGAACGCCATCACCCCGCCATGGCAATTCTCAGCGACAAGTGGATTCGGACCCAGGCCCAGCAGCACGGCATGATCGAGCCGTTCGTCGAGAGCCAGCGGCGCGAGAACTGCATCTCCTACGGGCTGTCCTCCTACGGCTACGACGCGCGGGTGGCGGACGAGTTCAAGATCTTCACCAACGTCGATTCCGCGGTGGTCGATCCGAAGAACTTCGACAGCAACAGCCTGGTCGACCGCAAGACCGACGTCTGCATCATCCCGCCCAACTCCTTCGCGCTGGCCCGCACGGTCGAGTACTTCCGCATCCCGCGCGACGTGCTGGTGATCTGCCTCGGCAAGAGCACCTATGCCCGCTGCGGGATCATCGTGAACGTCACCCCGCTGGAGCCGGGCTGGGAAGGCCACGTGACGCTGGAGTTCTCCAACACCACGCCGCTGCCGGCGAAGATCTACGCCAACGAGGGCGCCTGCCAGTTCCTGTTCCTCCAGGGCAACGAGCCCTGCGAGGTGAGCTATGCCGACCGGGCGGGCAAGTACATGGGCCAGCGCGGGGTGACGCTGCCGAAGCTTTGACTTCGAACATTTGATCCGATTCGTTCGGGTCGAGCGAAGTCGAGTCGAGACACGTTGCGCGCGGCCCTGCGGCGGGGATGGTTATGATTGCCGTGGAAGCAGGGTTTTCGATCTCCTGAGAGGACGCCAATGGATACCGAACACCGCCTCGCCACCCTCGAAGCGCGGCTGCAGAACGCCGAGGATCAACTCGAAATCCTCAACCTGCTCAATACCTACGGCCCGCTGGTGGACAGCGCCACGGCCGAGCCGGCGGGCCGGCTATGGGTCGAAGGCGGCGGCTACAGCTTCACCCTGCCCGATGGCGGGTCCAAGCGGCTGGCGGCGCCCGACGAGATCGCGGGAATGTATTCCTGGCCGGGCCACCTCGACCTGGTGAACACCGGCTGCGCCCACCTGACCGCCACGCCCAGGATCGCAGTCCACGGCGACGAGGCGGAAGCGGTCGGCTACTCGGTGGTGATCCTGCGCGAGGAAGGCCGCTGGTTCCTCTGGCGCGCGGCGGTCAACCACTGGACGCTGCGCCGCACGCCGGATGGCTGGCGGATCGCCGAGCGCTTCAACCGCGCGCTCGACGGCAGCGAGGAGAGCCACGCCACGATGCGGAAGGTACTCGCAATTTGACCCTCGACGAACTCCTCGCCCGCGAGGGCATCCGCGACACCCTGGCGAAGTACAACGTCAGCGGCGACCGGCTCAGAATCGACGACTACGTATCCTGCTTCACCGAGGACGGGATCATGGAGGCCGATCACCCGGACCCGGCCTTCGCCTTCCGCTATGCGGGCCGCGCGGCGATCCGCGCCTGGCAGCAGCGCTGGCTGGACCAGACGATGAGCGGCGAGCGCGTGCACCGTGCCAGCTTCGCGCGGCATCACCTCTCGACCTGCAAGATCGACCTGCTGGCATCGGGCGGCTCCGGGCCCGACGGTGCCCAGGTCCGCACCTATTGGGTCGCCTGGACCGATGTCGGCCCGGATCACGCCGGCTACTATCTCGACACCTTCCGCAAGGTCGGCAGCGACTGGCTCATCGCCCACCGCCGCGTGCGCGAGGACTGGCGCTCGCCCGGCAGCCTGTTCGGCAATCCGATCGCCGAGACGCGCGGCTGAGGCTTTCTCCGCTTGGCGGAGCTGGAGGCCGTTTCGGTTGCGCCGAAACGGGTCCGGCACCGGCCCGCCTGCATATTATGGAACATTGATGCCCTTATTCCTCGGGATGATTCTCGAGGGGACATGACGACTTCCGACGCGCTGCACCAGCCGCTCTATACGGCGGACCTGCTGGTCAATGCCTTGCGCGGCGACGATGACCGGCCGTTGCTTGCCGGTGGTTCCGTCCGAATAGCCCCGGTGCCCCAAGGCGGCCCGCCACCTTGCGCAGCCACTTGCCAAGGGAAGCGCGGCAGGCTCTTGTCGCAACGAGCCAACGAGAGTGACCACCCAGTGCCGGAAGCGGTAATCGCCAGCGACGACAGCAGCATCGAGGACCCGGGGCGCGAAGATGCGGGCCCCCGCGCGATCCTGCGCGTGCCCGAAGTGCTGATGGCCGTGGCCGCGAGCGGCGCGGGCATGGCCCTGGGCGAGCTAGCGGCGGCCCTCAAGCTGCCTAAGACCAGCCTGCACCGCCTGCTCCGCACGCTGGAGCACGGCGGCTTCGTCGTGCGCGCGGGCGGGCTCTATCGGCCCGGCCCCGAGAGCTTCCGCCTCGCCGCGGCATTGAGCCAGGCGGCTCCCGCCGCGCAGTTCCCCGCCTGCGCGCGGCCCGTGCTGGAGGCCCTGGCCGATGAATCCGGCGAAACGGTGATGCTGTCGGTGATCTCCGACAAGCTGACTGAGAGCGTCTATCTGGAGGTCATCGAATCCCCCTCGCTGCTGCGTTTCGCGATGCGCGCGGGCAACCGCCGGCCGTTGTTCGCCGTCGCCTCGGGCAAGGCGATGCTCGCGTTCCAGCCGGCCGAGCAGCAGGCGCGCTACCTCGATCAGGCCGAATTCTTCGAATTCAGCACTGAGACCACCCGCAAGGAGGAGATGCCCGCGCTCCTCCGCCGGGTGCGCGAGAGCGGCGTGGTCTACGATCGCAACGGCATCGTCGACGGCGCCAGCGGCGTCGCCAGCCCGGTGTTCGATACCGAAGGCCGCGCGTTCTGTGCGGTCTCGATCGCCGGGCCGACCGAGCGGATGGACGCCCGCCGCGGCGAACTGGAAGCCCTGGTGCGCGATGCCGGTCAACGGATCTCGCGGATCCTGGGCTATGCCGGCCCCTTCCCGCCGGCCTGACGGGTCGGCACGGCGGTCTTGTAGACCACCGGGCGCAGCGCGAAGCTGGTGGTGACCTGGGCGACGCCGGGTATCCTGGTCAGGCGATGGCGCAGGAAGTCCTCGAACTCGCCGAGCGATCCGACCAGCACCCGCAGTTGGTAGTCGGCCTCGCCGGTCATCAGGTAGCATTCCATGACTTCGGGAAAGTCCGCCACCGCGCCTTCGAACTGCGCCAGGTGCCGGTCGTCCTGGGCGTCGAGCCGGATGCGCACGAAGGCCGTCACCCCGAGCCCGACCGCGGCGGGATCGACCAGCGCGACATAGCGCGAGATCACCCCGTCGTGCTCGAGCTGGCGCAGGCGGCGCAGGCACGGGCTGGGGGATAGGCCGACCCGTTCGGACAGTTCCTGGTTGGACACGCGCCCATCGGCCTGAACCTGGTCGAGGATTCGGCGATCGGTCTCGTCGAGCACAGGCATTGGCAGGATCTTTCTCATATCTTATTATTACCGGCACTATCTGCCACTCCGGTGCATCATGGCAACCACCTTCGCAAGGACATGCCCGGCCGATCCGGAATAAAGCCCTCGCTCCAACATGGAGGAGGCGCGCAGGTGGCCACAGTTCTGTCCGACGGGCGCCAGGATCTGGTAAAATCCCTGGAAGCGGTCGAGGCGCGGCTGCGCTGGCTGTCCTCCTGGACCATCCACAACGCCAACGCCCTGCGGCCCAAGCGCGACGGCCAGAAGGTCGGTGGGCACCAGGCGAGCTGCGCCTCGATGACCGCGATCATGGCCGCGCTCTATTTCCACGCGCTGCGCCCGCAGGACAAGGTCGCGGTCAAGCCGCACGCCGGGCCGGTGCTCCATGCGATCCACTACCTGCTCGGCAACCAGTCGCTCGAGAAGCTGCAGAGCTTCCGCGGCCTTGGCGGGGCGCAGTCCTATCCCTCGCGGACCAAGGACGCGATCCCGGTCGACTTCTCGACCGGCTCGGTCGGCCTCGGGGTCGCGGCGACGGCCTTCACCAGCCTGACCCAGGACTACCTGATCGCCCACGGCCAGCTCGCCGAAGCCGAGGCCGGCCGGATGATCGCGCTGATGGGCGACGCCGAGCTCGACGAGGGCAATATCTGGGAATGCCTGATCGAGGGCTACAAGCACGACCTCAGGAACTGCTGGTGGATCGTCGACTACAACCGCCAGTCGCTCGACAGCACCACCGCGGACCGCATGTTCCGCCGCTTCGACGACATGTTCCAGACCTGCGGCTGGCGCGTGGTCACCTTGAAGTACGGCAAGCGCCAGCGCGCCGCCTTCGCCAGGCCCGGCGGCAAGACGCTCGAAGAGTGGATCGAGAACTGCCCCAACGCCGACTATGCCGCGCTGACCTTCCTCGGCGGCGCGGCCTGGCGCGAGCGGCTGACGGCGGACATTGGCGGCAAGGCCGACGTGAAGGCGCTGCTCGGCAGCTTCGACGACGAGGAACTCGCCGCGCTGATGACCAATCTCGGCGGCCACTGCGTCGAGACCCTGGCCGAAGCCTTCGACGCCGCGCAGGATGATCGGCCCACGCTGTTCATCGCCTATACCGTCAAAGGCTGGGGCCTCCCGCTGGCCGGTCACAAGGACAACCACTCGGGCATGATGAACGGCGGACAGATTGCGGAGCTGCGCGCGTCCCTCGACATTGCCGAAGGCGACGAGTGGGAGCCCTGGGGCGGGCTCGGCGCCAATGCCGCCGCGGACCTGCGCGCCTTCGTCGGGACAAGCGCCCTCGCCCGCCAGGCCCCCGAGCCCCAGGCCCCCGCCGTGCCGGTCCCGGCCCGCTTCGCCGTGCCGCCGGGCGCGGTGCAATCGACCCAGGCCGCCTTCGGCCGCATCCTGCTCGACCTCGCCAAGTCGGGCGAGGAAATCGGCGACCGCATCGTCACCACCGCTCCCGACGTGACCCAGACCACCAACCTCGGCGGCTTCGTCAACCAGCGCGGGCTGTTCCGCCGCCGGGAGCTGGCCGACGTCTTCCAGCAGGCCAGGATCCCCTCCGCGCAGAAATGGTCGGCCCATCGGGCCGGCCAGCACATCGAGCTGGGCATCGCCGAGAGCAATTTCTTCTCGCTGCTGACCGCGCTCGGCCTCGCCGCGCCGCATTTCGGCACGCGGCTGCTCCCGGTGGGCACGGTCTACGACCCCTTCATCGCCCGCGGCCTCGATGCGCTGAACTACGGATGCTACCAGGATTCGCGCTTCCTGCTGGTCGGCACGCCCTCGGGCCTGACCCTGGCGGCCGAAGGCGGGGCGCACCAGTCGATCAGCACCCCGCTGATCGGGATGGGCCAGCCCGGCCTGACCATGTTCGAGCCGGCCTTCGCCGACGAACTGGCGATCCTCATGGCCCACGCCTTCGCCCACATGCAGCGCGAAGACGGCAGTTCGGTCTATCTCAGGCTGACCACCCGCCCGATCGCCCAGATCGAGCGTGAGGACGATTCCTGGGAAGCCGACGCGGTCAAGGGCGGCTATTGGCTGCGCAAGCCCGCACCGGGCGCGAGCATGGCGATCGCCTTCACCGGCGCGGTCGCGCCCGAGGCGCTTTCCGCCTGGGAACAGCTTATCGACGACGTGCCGGGCCTCGGCCTGCTCAACGTGACTTCCCCCGACCTGCTGCACCGCGGCTGGTCCGCCCGGCACGCGGCGCGCGGGCTCGGCCAGCGGCCGCAGCCCTGCCATGCCGGCACCCTGCTCGCCCCGCTGGCCCCCGGCGCGGGATTGGTCACGGTGCTCGACGGGTCGCCCGCGGCGCTCTCGTGGCTGGGCAGCGTCAAGGGCCTACGGGTCAGTCCGCTCGGCACCGACCGCTTCGGCCAGACCGGCGACATCCCGGACCTGTACCGCACCTATCGCCTCGACGCCGAAGCGATCATCGACGCCGCGGCCGAGCTCTTTCTCTAGCGCAGCACGCTACGGTCCAGCTCGGGAATCGAATTGACCCCGAGCATGGCCATGGAGGTGCCGATCTCCTCGCGCAGGATCTCAAGCGCCCGGGCCGCGCCCGCCTTGCCGCCCGCGGCGGCGCCGTAGAGCGTCGCCCGGCCGATCAGCGTGCAGTGGGCGCCGATCGCCATGGCCTTCAGGACATGGTTGCCGCGGCGGATGCCGCCGTCGAAGATCACCGTCATGCGATGCGCCACGGCATCGACGATCTCGGGCAGGACCTGAATCGAGGCCGGCGAAGCGTCGAAATTGCGCGCGCCGTGGTTGGAGACGATCACCGCATCGACGCCGTGGTCGGCCGCCAGCATCGCGTCGTCCTTGGACAGCACGCCCTTGAGGATCAGCTTGTTCGGCCAGCGCCGCCGCAGTTCCTTGACGTCGTCCCAGTTCACCGAGGCCGAATTGGTCACGCGGTTGACCGGGCCGGTCACCGAGCCGCCGATCTCCTTGGGATAGTTGGCGAACTTGGGCAGGCCGCCGTGGGTCAGCATGTAGCGGCCCATGACCCGCAGCAGCCAGGCCGGGTGCAATGCGAAGTCGAGCGCGAGCGTCGGATTGGGCCGGATCGGGTTGGCCATGCCGTTGCGCTTGTTGAACTCGCGGTTGGGCCAGACCGGGGTATCGACGGTCAGGATCAGCGCTTCGGCGTCGAGGCCCTTGGCGCGGTCGACCACCTGCCAGGAGAGGTCGCGCCGCTCCCACAGGTACATCTGCATCCAGAAACCGGTCGCCTTGGTGATCTCGGCGATGCGGTCCATCGAGGTGGTCGAGCTGGTCGCGAGAGTGAAGGGAATGCCCGCCTCGGCCGCGGCAGTGGCAATGCAGCTCTCGCCGCCGTGGCAGAGCAGGTCGGCGGTGCCGGTCGGGCCGACGATGAGCGGCATCGGCAGCTTGCGGCCGAACAGCTCGATCTCGCTGCTGCGCCCGGTCACGTCGCGCAGGGTGCGCGGCATCATCCGGATCGCGTCGAGCGCGTCCTTGTTGAGGCCGGCGAGGTACTCGTTCTCGCTGCCGCGTTCGACGAATTCGAAGATCGCGCGCGGCAGCCGGCGCTTGGCCGCCAGGCGCAGGTCCTCGATATTCCAGGCGGGCTTCATCAAGCCTCGCCGTTCCAGGTGCCGTCGACCTGCTCGATCCCCGCGGCGTCGATCACCGCCTGCATGCCGAGGATGTCGATCAGCTTCTCGCCCGCGGCGATGCGGGTCCGGAACACGACTTCCGAAGCGGCGCGGGCCTCGGCGCGCTCAACGGTGTGGGCCAGCAGGGCGCGGGGGATGACCAGCACGCCATCGGCATCGGCGGCGATGATGTCGCCGGGCTCGACCAAGACGCCGTCGACCACGATCGGCACGTTGACCGCGCCGGGGCCGCGCTTCTCGGGGTGCTCGACCGAGATGTGGCTGGCCCAGACCGGATAGCCGAGCTCGCGGATCGCGTCGGTGTCGCGCGTCGCGCCGTGGACCACGGTTCCGGCCAGGCCCTTCTTCACCGCGAAGCCGCAGGCGACATCGCCCCACAGCGCGCCCTGCGAGGTGCCGCCGTTGGTCAGCACCAGCACGTCGCCGCGCCCTGCGACGTTGAGCGCGGCGTGGATCATCAGGTTGTCGCCGGGATAGTTCCACGAGGTCACCGCCGGTCCGACCACGCGCTGGCCATCGGCGATGGGGCGCATGTTCGAGCTCATCAGGCACATCCGCCCCGCGACCCCGCCGAGCGCCTCGTGCAGGTCGGCGATCCCGAACTGCGCCGCGCGGGCGATCAGCGCCGGGTCGGACTGCGGGATCTTGCTGTAGATGACGGGCTTCAGGGGTTTCATTTCAGGACCTCGGGATTCAGGAGAGTGGCGGGCCGATTTCCGGCGAGCACCGTATCGACGACATCGGCGCAGGCAAGCGCCATGCCTTTCATGCTGGCTTCGGTGACCCCCGCGACATGCGGGGCGAGGACCACGTTGGCCAGGGCGAAGAGCGGATTGTCGGGCTTGGGCGGCTCGAACTCGAAGACGTCGATGCCTGCGCCGCCGATGTGGTGGCCGCGCAGCGCATCGGCGAGCGCCTCCTCGTCGATGATCCCGCCGCGCGAGGTGTTCACGATCACCGCGCCGCGGTGCATCAGCCCGAGCTCACGCGCGCCGATCAGGCCCTGGGTGGTCTCGGTCAGCGGCACGTGGATCGAGATGACATCGGCCCAGGCGAGCAGCTCGTCGAGCGCCATCGGCGTCGCGCCCGCCGCGCGGACATCCTCGCCCGAGAGCATCGGGTCGTAGGCGGCGATCTCCGCGCCGAACCCGGCGCCGCAGATCCTGGCGGTGCAGCGCGCGATCCGGCCGAAGCCGATCAGCCCGACCTTGGCTTCGGTGAGGTCGGAGAGGCGGGTCTTCCAGCGCTCGTCCCAGCGGTTCTCGCGGACCACGGCATCCATCTCGCGGACCCGGCGCAGGACGGCCAGCATCAGCGTCACCGCGCCCTCGGCCACGGCGGTCGAATTGTTGCCGCCGGGCGTATTGGCGACCATCACCCCGCGGCTGGTCGCGAAGGGGATCGGGATGTTGTCCACCCCGGCGCCGTGCTTCACGATGGCCTTGAGCTTGGGCATCCGTGCGATCAACGCCTCGGGCAGGTCGGTGGTGCGGATGACGATGAAGGTCGTGTCGGGAATGCGCGGGTCGTCGCCGCCGAGCGCCGGGCCCTGCTCGGGCCAGATCACCTCGTGCGCGGCGGCGATCCGGTTCGCGCCCGCGGGGTGGATCGGATCGTAGATGTAGACGGTCTCGGTCAAGTCGCTCAGCCCAGTTCGGAGTTCTCGCGCAGGGTCTTGCCCTGGTACTCGGTCGGATAGACCCCGCGCTTCTGCAGGATCGGCACGACCTCGTCGACGATGTCGTCGATCGAAACCGGCATCACGTGCGGGGTGATGTTGTAGCCGTGGCAGCCGGTCTCGCGCCAGATGTGCTCCATCCGGTCGGCGACCTGCTCGGGCGTGCCGACGATCTGCGGCATGCCGACCGACAGGCCCCAGCGAATCGCCACGTCGCGCAGGGTCAGCGGCTTGTCGTCGACGATGTTCGAGAAAGCCTTCATCAGCCCCTGTGAGCCCTGGGTCTGCATCTCGACCAGCGGCTGGTCGAGGTCCATGCCGCTAAAGTCCACGCCCATGGTGCCCGACAGGCGGCTGAGCGCGCCGTCGAAATGCATCTTCTCGATGAGGTCGTCGAGCTTCTTCTTGGCCTCTTCCTCGGTCCCGCCGACGATCGGCTGGATGCCGAAGGTCACCCCCGGCGCCGGGGTGCGGCCGAGCGAAGCGGCGGTGGCGCGGAAGTCGTTCATAAACTTCTTCATGCCCGGCAGGTTGGGCTGGATCGCGAAGACCACGTCGGCGTGCTTCATCGCGAATTCCTGGCCGCGGCCCGACGAGCCCGCCTGGTAGAGCACCGGCCGGCCCTGCGGCGATGGCAGCGCCGGGGCGACGGTGTTGCAGTTGAAGAACTCGCCGTTGTGCTCAACCTTCGCGACCTTGGCGGGATCGGCGAAGATGCCGGTGGCCTTGTCGGCCAGAATCGCATCCGCGCCCACCGAGTTCCACAGCGCGTAGCAGACGTCCATGTACTCCTCGGCGCGGTCGTAGCGGGCGTCGTGGGGAAGTTCGGTGAGGCCGTAGGCGCGGTGCTCGCCGCGCAGGTGGCCGGTGACGATATTCCAGCCGACCCGCCCGCCGCTCATGTAGTCGAGGGTCGAGAGCTGGCGGACCACCGAATAGGGATGGTGCGGCCCGGTCGAGACCGTGGCGGCGAGGCCGAGGTTCTCGGTCGCTCCGGCGATCGCGCCGAGCAGCGTGATCGGGTCCATCGTCGGCCAGCAGACGCCGTAGCGGATCGCCTCGTCCATACGGTCGTGGAAGCGGTCGAAGACGCCCGGCGTGTCGGCGAAGAACAGCGCATCGAACAGGCCCCGCTCCAGCGTCCTGGCCATGTCGATCCACAACTTGAGGTCGGCCATGGCGTCGAGGCGGTTGTCGGTCGGATGCGACCAGGAATTCACCGTGTGGTTCATCGGCGAGTTGATCTGGAACGAGATCAGGTGAATGTGCTTGGGCATTGCGCGCATCCTCGTTGACCGGCGTGACTCGCCGCTGTACCTATATAGAAACAGAGTTCCGTAATTGGAATTTTCTCTCCCCAGAGTCAAGGACACCTGAATTCATGGCTGCCATTACCCTCGCCCAGGCCCAGATCATCGCCGCCGCCGCCCTCGCCAAGGGACGCGAACTGGGGCTGAAGCCGCTGACCGTGGTCGTGCTGGATGCGGGCGGCCATGCACTGGCGCTGCTACGCGAGGACGGCTCGTCCAACCTGCGGCCGGGCATCGCGACCGGCAAGGCCTCGGGCGCACTCGCGCTGGGCATTTCCTCGCGCAAGATCGCCGAGATGGCAGCCGAGCGGCCGACCTTCGTGGCCTCGCTCGGCCCGATCAGCCAAGGCGGGATCATTCCCGCGGCGGGCGGCGTGCTCGTGGTGGACGGCGCTGGCGCAGTGATCGGGGCCGTTGGGGTTACCGGCGACACCTCGGACAACGACGAGATCGTCGCGCTGACCGGGATCGAGGCGGCCGGGCTGATCACGCACGCCTGATCCCGCGCCAAACTGCTGCCGTAATCGGACGCCAAACCTCCGTCTGACCGCAAGGACGAGAGGGGTGTTCGGACGCAGGCGCACCGCCGGTCGAAATCGCCGCGCCCGACGAGGATGGCACCTCGCGGTTCACGCTTCCCAGCTACCTCAAGGCCAAGCCCCGCTGCCCGCCGCGCACGCCCGGCGAGATCGTGGTCTGCGCTGAAGATCCCGAGCAATTTCGCCTCCGGCCGCTGCCCGACACGTTCGGCCCGGACGATACGGTGCCGCAGGCGCGCAAACAGCTCAATGAGACGACCTCGATCGGTGTCGAACTGGAGCGTGAAGGAGTCGGCGATCACGTCAGCAATCGGGCAATGATCCGCGGGCGATCCCCCTCCCCGAGACAAGCTCGGGGGAATCTTTAGCTGTCGAACAGCAGCACCGGGGTCTCGACCAGCGCCTTGACCGCCTGGACGAAGCTCGCCGCGTCCCAGCCGTCGACCACGCGGTGGTCACAGGAAATCGACAGGTTCATCAGCTTGGCGCGGCGCAGTTCGTCGCGGCCGAGCGCATCATGTCCGAAGACCGGGCGCTCGACGATCTTGTTCGGGCCGATGACCGCCACTTCGGGGCGGTTGATCACCGGGGTCGTGGCGATGCCGCCCAAGGGCCCGAGCGAGGTCAGGGTCAGGGTCGAGCCGCTGAGCTCGGACGCCGCCGCCTTGCCGCTCCGCGCCGCTTCGGACAGCCGGGCGATCTCGGCAGCGAGTTGCCAGACGTTCTTGTCCTGGGCGTCGCGCAGCACCGGGACCATCAGCCCGGCGTCGGTCTGGGCGGCGATGCCGAGGTGCACGCTGCCGAAGCGCGTCACCACGCCCGCCTCGTCGTAGCGCGCATTGAGCATCGGGAAGCGCGGCAGGGCGCGGCAGATCGCGACGATCAGCAGCGGCAGGACGGTGAGCTTGGGCCTGTCGCCGCGGTTGGCGTTGAGATCGGCGCGCAGCTCTTCGAGCTTGGTCACGTCGAACTCGTCGACATAGGTGAAGTGCGGGATGTGGCGCTTCGCGGCGGCCATGTTCTCGGCGATGCGGCGGCGCAGGCCCATGACCTTGATCGTCTCGTCGGCCCAGCCGCGCGCGGCGTGCGGCGCCTGGTAGCCCTGCGCGCTGCCGTAGCGCAGGAAGGCGTCGAGATCGGCGTGGCGGATGTGCCCGCCGTCGCTCTTAACCTGGGCGAGGTCGATGCCGAGGTCCTTGGCGCGGGCGCGGACGGCGGGAGAGGCGAGGACGCGGCGGGAGGGCGAAGTAAGCCCCTCCCCTTCAGGGGAGGGGTTGGGGTGGGGGCTGTCGGACAAGGACGGCGTTTCTGCGACAGGCCCCACCCCCGGCTCCTCCCCTGAAGAGGAGGGGGGAGTAGTGTCGCCCTCAGCTTCCATCTTGAACACCGCATCGACCGGCAGCACCACCGGCGCCTTCTCTTCCACCGGCGCCTCGCCCGCGGCCTCGAACTCCACCAGCACCGCGCCGATCGGCACCATGTCGCCGACCTCGCCGGCCAGCTTCCTGACCACGCCGGCCACGGGGCTCTCGATCTCGACCGTAGCCTTGTCGGTCATCATGTCGGCGAGCGGCTGGTCCTCACCGACGCGGTCGCCGACCTTGACGTGCCAGGCGACGATCTCGGCTTCGGCGATGCCTTCGCCGATGTCCGGGAGCTTGAAGTAATAGGAGCTCATGCGTTCTCTACCGTGCGCTGCAAGGCCGCGCCGACGCGCGCCGGGCCAGGAAAATACTCCCACTCGAAGGCGTGGGGATAGGGGGTGTCGTAGCCGGTGACGCGCTCGACCGGCGCTTCGAGGGCAAAGAAGCAATGCTCCTGCACCAGCGCGACGAGTTCTGCGCCGAAGCCGCCGGTCCGGGTCGCTTCGTGAACCACCACGCAGCGCCCGGTCTTGTTCACCGAGGCCACGATGGCCTCGAGATCGAGCGGCACCAGGCTTCTCAGGTCGATCACCTCGGCATCGATGCCCGTTTCCGCGGCCGCGGCCAGCGCGACATGGACCATGGTGCCGTAGGCCAGCACGGTGACGTCCTGGCCTTCGCGCACCACCCGCGCCTTGCCGAGCGGGACGGTATAGTGCCCCTCCGGCACCTCGGCATCGGCATGCCCGGCCCAGCTCGTCACCGGGCGATCGTGATGGCCGTCGAAGGGGCCGTTGTAGAGCCGCTTGGGCTCGAAGAAGAGCACCGGGTCATCGTCGGCGATCGCGGCAAGCAGCAAGCCCTTGGCGTCGTAGGGGTTCGACGGGATCACGGTCTTGAGGCCCGCGACATGGGTGAATATCCCTTCCGGACTCTGGCTATGGGTCTGCCCGCCGTATATCCCGCCGCCGTAGGGGCTGCGGATGGTCAGCGGCGCCCACCATTCGCCGGCAGTGCGGTAGCGTAGCCGCGCGGCCTCCGAGACGATCTGGTCGACCGCGGGATAGATGTAGTCGGCGAACTGGATCTCCACGACGGGGCGCTTGCCGTAGGCGCCCATGCCGATGGCCACGGCGATGATCCCCCCCTCGGAGATCGGCGTGTCGAACACCCGGCCCCGCCCGTGCCGCTTCTGCAGGCCTTCGGTCGCGCGGAAGACGCCGCCGAAATAGCCGACGTCCTCGCCGAAGATCATCACGTCGGGGTCCTGGTCGAGCGCGACGGCCTGGGCCTGGTTGATCGCCTCAATCATGCTGATGCCGGGCATCGTCAGTACCCCGCTTCCGAACGCTGGCGGGCAAGGTGCGGCGGCATGTCCTTGTACACGTCCTCGAACATGGTGCCCGCGGGAATGCCGCCGTCGCGCAGGGTGCCGTTCCTCTCGCTCTCCTTCGCGGCGGCCGTGACCTCGTCGGTCACTTCCCGTTCGAGCGCCGCGTGCTTCTCGTCGGACCAGGCCTGCAGGCCGATGAGATGCTCCTTCAGCCGCTTTATCGGATCGCCGAAGGGCCACTCGCCCGGCTCGGCCAGCGGCCGATAGCGGGTCGGATCGTCGGAGGTCGAGTGGCCTTCGACCCGGTAGGTATAGAGCTCGATCAAGGTCGGCCCGAGGTCGCGCCGGGCGCGCTCGGCGGCCCATTCGGTCACCGCGTAGACCGCCAGGAAATCGTTGCCGTCGACCCGCAGCGAAGGGATGCCGAAGCCCAGCCCCCGCGCCGCGAAGGTCGCCTGCTCGGCCCCGGCGATGCCCGAGAACGAAGAGATCGCCCACTGGTTGTTGACCACGTTGAGCACGACCGGCGCCTGATAGACCGAGGCGAAGGTCAGGGCATAGTGGAAGTCGCCCTCGGCGGTGGAACCGTCGCCGATCCAGGCGGCGGCGATGCGCTTGTCCTCGTCGGTGGCGGCGGCCATGGCCCAGCCGACCGCCTGCGGGACCTGGGTGGCGAGATTGCCCGAGATCGAGAAGAATCCAGCTTCGCGGACCGAATACATCACCGGCAGCTGCCGCCCTTTCAGCCGGTCCCCCCGGTTCGAATAGACCTGGTTCATCATGTCGACCAGCGGCCAGTCCCGTGCGATCAGGATGCCCTGCTGGCGATAGGTCGGAAAGCACATGTCGGTATATTCGAGCGCCATGGCCCCGGCGACGGCGACCGCCTCCTCGCCGGTCGACTTGACGTAGAAGCTGGTCTTGCCCTGGCGCTGGGCGCGCAACATGCGGTTGTCGTAGGCGCGAGTCAGCATCATCGCGCGCAGGCCCTTGGTCAGGTCCTCGGGCGAAAGGTGCGGGTTCCACTCGCCGACCGCGATCCCGTCGTCGCCGAGGACGCGGATCAGGCCCCAGGCATGTTCGCGGATGTCATGCGCCGCGACATCGACCGGCGGGCGCGGGACAATGCCGGCGGGCGGCACGACGATGTCCGAGAAATCGGGCTGCTCGCCGGGCCGGGCGTCGGGCTCCGGGATATGCAGGCCATGCTCCTCATCGTGCCCGTCGCGGTGCCCATTGTCACGGCTGTCGCCCATCCGCGGCTCCTCTCTATTACAACGAGGCTAGTACCGATCGGGCTCCGAGGGAATTGTTATTTGTTACTAGTTTGAGTAATTTTATTTCAAACCCTCTGTCGCCTATTCCTTCATCCCGGATTTGATCCGGGGTGACGGTGGTTGGGTTGAGCGACGCATCAGTCCTGATGCGAATACATCTTCCGCCCGGCCACCGGCATCGGCGCGGAGAGCACCGTCCCCGTCTTCGACTCCGTAATGAACAGCGTCTTGTTGTCCGGCCCGCCATAGGCGCAGTTGGTGGTCATGTGGCCGAACACCCCGTCGACCACCGGCGCGTCGATCCGTAGCATCGGCTCGCCGCGGTGGCTGAACAGCCAGACCGCGCCGAAGCCGACGTGGCAGACCGCCAAGTTGTCGTTCTCGTCGATCGCCATGCCGTCGGGCCCGGTGCCGCCGGTCATCTGGATATAGGTGCTGACTTTGGCCACGTCGCCGTTGTCCAGCAGGGTGATCTTCCACACCGCATTGGCGCGGGTGACGGCGAGGAACAGGACGTTCTCGGCCTTGTTGAGCACCAGCCCGTTGGGGCCGGGGACGTTGTCGAGCAGGCACTCGAGCTTGCCGGTGTCGGCGCGCAGGCGGTAGAGGCGCCCGGTGGGGTCGGCCAGGCTGGTCTGGCCCTGGTCGGTGAAATACATGTCGCCGTTGCGGGTGAAGACGAGGTCGTTGGTCGCCTTGAAGCGTTCGAGCGTGTTGCGCTCCAGGAACGGTTCGATCTTTCCGCTCGCGGGATCGAAGACCATGATCCCCTGCTTGTGATCGCAGACGAAGGCGCGGCCATCCTTGTGGAACTTCAGCCCATTGGGCTCGCCATCGTACTCGCAGCCGACCGAGACCTCGCCCGCCGGGGTGATCTTGAGCAGCCGGCCCCAGGGGATGTCGACGACCCAGAGATTGCCCGCGCGGTCGAACGAGGGGCCTTCGAGGAAGGTCGGCGTATCGGCTCCGCCGAATTGGATCGAGGCCCAGTAGGAGAAGCGCCCGGTGATCCCGATCTTCTCGGGCATCTTCACGAAGACATCGGCTTCGATGCGGGGCGGCGGCGCGAACATCGGCAACTCCATTCCGGATACGGTGCGTCAGCCCTAATACGGACCGAGGCTTGGTGCAACGCTGCTCCCTACCCTTCGACAAGCTCAGGGGTGAGCGGAGGTTGTGTTTTGCCGCTTCATTCCACCCGCTCAGACCGAGATCGTCGAAGCCCGCGCGCAACCTCACCCCATCCACCGACGTGGGCCGCTCGGCTGCGCACCACCAGAACCACAGTCCCGCTAGATAGG
>JASGGH010000050.1:0-20947 GCA_047605105.1 Novosphingobium sp. | reverse complement strand
GATGCGGGCCACCAGCTCGCCCGAGGCGACCGAAGCATGCTCGATGCGATCGCCGTGCTCGCTGCCCGCGGTCTCGAACAGGGCGAGCGTGAACACCAGTTCGACCTCGCTGACGCAGTGGACCGCGACCGCTCGGCCCTGCCGGTGAGCCTCGGCGATGAACTGCGTCGCGGCCGCGAAGTCGGGCAGGGCGGCTTCATGCAAGTGGAGCTTGGCCGGGCCGAGCACCCAGGGTCCGGGAGCGGCTTCGCCCAGGGCCGCAGACCCGGCGAGCGTCACGCGCTGCACCAGGCTGCCGCGGCCCATCTCGGCAGCGAAGTGCGCCGCCATCGCGTGGTCGTTGCGCGGTGACATGTCGGTCACCCCAGTAACGCCGCAGCGCGCCAGCTCGCGCGAGACGTCGCGCAGCGACGGCGGTGCGGCGCCGAGCGCGGTGCGGAGCCAATCGTCCTCGTCGAACAGGCGGCCGGTGTAGCCCTGGGCATCGCGCTCGAGCCCGGGCGGCGGCTCGGCGCGCTCGAGGAGTGCCGCGAGGGCCAGCGAGTTCAGCAGCCACATACGACCGGAGCGGTGCTGAATGCGCAAGGGGCGGTCCTGCAGGAGCGCATCGAGCTCGCGCGCCGTGGGCAGGCCCATCACGCTCTCGTGATAGCCGGTTCCGCGTAGCCACCCCCGACCGGGACGCGCGAGCGCCTGCGCGAGGCTCGCCGCGTCGGTGACCTCCGGAGGGCCGCAGGCGATCGAGGCCTGCCTGGCTGCGAGGGCCGCGAGGTGGATATGGTGGTCGTGGAGGCCGGGGAGCAGGGCATTGCCCGCGGCCTCCATCACCACTTCGCCATCGCCGGGCGAGAGCCGGCCCAACTCGGCGATGCTGCCGCCCGCGACCCGCACGTCCGCCAGCCCGTGCTCCCAGACTTCGGCGTTGCGGATCAGCATCGCAGCCAGGCCGCGGTGTCGGCGCCGAAGTCGTGGACCGGCTCGAACATCGTGCGGCGGCGGACCTTGGGAAAGGGTCGGCCGATTGCGTTCCCCCAGGCCGCGAGCTCGGCTTGCAATCGTGCTGGGTCGTAGGCGCGCTCTTCGGCCAGAGCGCGGGCGGTGATCGCGCTCATGGCAAGGCCGATGCGCTGCGCCTCGCCGCTCCGGAAGGCCTGCCGGGCCGCGATCGCGCCGGTGATCCCGGTCAGCGGGTCGGCCACGGCGTCGCCGACATAGCCGGGTTCGCCGGCCGCCTCGGCCAGGGCGCGGGACAGGCCGCCGGCAACCGCGCAGTCGTTGCCGATGCCGGCCCAGTTCGCAGCCTCGCCGGTCGCGCCGTGGCCGGTGACCGATAGCCAGACCAGGCCGGGCGTTTCGCGCACCAGTGCATCGGCGTCGATGCCGAGATGGCGCAAGGCGCGGGGACGCGAGCTCTCGATCACGAAGTCGGCGCGGCGGATCAGCTCGACGAGGCGGGCTTTCTCCTCGCCGCTGTGAAAGTCCACCACGAGGCTGGCCTTGCCCTGGTTGATGAGGTCGAAGGTTGCCGGGTCGTCGCGGCGGATCAGGTCGGGCCGGGTCAGGCTCTCGACCTTCGCCACCTCGGCGCCGGCCAGCCACAGCAGATTGCCGATCAGTGGCCCGGCCCAGATCGCCGACAGGTCGATGACCAGCGGGCGGTGGCCGGCAGGCCGTGCGCGGACCGGGCCGCGGGTCATGATCTCAACCGGCGGAGACGCCGGGATTTCATCCGCAGAGGCCACCGGCAGGCCCAGGTCGCGGCCGCGCGTCACCAGGTCGGCGCAATCGTGCTCGGCCACGGCGCGGGCGACGGCTGCGTTGTTGGTCGCGTCGATCGCCTCGTCGAGAAACAGCGCCGGCAGCAGCTCGCGGTCTTCGATGCGGATCAAGGTCAGGGCGAACCAGCCGCCATCGCGCGTCTCGTAAAGCCGGCTGCCGCCGATGCCGGCCGAGACCCGGCCATTGATCAGATAGTTGCCGTTCGACCCCCGCTCGCCGAGCAGGGTAGGGCCGTCCAGCGATGCAATGCGTTCCGATCCCGTCAGCCGCGCCAGTTCCGCGATCTGCCGGTCGGCCCAGCGCGCCAAGGGTATCGGAGGGCCTGCGGAGCCCGGCGGCATGGCCCCGCAGGGGACATTAGTCCGGGCGACCATCAAGGAATCTGCCCGGCGGCATGGCCCCACAGGGGGCATTAGTCCGGGCGACCATCAGGGACCTTCAATCGGCAAGGATCTTCTTGACCTCACGGCGGAGCAGCTTGCCCATTTCGTTGTAGGGCAGCTCCTTAACGAAGGCGATCTTCTCGGGCACGCGGCTTGAGCGGAGGCGATCCTTGACTAGCTTCCTGATCTCGTCCTCGCAGGGGCCGTCGCAGCCGTCGCGGATGATGACCGCCAGCCCGACGGCTTCACCCCATTCGACCGAGGGCACTGCGACCGCGGCGCAGTCCGCCACGGCGGGATGGGTCAGGAGGACGTCCTCGATCTCGCCCGGCGACATGTTCTCGCCGCCGCGCACGATCACGTCGTCGGCGCGGCCGGAGAGGAACAGGTAGCCGTCCTCGTCCATGAAGCCGGCATCGCGGGTGGGGAACCAGCCATCGGCGTCGAGCGCGGACTTGCCCTTGTACTCGCCCGAGACCTGATCGCCGCGAACGTAGATCTCGCCGGCCTCGCCGGTGGGCACGACCTTGCCGTCTTCGTCGCGGATCTCGATCTCGACGGTCGGGATCGGTTGGCCGAGGGAGGTCAGGCGTGCGCGGACCTTGGGATCGTCCGAGGCCAGGGCGGCGCGGTGATCCTCGGGGCCGAGCAGGGCGATGGTCGAGCTCGTCTCGGTCAGGCCATATGCGTTGGTGAAGCCTGTGCTGGGGAACAGTTCGAGCGCCCTGGTGATCGTCTCCAGCGGCATCTTGCCGCCGCCGTAGGATATCTGCCGCAGCGATGAAACGTCGTTGGCGGCGCCCTTTTCGATCGCGTCGATGATCCGCCCCAGCATCGTCGGCACGACGAAGGCATTGGTGACGCGCTCCGCCTCGACCAGGCCGAGCCAGCCCTCCGGCGAGAAGCTCGGCAGCATCACGATCTTCCGGTTGGAATAGATCGAGCTCATCAGCGCGGAGATGCCCGCGATGTGATAGGGTGGGACCACGACGATCGCCGCCGAATCTTCGTCGGCCGAAGCGAATTCGACCGTGCCGAGGATATAGCCGAGCAGGTTCGAATGCCGCAGGATCGCCGCCTTGGGCGCCGCGGTGGTGCCGCTGGTGAACAGTTGCACGGCAATGCCTTCGCCAGGATCGTATTCGCGGTCCTCGGTCGCGGGGACGGTTTCCTGCACCTTTTGCGTGAAGAGTTCCCGGGAATAGACCGTATGGCCCTGGTTGCCGGCCAGCAGTTCGACCCGGCCTTCGTCGCCGACGACCAGCGCCGGGGCGATCCGGCCCAGCAGGGCGGAGAGGTCGGGATCGGCCAGGCGGTAGTTGAGCGGGCAATAGGGCACCCCGGCCAGCGCCGCGCCGAACAGCGCGATCACCGCGGCCTCGCTGCTCTCGTCGAGCAGGGCGACATATTCGACGCCGCTTTCCTGGATCAGTTCAAACGCCCCGCGCGCGGCGGCGAGCAGTTCGGCATAGGTCCAGCGCTTGCCGTCGCAGACCAGGCCGATCCGGTCGGGCGCGGCCTCGGCGGCCATTTCAAGGAGCAGGGCGATGTTCATGCTGCGTCAGCTTCCAATCAGTCCGAAGCGGGCAGCGGCTTGGCGTCCTTGGTGACGAGCTTGACGCCGTCGACGCTGAGCGAGCCCTTGCCCGGCTTGACGCAGAGCAGTTCGTAGGCGCCGTCCGCATCGACGTAGCGCTTGCCCATCAGGGTGCCGTCGGCGAAGTCGGGGCTCAGCGCGGAGGCTTCGGCCGGCTTGGCCTCGCCCATCGGCGAGCCGCCGCATTCGATCGAACCGCCGCCGGTGCGGATGACCATGACCTCGGTGTCGCAGGCGGCACTCTTAAGACGGGTTCCAGGCTTCATCTCTCTCTGTCCTCAACTGTCGGCCTGATGTCAGGCAATTGCACCCGCGGCCTTTAGGCGTTCGATATGCTCCCATTCAAGACCCAGTTCCAGCAATACCGCCTCGGTATGTTCGGAGTGCTCCGGCGCGCGGGTCGTCTGGACGGGGGCGTGGTCGAACTGGACGGGACCGCGGACCACCCGGACCGGGCCCGAACCGTCGATCGGGTCCACCGCGAAGAAGGCGTCGTTGGCGATCGCCTGTTCGTCGGCGCCGAGCTCGAGCAGGCTCTGCACCGCGGCCCACTGGCCCTTCATTGTCTTGAGATGCTCGCGCCAGTAATCGAACGGCCGAGCGGTGAAGGCGGCGGCCACCAGATCGCTGATTTCCGCGCTATGTTCGCGCAAGCCCGCCGCATCGGCATAGCGCGGGTCCCGCGCGGCCGCGGTCAGTCCGAGGTGTTCGAAGGTGTCCCGGATATAGGCGTCGGGGACCATGATAAACAGGCTGATCGCGCGCCCGTCGGAGGTCGCGAAGTGGCCCATGAACGGATTTACCGGCACCCCGCCGACCCGGGGGAGGCCGATCCGCATCTCGCTGCCGCCGTGGATGTAAGGTGCGATGACCATGCCCGACATCCACATCGCGGTGGACAGCAGCGAGACGTCGACCTCGCTCGGCTCGCCGGTTCGCTCGCGGTGGAACAGCGCCCCGGCGATGCCGCCGGCCAGGTTCATGCCCGCCGACGAATCGCCCATGCCGCCCACGCCCATCTGCAGCGGCACGTCGAATTCCTTGGGCGTCATCGCATTGGCCACGCCCGAGTGGATCCAGAACGCGGTCATGTCGTAGCCGCCGCGATCCCGGTCCGGCCCCTTGTCGCCGTAGCCGCTGCCGCGCGCATAGATGATGGCAGGATTGGCCGCGCGGATATGCTCGAGGTCGATCTTGAGCTTCCGGCGCGCGGCGGGCAGGTAGTTGGTGAGGAAGACGTCGGCGTTCTTCGCCAGCTCGTAGACCAGCGCCTGGCCCTCGGGGTGGTTCAAGTCGATCGCGACGCTGCGCTTGCCCCGGTTGGGGTGCTGCATCATCGGATTGGCGACGGGGTCGAAGGTCATGCCGTTGATCGACCGCGCCCCGCGCTGGGCGTCGCCGCGGACCGGATGCTCGACCTTGATGACCTCCGCGCCCCAATCGGCCAGGATCGCGCCGGCGGCAGGGACGAAGACGAATTGGGCCACTTCGAGGACCCGCACGCCTTTCATCACCTGCGTCATTCCGTTCTCCCGTCCGTGGGGATCGCCTTCAGGCGCCAAAGATCAGGCGATCGCGCCCTTGGCCTTGAGCTCCTCGATCTTGTCCCACTCGATGCCCATCTCCATCAGCACGATCTCGGTATGCTCCGAGGCCTGGGGCGAGCGGGTGGTTTCGACCGGCGCTCCGTCGAACTGGACGGGACCGCGGACCAGCTTGAGGTTCTCGCCGCCGTCGGCGCCTTCGACCTCGATGATCATGTCGTTGGCCAGGGCTTGATCGTCGGTGAGGAGATCCGCGAACGACTGGATCGGCGCCCATTGGCCTGAAAAGGTCTTGAGGTGCTGGCGCCAGTATTCGAACGGCTGTGCCGCGAAGGCCTTTACCATGATGTCGCTGGCGGCCCCGGCGTTTTCGAACAGCGAACGCGGATCGGCGAACCGTGGGTCGTCGGCGGCTTCCGGCACGCCCAGGTGCTCGAACAGGCTGCGGATATGGCCTTCGGGCGACAGCGTGCAGAGGTTGATCGTGCCGTTGTCGCTGGTCTGGTAATTGCCGGAGAAGGGATTGCGCGCCGCGCCGCCCTGGCCGGGGTAGGGGTTGCGGGTGAGGATGCCGGTTTCGGCGACCTGGGCGATCAGCGCACCCGAGGCCCAGGCGGCCGAGCTGAGCAGCGAGACGTCGACCTCGGTAGCCTCGCCGGTGCGCTCGCGGTGGAGCAGGGCGGCCGAGATGCCGCCGGCGATGAACATGCCCCCGATCGAGTCGCCGAAGGCTGGGATGCCCTGGCTGAGCGGGGCGGGGAGTTCGGCCGGGGTCATGGCATGGGCGATGCCGCTGCGTGACCAGAAGGCGGTGCCGTCGAAGCCGCCCTTTTCGCGCTCGGGCCCCTTGTTGCCCCAGGCGCTGCCGCGAACGTAGATGATTTTTGGATTGGCCGCGCGAATATGCTCGACGTCGAACTTGTTCTTCTGGCGCGCGCCGGGAAGATAGTTGGTCAGGAACACGTCGCACTGCTTGGCGAGCTCGTAGAGCAGTTCCTGGCCCTCGGTGGTGGTGAGGTCGATCCCGACCGAGCGCTTGCCGCGGTTGGGGTGCTCGAACAGGGTGTGGCGTAGCGGATCGAGCTGGACCCCGCCCATATTGAGGAAGCCGCGCTGGGTGTCACCGCGCACCGGATGCTCGATTTTGATGACGTCCGCGCCCCAGTCGGCGAGGATCGCCCCGGCAGCCGGCGTGAACGTGAATTGTGCGACTTCGAGGACGCGGATGCCCTCCATCACCTTGGTCATGAGTCTAAGATCCTCTCGGCCTATCTCGGAATTCGGTCAGATATTCGGCCGTCCTGCGCGCAAAGGCCGCGGCGATCAACCACGGAGGCAATCGCTGCGACGATTATCGCGGATGCCGGAGGGCTGGAATCGGGACTTATGTGCCAGTTGCAGTTTTGTTCGCACGAGTTGCAGAAAACCGAATTGACAGGCGCACGAAAATTACTAACCTAGGTTAGGTAAAGCGGTGATCCGCCCCATTCGATTCGCATTGGAGTTACCCATGAACAAGTTCGCCCCCATCGCCTTCGTCGCGACCCTGACGCTCTTCTCGATCGCCCCGGCCGCGCTGCACGCCGAAACCTCTCAGTCGGTTCGCGCCGCGACCGAAGCCGCCGCTCCGGTCAACGTGATCGCCGGCAAGATGCTCTACGGTGCCAACGGCAACCGCATCGCGGCGGTCTACCGCGTCGCCGCCGATGGCAAGGTTCAGGTCATCATCGACGGCAAGCTGATCACCGTGCCGGCCTCGAGCCTGTCGGACGTGAACGGCAAGGTCACGACCAGCCTCACCAAGGCGGAACTGGTGCGCTCGGCGCGCTGAGCTTCCATCCAGATTAGGGAAGGGCGGTGCTATGAGGCGCCGCCTTTTTCATTTGCGCCATGGCGTTGGCGCCGGGCGGGGCACGCGCGAGACGCCCCTATGCCTGCGACGGCGATTTCCACGGCGCGTTCTTCGCGACGTTGTCGTAGATCACGCCAAGCCCGCGCTCGAGCGCCTCGAGGTCTTCGTGGCTGAGGCCCTTGAAGATCCGGTCGGCATTGGCCTTGGCGATCTCGGACCCGAAGGCCAGCAAGGGCTCGGCCGCCGGCGTGATGTAGACCGCGCGGGCCCGGCGATCATCGTCGCGCTCACGCCGCTCGAGCAGCCCGTCGGCGCAGAGCCGGTCGATCAGGCGGCCGGCCGAGGCTTCCGACATCTCCAGCACCTCGGCGATCGTGCGCTGGGTGGCGCCGGGCCGCCGTGCGACGACGACGACCAGGCTCCACTGCGAGCGGGTGATGTTCTGGTCGCTGAGCCGCCGATCGAAATCGTTGCGCAGCAGCCGCGACAGGACGGAGATGCGGATCGCGATGTCCTGCCGCAATTGTGTGTCGCCGTCGCTCATCGCCGCCCCTCTGCCGACTGCCCATGGGTGACTATATCAACGCCCGCCGAGCGCAAAGACCTGTACGGAGGCTTATACGCGCTCGATGATCATCGCCGGGGCCATGCCGCCCGCGGCGCACATGGTGATGAGGCCGTAGCGACCGCCGGTCCGCTCCAGTTCGTCGAGCGCGGTGCCGATCAGGATCGCCCCAGTCGCGCCGATCGGATGGCCAAGCGCGATCGAGCCGCCGTTGGGGTTCACCTTGGCGCGGTCGAGGTCGAGGTCGCGGATGAACTTCTCGACGACGACGGCGAAGGCCTCGTTGATTTCCCAGACGTCGATCTGGTCCTTGGTCAGGCCGGCGCGCTCAAGCACCTTCTTGGCGGCCGGGACCGGGGCGTTGAGCATCAGGGTCAGGTCGTCGCCCATGTTGGCCGTCGCGACGATCCGGGCGCGCGGCTTCAGGCCATGCTTTTCGGCATATTCCTTGGAGGCCAGCAGCACGCCGGCCGAACCGTCGACCACACCCGAGGAGATGCCGACGTGATGGATCGGCTTCACCTCGACGTCGGGATAGACCTGGTTGACCAGCTCGACATAGGTCTTGCCGCCCGGCTGCGAGGGCATGTTGTAGAACATCTCGAAGGCGGGCTTGAGTTGGGCGAGGCTCTCGGCGGTGGTTTCCGGGCGGGGGTATTCCTCATGGTCGAGGATCACGTTGCCGTCGTCGTCCTTCACCGTGATCGTCGACCTGGCGAAGTGGCCTTCCTTGAGCGCGACGTCGGCGCGGCGCTGGCTCTCGACCCCGAAGGCCTCGAGTTCGGCGCGGCTGATGCCCTCGATCGCGGCGATCGCGTCGGCGGCGACGCCCTGGTTGGTCTGCGGGTGCTTGGCCTGGAGCCGAGGGTTGCCCGTGCCCATGCCGCCGCCCCCGACTCCGGCCTCGCGCAGCTTGGCGCCATAGGCGTTGACGTAGGACAGCATCTCGGTGCCGCCGGCGATGATCAGGTCTTCCATGCCCGACATGATCTGCGCCGCGCCCAGCGCCACGGCGGTGATGCCGCCGCCGCAGTAGCGGTTGAGCCCGACGCCCGAGACCTTCTGGCTGAACCCGGCGTCGACCGCCGCCATGCGCCCGATCGCACCGCCCTGCAGGCCCATCGTCGCCGAGGTCGACCAGATCACGTCGTCGACATCTTCGGTGTTGAGGTGGTTGCGTTCCTGGAGCGCGCTGAGGACCGTGGCGGTGAGATGCTCGGGATGCATCGTCGAGAGCGCGCCCTTGCCCATCTTCCCGATCGAGCGGGGGGTGCGGACGGCGTCGATGATATAGGCTTCGGCCACGGGGTATCTCCTAGGATTTGCTGGTTTCAGCCTTTGCGAAATGGAACTCGTTTGGCAATTCTTCGGACGATTTGGACCTGCGAATCCGCACGTGCATCGCGGCGGCGATCAGATGCGGAGGGGAGGCGGGAACAATGGTCCACTTGCCGGTTAGGTAAGGTGCGCGATGCGCTTCGGCAATATTCGCAGCATTGTACTGCAATTGCATGGCGCCGCCTTGACGCCGGGCGGCGGGTTGTCGAGAGCATGTTTGGTATGATCGAGCGACGGGCATGACGGAAGCCGGGGGCAGCGCGACTGCAGCCGAAGAGGGTGCGGTCAAGACCGGGACCTTCGCGCCCTTGCGCTTCGCGACCTTCCGGCGAATCTGGGTCACCAGCATCTTCTCGAATTTCGGCCAGCTCATCCTGGGCGTCGGCGCGGCCTGGGAGATGACCAAGCTGACCACCGATCCCAGCATGGTCGCCTTGGTCCAGACCGCGCTGATGGTCCCGCTGATGCTCGTCGCCGTGCCCGCCGGCGCGATCGCCGACATGTTCGACCGCCGCAAGATCGCCATGGCCGGGCTCGGCTTCTCGGCGATCGCGGGCGCGGTCCTCACCGCGCTCGCCTTCGCCGGGCTTACCACGCCCTGGCTGCTGCTGGGCTTCTGCGTGCTGATCGGCGCGGGCGTCGCGCTGTATGGGCCGTCGTGGCAGAGCTCGATCAGCGAGCAGGTGTCGGAAACGCACCTGCCGGCGGCGATCGGGCTCGGCTCGATCAGCTACAACCTGGCGCGCAGCTTCGGGCCGGCGCTGGGCGGGCTGATCGTGGTCGCCTTCGGCGCCAAGGCGGCCTTCGCGATCAACGCCTCGTTCTACGTGCCGCTGCTCATCGCGTTCTTCTTCTGGCAGCGCCGGCACGCGCCTTCGCGCCTACCGCCCGAGCGGATCGACCGGGCGATCGTCTCGGGCGCTCGCTATACGCTGCATTCGCCGCCGATCCGCACGGTGCTGGCCCGCGCCTTCCTGTTCGGCCTGACCAGCGCCGCCTATGTCGCGCTGGGGCCGCTGATTGCCAAGGACCTGCTCCACGGCACGGCCGCGACCTACGGCATCATGCTCGGCGCGACCGGGGTCGGCGCCGTGCTCGGCGCGCTGATGATCAGCGACCTGCGCGAGCGGTTGCCGGCCGAGACCGCGGTCAAGATCTTCGCGATCGGCACGGCGCTGTCGATGGTCGTCGTGGCGTTCAGTTCCTCGTTGATCCTGACCTCGGCGGCCTTCTTCGTGATCGGCCTGTGCAACATGACCACGGCCTCGCTGCAGAACGTCGTGGTGCAGCTTTCCGCGCCGCGCTGGGTCACGGCGCGGGCGCTGTCGCTTTATTCTTCGGCTATGACTGGCGGGGTTGCGATCGGTGCTGCGATCTGGGGCATGACCACCGCGCATGTCGGGGTGTCGCATGCCCTGCTGATTTCCGCGGTGTCGGTGCTGGGGACCGCGCTGGTCGGCTTCCTCCTGCCGCTGCTCGACGACCGCGAGGTCGATACCGAATCGGTGGGCATCGCCAACGAGGTCGCGGTCGGCATGGCGCTGACGATGCGCTCCGGGCCGATCGTGGTGGAGGTCGAGTATTGCGTCGATCCCGACCAGGCCCGCCAGTTCTACGCCGCGGCGCAGAAGCTCCAGCGCATCCGCAAGCGCAACGGCGGGTTCGAATGGTCGATCTCGCGCGACATCGCCGATCCCGAGCTGTGGATCGAGCGCTACCATTGCCCCACCTGGGGCGACTACCTGCGCCTGCGCGACCGCTACACCCAGGCCGAGCTCGACATCCAGGCCGAGGTCGATTCGTTCAATCGCCAGGGCCGCGGCATGCGGGTCCGGCGGATGCTCGAGCGGCCCTACGGTTCCGTCAGGTGGAAGGCGGACAGCCCGGATCCGCAGACCGGACCGATCGGCTATATCGGGCCCTGACTTGATCGCTCCGGCGCTCTTGCGAGGCGCTGCGCAATCGTTCAGCAAAGGCGCCATGCCGCCGTATCGAAACGCGGCGAGGGGAGAGCCGGCGTGACGACAGGCAGGAAATATCGCGTGATCCAGTGGGCGACCGGCAATGTCGGCAGCCGCTCGCTCAAGACCGTGATCGAGCACCCCGAGTACGAGCTGGTCGGCCTCTGGGTCAGCTCCGCAAGCAAGGTCGGCAAGGATGCCGGCGAGCTCTGCGGCCTGCCGCCGACCGGAATCAAGGCGACGAACGACGCCGACGAGCTGATCGCCCTCGATGCCGACTGCGTCATCTACATGCCCAACGGCGCCGACTTCGACGTGGTCTGCAGGCTTCTCGCCTCGGGCAAGAACATCGCGACCACGCGCGGCGAGTTCCACAACAAGAAGCGGATGCGCGAAGGCCGGGCCGAGCAGGTCGAAGCCGCCTGCCGGCAGGGCAACACCTCGATCTACGCCACCGGCTCCAGCCCGGGCTTCATCACCGAGGCCTTGGCGATCCCGCTGCTCTCGATGCAACGCCGGCTCGACTGCCTGACGATCGACGAGTTCGCCGACGTCTCCAGCCGCGATTCGCCGGAGATGCTGTTCCAGATCATGGGCTTCGGCCAGCCGATGGGGCCCTATCCGCAAGCCATGGCCGATCACCTGGCCTACGACTTCGGCAATTCGCTGGCGGTGGTCGCCGAGGCCCTGGGGCTGGAGTTCGACGAGGTCCAGGCCTTCGGGGAATTCTCGCCGGTGACCGAGGACATCCGGATCGCCGCGGGCACGGTGCCCAAGGGCACGGTCGGCGCGACCCGCACCACGATCACCGGCATGCACAAGGGCCGGCCCGTCCTGCGGATGCGCACCAACTGGTATGTCTCGACCAAGATCGAGGCCGATTGGGAACTGATCCATTCGGGCTGGCGCGTGAAGGTCGAAGGCGACACGCCGCTGGACGTGCAGATCACCTATCCGGAGATGAGCCTGGAGGACTACGCGGCGTTCACCCCGGGGCTGACCGCCCACCGCTGCGTCAATTCGGTGCCGATGGTCGTCGCGGCCGCGCCGGGAATCCGCACGACGATCGACATGGAGCAGGTGATCCCGCACTTCGCGCGGTGATGGCCGTGCTGCCCTCCTCTTCGGAGGAAGGGGAGCTAGGCGGCCCCGATCCGCTCCGCCACGGCGACCAGCCGCTTGGCCTGGTCGAGGTGGAGCAGTTCGGCCATCTTGCCCTCGACCCGGATCGCGCCCTTGCCGGCGTTTTCGGGCAGGGCGAAAGCCGCGATGACGGCATTGGCCCAGGCAAGCTCGTCGGCGCTGGGGGAGAACACCTCGTTGGCCGGCGCGATCTGATCGGGGTGGATCAGGCTCTTGCCGTCGAAGCCGAAGAGCAGGCCCTGCTCGGCCTCGGCGCGGAAGGCGGCAAGGTCGCGGAACTCGTTGCAGACCCCGTCGAGGATCGCCACGCCGTGCGCCCGCGCCGCCGCCACGGCCATGCTGAGGAACGGCAGGAACGGCGTGCGCTCGGGCGTCAGGCGCGCCCGCATTTCCTTGGCGAGGTCGTTGGTGCCCATGATCCACAGCGACAGGCGGGTGTCGGCGGCGCGCGCGGCGATGGCTTCCAGCGCGAAGACGCTCGCGCAGGTCTCGATCATCGCCCAGAGCTGGAGCGAGGCCGGCGCGGAGGCGAGGGCGGTCTGATAGCGGCCGATGTCGACCGCGCTCGAGACCTTGGGCACCAGCACGGCATCGGCGCCCGAACCGGCGATGGCGGCCAGATCGTCGGCGCCCCATTCGGTGTCGATCCCGTTGGCGCGGATCGCGACCTCGCGATTCCCGAAGCCGCCTTCGCGCACGGCGGCCACGGCGGCGGCCCGCGCCTCGTCCTTCATCTCCGGGGCGACGGCGTCCTCGAGGTCGAGGATCACCACGTCGGCGGGGAGGGTGCGGGCCTTGGCGATGGCCTTGGCGTTCGAGGCGGGAAGGTAGAGCGCGGAGCGGCGGGGGCGGGTTTCGATCATGGCCCCGTCTGTGAAATCTGCGGGCAGCGCGGTCAAGCGGGTGACGCGGGAACCGCGGCTCCCTATGTGGGTTTCACGCCAGCAGGGGATTACCGAATGAATGAGCCGCCGCCGGCACCTGACGACGAGGATCGGGGCGTCTCTCCTTCCGTCTGGCGCTTCGCCAAGGCCACCAGGGTCCACGTCGTCATCGACGCGGCGGATTATTTCGACCTGATGCAGGAGGCGATGCTGGGCGCGCGCCAGCAGATCCTGATGATCGGGTGGGACTTCGACACCCGCATCCGTCTGGGCGAAGGGCGGCGCTGGTGGAACCTGCCGCGCAAGGGACGCCATCCCGCCCGGCTCGGCGCCTTCGTCGTGTGGCTGGTCCGGCGGCGCCGGGCGCTGCAGGTGCGGGTGCTCAAGTGGAACTTCGGCGCGCTGAAATTCGTGTTTCGCGGGACCATGATCGTCGACCTGTTCCGCTGGTGGCGCGAGCCGGACATCGATTTCAAGTTCGATTCGGCCCACCCGATCGGCTGTTCGCATCACCAGAAGATCGTGGTGATCGACGATCGATTCGCGGTCTGCGGCGGGCTCGACATGACTTCCGACCGCTGGGACACGCCCGCGCATATCGAGTATGACGTCCGCCGACGCCGGCCCAACGGCAAGCCCTATGGCCCCTGGCACGACGTGACCATGCTGCTGGAGGGGCCGGTCGCCTGCAAGCTCGGCGACCTCGGCCGCGCCCGCTGGGTGACGGCGGGGGGCGAGCCGCTGCCGGCCTGCGATCCCCAGCCCGAAAGCCCCTGGCCCGACAAGCTGACCGCCCAGTTCACCGATGTCGAGATCGGCATCGCGCGCACCCGCGCCGAATATCACGGCAGGCCCGAGATCGAAGAGATCGAGGCGCTGTTCATCGAGCATATCGCCCGGGCCAAGCGGTTCATCTATGCCGAGAGCCAGTACTTCGCCTCGCGCCGCATCGCCGAGGCCATTGCGCTCAGGGTCGCCGAGCCGGACCCGCCCGAGATCGTGCTGATAAACCCCTTCTCGGCCGAGGGCTGGCTCGAGCAGGCGGCGATGGACGGCGCGCGCGTCCAGCTATGCCATGCCATCGCCGAGCGCGATCACCGTCGCCGGTTCCGCATCTACGTGCCCTACGCCTCGCAGGGGACGCCGATCTACGTCCATGCCAAGCTGATGATCGTCGATGACGAGATCCTGCGGATCGGATCGGCCAACATGAACAATCGCTCGATGGGGCTCGATACCGAATGCGACGTGTTCATGGATGCCGCCCGGCCGGGCAACGGCCACGCCGTGGCGGAGATCACCCGCATCCGCCATGCGCTGCTGGCCGAGCATTGCGGCCTGGAGCCGAGCCGGGTTTTCGAGCTTCTTGAAAAGGATGCGTCGATGATCGCGATGATCGACGGATTGGTGTCGGCAAGGTCGGGTCAGGGCAAGCGGCTCGCGCCTTTTGCCTTGCGTCCGCTGACCGATACGGAGAAAGCGGTTGCCGACAACGCCCTGCTCGATCCCGAGCGTCCCGGCGAACTGTTCGAGCCGATCGGCGGGAAACGCGGATTGTTCAGGCGCGGCGGGATACTCCGCCGGCCGCGATAAGGAGTTTGGATGCCGATGGGCGCGCACGACCACGATCATGTTGACCGCGATGACGGACCGCTGGCCAAGCTGCCGGTCCCGGAAGCCGTGCAGGAGGCCATCCGCACTCTGATCCGCTGGTCGGGCGACGATCCGGATCGCGAAGGCCTGCTCGATACGCCGGCGCGGGTCGGCCGGGCCTGGAAGGAATATTGCCAGGGTTACGGCGAGGATCCCGCGATCCACCTCGCCCGCGTCTTCCATGAGGTCGGCGGCTACGATGAGGTCGTGCTGCTCAAGGACATCCCGTTCCAGTCGCACTGCGAGCATCACATGGCGCCGATCATCGGCAAGGCCAGCATCGCCTATCTGCCGAAGAACCATGTCGTCGGCATCTCCAAGCTCGCTCGCGTGCTGCACGGCTATGCCCAGCGCCTGCAGATCCAGGAACGGCTTACCGCCGAGGTCGCCCAGTGCATCTGGGATCACCTCAAGCCGCAAGGCGTCGCGGTGGTGATCGAGGCGCAGCATGGCTGCATGACCGGCCGCGGCGTGCGCACTCAGGGCGTCGGGATGATCACCAGCCGGCTGATGGGGACGTTCCTCGACGACCAGTCGAGCCGCAAGGAAGTGCTGGGCCTGATGGGCTACTGATCGGTATTGAAGCGATGGGCTCGAGCGCCGGAGCGCTCGAGCCCTCTCGAATTGGTCCTAGCCCGCGACCGAATTGGCCGCGCTGAGCACCGCACGCACGCTGGCGGTCGCCACGTCCTCGTCGATGCCGACGCCCCAGACGGTCGTGCCGTCCGGCGTGACGCATTCGACATAGGCCGCGGCGCGGGCGTCGGTGCCGGCGGTCATGGCGTGCTCGGCGTAGTCACGGACTTCCAGTTCGACCCCGAAGGCGTCCTTCAGCGTCGCGGTGATCGACGAGATCAGGCCGTTGCCGCGGCCCGAGACCGATTGTTCCTTGCCGTCGACGCCGATCCGCCCGGCGAAGATCCGGGTGCCGTCGGCCCCCTTGCTTTCCTCGTAGTCGACCAGCTGGAGGTGCTGCGGCTCGGTGACGTGATAGACCCGCTGGAACACGTCCCAGATGTCGCCGGCGACCAGTTCGCGGCCCAATTCGTCGGCCAGTTCCTGAACGTGGCGCGAAAAGTGCGCCTGCATCCGCTTGGGCAGCTTGAGGCCCTGGTCCTGCTCCAGCACCCAGGCGAAGCCGCCCTTGCCGGACTGCGAGTTGACCCGGATCACCGCCTCGTAGCTGCGGCCCAGGTCCGCCGGGTCGATCGGCAGGTAGGGCACGGCCCAGAGCCGGTCATTGCGCTGCTCCTGCGCCGCGAAGCCCTTCTTGATCGCGTCCTGGTGACTGCCCGAGAAGGCGGTGAAGACCAGCTCGCCCGAATAGGGATGGCGCTCCGGCACGGGAAGCTGGTTGCAGTACTCGACGGTCTGGATGATCTCGTCGATGTCGGAGAAATCCAACTGCGGATCAATGCCTTGCGTGTACAAGTTCAGGCCCACCGTCACCAGGCAGCAGTTGCCGGTGCGCTCGCCGTTGCCGAACAGGCAACCCTCGACGCGATCGGCTCCGGCCATCAGCCCCAGCTCCGCCGCGGCGACGCCGGTGCCGCGGTCGTTGTGGGTGTGCAGGCTGATCACCGCGCTCTCGCGGTTCGGCAGGTTGCGGCAGAAGTACTCGATCTGGTCGGCATAGACGTTGGGTGTCGCCGCCTCGACCGTCGCCGGCAGGTTGAGGATGATCGGGTGCTCCGGCGTCGGCCGCAGGACGTCCATCACCGCCTCGCAGCATTCCAGGCTGAAATCCAGCTCGGCGGTGGAGAAGGTCTCGGGGCTGTACTCGAAATGCCAGTCGGTGCCGGGGAAGCGGGCGGCCTGGTCGCGCAGGACCTTGGCGCCGTTCACCGCGATTTCCTTGATCTGGGCCTGCTCCATCCCGAAGACGACCGTGCGCCACAGCGGCGAGACCGCGTTGTAGAGGTGGACGATCGCCGCGCGGGCGCCTTCCAGGCTCTCGAACGAGGTTCGAATCAGATCCTCGCGCGACTGGGTCAGGACCTGGACCAGCACGTCTTCGGGGATCCGGCCCTCGCGGACCAGGCCCTGGATGAAGTCGAACTCGGTCGCGCCCGCGGCGGGGAAGCCGACTTCGATCTCTTTCAGGCCGATCTTGACCAGGAGGTCGAAAAAGCGCGTCTTTTTCTCCGCGCCCATCGGATCGATCAGCGACTGGTTGCCGTCGCGCAGGTCGGTGGAGAGCCAGCGCGGCGCGCGCTCGATGACGCGCGAGGGCCACTGGCGGTCGGGCAGCCGGATCGGCGGGAAGGGCCGGTACTTGACCGAGGGGTCTTTCAGCATGGGCATGATGGTAACTCTATGGCTCGATTGCGACTGTAGCGGTGGTCGGTCCCCTGGGCGCCGCACGCGCACCGCTCGGGCCGCGCGTCAGCTCACGCCCAAGGGCGGGTAAGTCGCAGGGCAAGGCCCAAAGAAAGATCGCGCCGGATCGTCATGCCCCAAGCCTATGGGGATTGCGGCCGCGCCTGTAAAGACGATTGTGGCGATTGCAGCGATCGTCGGTCGCATGAAGGCACCATCGGCATGCCCTGGAAAAGCATGCCGATGGCGCACGGTTCTGAACGCTCAGTTCTTCGCCTTGTCGACCAGGGCGTTGGCCTTGATCCAGGGCATCATGGCGCGCAGCTTGGCGCCGGTTTCCTCGATCGGGTGGCGCTGGGCGGCCTTGCGGGCGGCCTTCAGCTCGGGCTGGCCGGCACGGTTGTCGAGGACGAAGTTTTTCACGAACCGCCCCGACTGGATGTCCTCCAGCACGCGCTTCATCTCCTTCTTGGTCTCCTCGGTGATGATCCGCGGGCCGGTGGTGATGTCGCCGTATCGGCGGTGTTCGAGATCGAGTAGCGCATGTTGGCGATGCCGCCTTCATACATCAGGTCGACGATCAGCTTGAGCTCGTGGAGGCACTCGAAATAGGCCATCTCGGGGGCGTAGCCCGCCTCGACCAGGGTCTCGAAGCCGGCCTGGACCAGCGCCGTGGCGCCGCCGCAGAGCACGGCCTGCTCGCCGAACAGGTCGGTCTCGCATTCCTCGCGGAAGTTGGTCTCGATGATGCCCGAGCGGCCGCCGCCGACGCCGCTGGCATAGGCGAGGGAGATGTCGTGGGCGTTGCCGGTGGCGTCCTGGGCGATCGCGATCAGGCAGGGCACGCCGCCGCCGCGCTGGTATTCGCTGCGGACGGTGTGGCCCGGGCCCTTCGGCGCGATCATGATCACGTCGATGTCGGCGCGCGGCTCGATCAGGCCGAAGTGGACGTTGAGGCCGTGGGCGAAGGCCAGCGCCGCGCCGGGCTTGAGGTTGGCGTGGATGTCCTCGGCGTAGATCGCCGCCTGGTGCTCGTCGGGAGCGAGGATCATCAGCACGTCGGCCGACTTGGCGGCCTCGGCGTTCGACAGCACCTTGAAGCCGGCACCCTCGGCCTTCTTCGCCGTGGCCGAACCGGCGCGCAGCGCGATGGCGACTTCCTTGACGCCGCTGTCGCGCAGGTTCTGCGCGTGGGCGTGGCCCTGGCTGCCGTAGCCCAGGATCGCGATCTTCTTGCCGGTGATCAGGTTCAGGTCGGCATCGGCGTCGTAATAGACTTTCATCAATTCTCTCTCTTTCTGGTCAAGTCCGCCGTGGACGGCGGGAAAATAGCGTGATCGTTCCGGTCGGGGTGTCGATCCGTCGGTCGAGCCCATGGGCATCGAATTCGGACGAGGTGAGGACCTGCTCGAGCAGTCCGTCGGCATTGGGCTGCGTATCTGCCCGGCCGTCGGTCATTTGAACGGTTAGGCGAAACAGCTGGCGCATCAGGCCGCGCTGCGCGGCATAGTCGGCAACGTGAAGCAGGCCGTCTGCTGCCGTCAATCCGCGCATTTGCTCGATGATCTGGCTTTTCGTCGCGACGGGAACCTGGTGAAGGACAAGGCTGCAATAGATTCCGTCAACCGATCCCGCCGGGATCGACTGCTGATCGAGAAAGCCCGTTCGGAAGTCGATCCCGACGCCGGCGCGGTCGGCTTTGGTCCGGGCGATCGCGAGCGCTGCCTCGTCGGGGTCGATCGCGATGATCCGCGCGCCAGGGCGAGCGCTGCCTGAGGGCGACGGCGAGGGTTCCGGTGCCGCAGCCCACTTCCACGTAGGTCTTGCCCGGCTGCGGATCGATGCGGTCGAGCAGCAGCGGTCGCCAGGCGCTCTCGCGCGCCAGCAGGCGTACCAGCAGGTCGTATTGCGCGACCCGGCCAATTTGCCCGCCGCGGGCGTAAAGGATCTCGCCGCGGCGATCACGTGCCCTCGGGCCCCCGGACCATGCCGACGATGCCGGTGCGGCCGACCTCGACCAGGCCGAGTTCGCGCATCAGGGCGATGAAGCTGTCGATCTTGTCGGGCGTGCCGGTCAGCTCGAAGACGAAGCTCCTGGTCGTGGTGTCGACCACCTTGGCGCGGAACAGTTCGGCGACGCGCAGCGCCTCGACGCGGATGTCGCCTGTGCCCGCCACCTTGATCAGCGCCAGTTCGCGCTCGACGTAGGGGCCGGCCTCGGTCAGGTCGACGACCTTGTGGACCGGGATCAGCCGCTCGAGCTGGGCGCGGATCTGGTCGATCTGCGCCGGCGGGCCGTTGGTGACGATGGTGATCCGGCTCAGCGCGTGGTTCTCGCTGATGTCGGCCACGGTCAGGCTGTCGATGTTGTAGCCGCGCGCGGTGAACAGCCCGGCGATCTTGGCGAGGATGCCTGCCTCGTTGTCGACCGTGATCGTCAGGACGTGACGCTCGGCGGCTTCGGTTCTGATCTTCATCATTATGTGCTCCACCGCCATGTCATTCGAGACGCGCTCGGACATGCGTCCTCGCGCTCCTCGGGACGAACGGGATAAAATACAGCCGATCGCCCTGAGGAGGCGCCGAAACCGTAGGTTGAGGGGCCGTCTCGAAGGGTCACACCAGCGCCTTCGCTTCGTCGTCCATCGTGCCGGCGACCTCGTCGCCCGGCAGGATCATGTCGGTATGCGCCGCGCCGCTCGGGATCATCGGGAAGCAGTTGGCCTCGTTCGAGACCTGGCAGTCGACGATCACCGGCCCGTCGTGGGCGATCATCGCGCGGATGCCGTCGTCGAGCTCGGCCTCGCTCTCGATGCGGATGCCCTTCCAGCCATAGGCTTCGGCCAGCTTCACGAAGTCGGGCAGGCTGTCCGAATAACTTTCCGAATAGCGGCTCTCGTAGGTCAGCTCCTGCCACTGGCGGACCATGCCCATCCACTGGTTGTTGAGGATGAAGACCTTGACCGGCAGGCGGTACTGCGTGGCGGTGCCCAGCTCCTGGATGTTCATCTGGATCGAGGCGTCGCCGGCCACGTCGATGACCAGCTCGCCCGGATTGCCGCACTGCGCGCCGATCGCCGCGGGCAGGCCGTAGCCCATTGTGCCGAGGCCGCCCGAGGTGAGCCACTTGTTCGGCGCCTCGAACCCGAAGTGCTGCGCCGCCCACATCTGGTGCTGGCCGACCTCGGTGGTGATGATCGGGTCCTTGTCCTTGGTCAGCTCGTAGAGCCGCTGGACCGCGAGCTGGGGCATGATCGCCTTGTCGCTCCTGGGGAAGGAGAGGCTCTTGCGCGCACGCCAGCCGTCGATCTGCTGCTTCCAGCCGGAAAGATCGCGGGGCTTGCGGCTGCCCCAGGCCTGGACGAGCTGGCCCAGGACCGTGGCGCAATCGCCGACGATGCCGAGGTCGACCGGGACCACCTTGTTGATCGAGGCGCGGTCGATGTCGATGTGGATCTTGGTCGAGTGCGGGGCGAAGGCGTCCAGCCGGCCGGTAACCCGGTCATCGAAGCGCGCGCCGACGCAGACGATCAGGTCCGCCTTGTTCATCGCCATATTGGATTCGTAGGTGCCGTGCATGCCGAGCATGCCGAGCCAGTCCGCGCTGTCGGCCGGGAAAGCGCCGAGGCCCATCAGTGTCGAGGTGACGGGCGCCCCCGTCAGCCCCTGCAGGTCGCGCAGCAGCTTCGAGGCGCGCGGGCCCGAGTTGATGACCCCGCCGCCGGTATAGAAGATCGGCCGCTCGGCCCGCTCCAGCAGGGCGATGGCCTCTTCGATCTCGGCTGCCGAGGCTTCGAGCCGCGGGGAATAGCGGTTGCGGCGTTGCGGTGCGGCTTCGGACAGCATGGCCGAGGCGACCTGGACGTCCTTGGGAATGTCGATCAGCACCGGGCCGGGGCGGCCGGTGGTGGCGATCTGGAACGCCTCGT
>JASGGH010000049.1:0-21968 GCA_047605105.1 Novosphingobium sp. | reverse complement strand
GCGCGGCGCGACGCCGCGCTGCCGCCAGCCGCGCCGAGCAGAGCAGCGTGGCCCCGGCTCGCCTGGCCCGCGCCAGATAGTGCTGGTGCAAGCCCGCGACATCGATGTCGCAGCAATCGGGCTCGAGCGCGCCGCGCGCCCACCCGGGCCGCAAGCCCGGAATCCATTGCTCCAGCGCGGCCCGCTCCAGCACCTCGACCCGCACCCCCAGCGCGGCGAAGCCGGCGGCGAAGCGGTCCAGCGCGCCCTCCTGTCCGGCCCGGGCGATGGTCAGCGCGGTACGCGGGCGCAGGAAGCCCCCATCGCGCAGATAGCGCCCCGAGGCCGTCGTCAGCGGCTGGACGCCGGGCCCGCCGTAGCTCTCGGTCCAGAACGCCGCCGAGCGTCCGGTGGCGTGGTAGCCCGGCGTGGACTCGGCCTCGAGCAGCAGCACGCTCGCCCGGCCCTCCAGCTCGGCGGCGAGGGAGGCGCCGGCCATCCCGGCGCCGACGATCGCGATGTCGCACTGCCGGATCATGCCGGCTCGGCCGGAGCGGTTCGGGCGAGGAATTCGTCGATGCCCGCCAGCGCCCGGTCGCGGACCGGATCGCTTTCGCGCAGCACCTCGTGATGCGCTTCCGCGCCGAAGCGCAGCAGTTCGCCATGGGGCAGGCGCCGGGCGGCCCGCTCGATCGCCCCGAACCCGACCAGCTTGTCGCCGGTCACGCCGATCAGCAGGACGGGCGCGGCGACCGCCTCCAGCGCGCCGGGGCGGGACAGCCCGCGCATCGAGGCGAAGGCCCGCTCCGTCCAGCCCCACGACCCCGGCCCCATGACCAGTTCGGGCCGATGCGCGCGCCACCACAGTTCGTCGGCATAGCGCTCGGGATCGTGGGTCAGCAGGTTGACGCGGTCGGCGGGCATCTCGCCGGGCTTCTCGCTCCATTTCCAGGCCGGCCGCCGCCGGTCGCCGATCCCGGCCATCGCCCGCGCCGCGGCATGGAGCAGCCAGCCCGGCAGCGGCGGGCCGGCGAAGCCCAGCATCGGCACGCTGAGCACCGCGGCGTCGGGATCGACCCTGCGCTCCGCCAGGGCGCGCAGCACCAGGTGCCCGCCCATCGAATGGCCGACCAGGACGTGCGGCCCCGGCGTGGCCGCGCGCCACGCAGCCCACAGCGCCGCGAGATCGGCGACCCAGGTCCCGAAATCGTCGATATGGCCGGTGACCCCGTCCGCTCCGAGCCGGCCCGAGCCCGCCTGCCCGCGCCAGTCCGCCGCGGTCACGCGCCAGCCCTGGCCGGCCCAGTGGGCCAGGGTCTCGAGGTACTTCTCGTAGTTGTCGCCGCGCCCCGGCATGAACAGCAGCGACCCGCGCACCGGCGCTCCGCCGGGCCAGTCGATCCGCCGCAGCTCGTGCCCATCGGGCAGCGCCCAGCGCGCCTCGACCGCCTCGGCGGGGATCGCCCGGCGATCGAACCTGGGCCGATCGAACCGGGCGCGATCGGGGGAGGCCTGGGTTTCAGCGCTCTTCATTGGCTAATTTGACGCTCAGACCGTTGGTTACTTTTTGGTAAGCACTACCCTTTAGATCAGCCCCTAAGGACTTCGGGGGCACTATGCAGGACAGCTATTTTTCCTACGGTTTGCTTTGCGCCTTGGCAATTGCCTTGCTGGTCGCGGCCTTCACCGACATCCGCAGCCGTCACATCTCCAACAAGCTGAACGCCGCGATAGCGCTCTGCGCGCCGCTGTTCTGGCTCGTCAGCCCCGACTTCGTGCCGATGGACATCGTCTGGCGGATCGGCGTCGCGCTGGCCACACTGGTCATCACCGCGGGGTTCTTCGCCATGCGCTGGATGGGCGGCGGCGACGTCAAGCTGCTGACCGCGCTCGCCCTGTGGGTCGAGCCCATGACCTTTCTCAACCTAGTGCTGGCCATGGCGATCATCGGCGGCGTCCTGACCCTGGCCTTCGGCGCCTGGCACATCGCCCGCCGGCAGCGCGACCGCCTGGCGATTCCCTACGGCGTGGCGATCGCCGCTGCGGCCCTGCTGGTGCTGGGCGACACCTATCTTCCCGCCTTGCGGCAGGGCGCTTTGGCGGGGTGACCAAATTTTAACCATTTTGGCCGAATTAACGGCCTGAAACGACCGAATTCTACGACGAGATTTCTCTAGGGGGGCTTGCTAAGCCATGGACAAGAAGAAGCTGTTGCTGCTGATCGGCGCGCTGATCATCGCAATCGGTACGGGCCTTGCCGCCCGGAGCGTGCTCTCGGGCAGCTCGGCGCCGGAGGCCGCGGCCGTGGCCCCGCCGGCCCCGCAGGGCCCCAAGGTGCTGGTCGCCCAGCGGGCCCTGCCCGTCGGCACGATCGTCACCCAGGATTCGATCTCCTTCCAGCAATGGCCCAAGGAAATGGTCCAGGACGCCTACTTCATCGAAGGCGAGGCCGACATGGCCAAGCTGATCGGCACCGTCGTCCGCAACCCGATCACCGCCGGCCAGCCGGTCACCCAGGGCTCGCTGGTCGCGCCGGGCGATCGCGGCTTCCTCGCCGCGGCCCTCGGCCCGGGCATGCGCGCGGTCACGATCAACGTATCGTCGAAGACCGGCGTTTCGGGCTTCATCTTCCCGGGCGACCATGTCGACCTGCTGCTCACCCAGCTGGTCAAGGGCCCCACCGACACCGCCGATCTCAAGACCACCGAAACCGTGCTGCGCAACCTGCGCGTGCTCGCCACCGACCAGTCGACCGACACCGAGATCATCGACGGCAAGTCGGTCGTCCGCCAGTCGAAGACCGTCACGCTGGAAGTCACGCCGCGCATCGCCGAGAAGATCCAGGTCGCCGAGACGATCGGTTCGCTCAGCCTCTCGCTGCGCTCGATCGCCGACAACCAGTCCGAGCTCGAGCGCCAGATCGCCAGCGGCAACGTCAAGGTTCCGGCCGGCGCCAGCAAGATCGAGGAAGACCGCCTGCTGACCGCGGCGATGAACCGTCCGATCGAAGGCGCCACCAGCTTCGTCACCGGCGGCGACGTCTCACGCTTCCAGCGCCGGACCATGCCGACCGCTCCGGTCACCGTGCCGGTCGGCATGATGGGCCCGAACGGCAAGTCGCCGCGCGCCGTCCCGGCCCGCGTCGTCCCGGTGATCCGCGTCACCCGCGGCAAGAGCACGACCGAAGAGCCGGTGGGGAACTGAGCCATGACCGCCGCCACCACCAACCGAATCGTCACGCGCGTCGCCGACGCGGCTTCTAGGGGCAACACGATGAACCGCCGCCTGATCCATACCCTGCTGACCGCGGCCTGCGCCGTGGCACCGCTGGCCCTGCTGCCCGCGGGCACCGCTTCGGCCCAGTCCGTGACCCGTCCGGCCGGCGATCTCGCCGTCTCGATCGGGCGCGGCCAGCTCATCACCATGCCGGGACCGATCAGCGACATCTTCATCGCCGACGACAAGGTCGCGGACGTGCAGATCAAGTCGGCCCGCCAAGTCTACATCTTCGGCAAGGGCGGCGGCACGACCACGGTCTACGCCAGCAACGCAGCGGGTGCGACCGTCTGGTCCGCGACCATCCGGGTCGGCTCGAACATCGACAGCGTGGACTCGATGCTGCGCGTCGCGATGCCCGACGCCAAGATCTCGGTGGCCACGATGGGCAGCAACACGGTCCTGCTGACCGGCACCGTCGCCGCTCCGGAAGACGCCGCCGAGGCCCAGCGCCTCGTCACCGCCTTCGTCGGCAAGGACGCCAACGTCATCAGCCGCCTGAAGACAGCCACGCCGCTGCAGGTCAACCTGCAGGTTCGCATCGCCGAGGTCAGCCGCTCGCTGGTGCGCAACATCGGGATGAATCTCCTGACCTCGGATTCCACCGGCGGCTTCCAGTTTGGAGTAGGTCAAGCCACGCGCTCGGTAACTCCCGGCTGGGCCCCAAACCTCCCGCTGGAGATCGGAACTGCCGCCGTGACGGGCAAAACGATCGTGACGCCGACTAGCATCGGCACGACGCTCACCGGCGCCGGCAAGCTGTTCGGGATGGATATCCTCGGCGCGCTCGACCTGGGCGAGCAGATCGGTCTCGTCTCGACGCTGTCGCAGCCGAACCTGACCGCTTTGTCCGGCGAAACCGCCGACTTCCTGGCCGGTGGCGAATTCCCGATCCCCTCGGCGCAGGGGCTCGGCACCACGACAATCGAATTCAAGAAATATGGCGTCAGCCTCGCCTACACGCCGACGGTTCTGGCAAATGGCCGCATCTCGCTGCGGGTCCGTCCCGAAGTATCGGAAATATCGGCCCAGAACGCGATCGTCACGCAGGGGTTCTCCATCCCTTCGTTGACCGTGCGCCGCGCCGAAACCACGGTTGAGCTGGGTTCGGGCCAGAGCTTCATGATCGCCGGCCTGATGTCCAACAACACGCAGAACAACCTGACCAAGGCACCTGGGCTCGCTGATGTTCCGGTGCTCGGCAACCTGTTCAAGTCGACCGCATTCCGCAAAGGCGACACGGAACTCGTGATCGTCGTCACGCCCTACCTGGTCAATCCGGTCAACGCGAACGACATCAAGCTGCCGACCGATGGCTTCAATACGCCGAACGAGATCCAACGCCTGCTGGGCAAGATCAGTGACGGCAAGAGCGGCGAGGATCGCCCGAAGCCCTCGACTGCCCCCGATAGCGCAACTCCGGGACCCCAAGTCGGGGTTGCTCCAACGGCGCCGCTGGTCCCGCTGCAGGCCGAAAACGGCAACGAGAAGCGCTCCGAGCGCAAGAACCGCAAGTCCAAGGCCGGCGATGTCGGCCCCGGCTTCAGCCTGAATTGAGGATAGTGACGATGCGTATACCTTCGATCCGCACGGCCGGCAGCGCTGCTCTCGCCGTTTCGCTCATCCTTGCTCTCGGCGGCTGCGGCAGCATGACGTCCTACAACAACAATTCGCTCGAAAGCATTCACCAGCCGGTGGTCGAGCGGACCAACTACACGCTCGATGTGGCGACCGGCCCCGGCGGCCTCTCGCTGCCCGAGCAGCGCCGCCTGGCGGGCTGGTTCGATGCGATGGACCTGCGCTACGGCGACCGCATCTCGATCGACGATCCGCTGAGCTCGGGCGCCACGCGCGCCGCCGTGGAGGCGATCGCCACGAAATACGGCATCCTGCTCAGCGATGGCGCCCCGGTCACGGCCGGCTACGTCAACGCCGGCACGGCCCGGATCATCGTGACCCGCAGCACCGCTTCCGTGCCGGGCTGCGCCGACTGGAGCAAGAACTCCGAAAACTCGCTGATGAACGAGACCAGCACGAACTACGGCTGCGCCGTCAACAGCAACCTCGCCGCCATGGTCGCCAACCCCGAGGACCTGGTCCGCGGCTCGAACGCGACCGGCCAGACCGCCGTGATGAGCTCGAACAAGGCGATCGACACCTATCGCGAGAACAAGCCGACCGGCGCCGGCGGCGCTCTCAAGGAAACAAGCACGAGCTCCAGCGGCTCGGGAAGCAGCGGGAAGTAAGTCATGAACGCACCTTGGAAACCCGCCGCGCAGGGCAATCGCGACGTCTTCTCCGCCTTCATCTGCGACGATGCGGCACTCGACGTGCTGCGCCCCGTGGTCATCGAAATGGGCTGGCAGCCCGAGAAGTGCAACAAGGGCGGCCTGCGCAACGCGGTCCAGTCCCTGTCGATCTCGGCCAGCCCGAACATCCTGATGGTCGACATGTCGGAGAGCGGCGATCCGCTGAGCGACATCAACGCCCTCGCCGAGGTCTGCGAACCGGGCACGGTGGTGATCGCCATCGGCCAGGTCAACGACGTGCGCCTCTACCGCGACCTGCTCGCCAGCGGCATCCACGACTACCTGCTGAAGCCGCTCTCGCCCGGCCAGTTGCGCGATGCGCTGGTCAATGCGCAGACGATCTTCTCGCAGCCCAAGCACGCGGACAGCGGCGCGGTGAAGAGCCACATCTCGACCGCGGTGGTCGGCACGCGCGGCGGCGTCGGCGCCTCGACCCTGGCGACCTCGCTCGCCTGGCTGTTCAGCACCGATCACAAGCTGCCGACCGCGCTGCTCGACCTCGACGTGCACTTCGGCACCGGCGCCCTGGCGCTGGACCTCGAGCCGGGCCGCGGCCTGACCGACGCGATCGAGAACCCCAGCCGCATCGACGGCCTGTTCATCGAGCGCGCGATGATCCGCGCCAACGACCATCTGGCGATCCTCTCGGCCGAAGCGCCGATCAACTCGCCGCTGATGACCGACGGCGCGGCCTTCCTCCAGCTCGAGGAAGAGTTCCGCCAGGCCTTCGAGATGACCGTTATCGACATGCCGCGCAACATGCTGATCAACTTCCCGCACCTGCTGGCCGACGTGAACGTCGTCACGCTGGTGACCGAGATGACGCTCGCCTCGGCGCGCGATTCGATCCGCCTGCTGTCGTGGCTGAAAGGCAATGCGGCTCACGTCCAGCCGATCGTCGTCGCCAACCGGGTCCAGTCGGGGCTGCAGGAAATCAGCAAGGCCGATTTCGAGGCCTCGATCGAACGCAAGATCGACTACACGGTCCCCTTCGACCTCAAGGCCGCGGTCAATGCCGCCAAGCTGGGCCAGACCTTCGCCGAGGCCAATCGCGCCAGCAAGGCCAGCGCGGTGATCCGCGATGTCGCCCAGGCGGTGATGGGCACGACCGACGTCGAAAACGCCGGTCCGGCCGCGGCCGAACCGGCCAAGAAGTCCCTCCTCGGCAAGCTCGACCTCAAGGCCATGCTGAAGAAGGACAAGACGCCCGCGAAAGCGAACTGAGTTTTGGCGCGGCGCCCCTCGCGGAGCGCCGCGCCGCCTAGAACGGAAGGCGGTCCACGCCAATGAGCCTCGTCCAGATCCTGCTCATCACCATCGGCCTCAGCGGCTATCTGTGGCTGCTGTATTCGACCTTCGCGGGCCCCTCGCCGGCGAAGGAAGGCGCGCGCCGCCTGACCGCGCTGCGCTATCGCCACTCCGACAGCACGATGGACCGGGTCGAGGCCCAGCTGCGCAAGGCGGTCGCCGCCCGCAAGCCCGCGATGCACAAGATCGCCGGCTCGGAATCGCGCATCGCCGCCCTCGCCCTGCGCCTGCACCGGACCGGCAAGCCCTGGACGATCTCACAGTACGTCTACGCCTCGGTCGGGATCGCCCTGGCCGTGGCCGTGGTGCTGTTCCTCAAGACCGGCTCGCCGCTGCTCTCGCTCGCGGTCGGCATCGCCTTCGGCGCCGGCATTCCGCACTTCGTCGTCAACCATTTCGTCAAGAAGCGGACCAACGCGTTCACGACCAAGTTCCCCGACGCGATCGACCTGCTCGTCCGCGGCCTGCGCTCCGGCCTGCCGGTGACCGAGACCCTGAGCATCGTCTCGAGCGAAATCCCCGGTCCGGTGGGCCAGGAATTCAAGCTCGTCACCGAGCGGATCAAGATCGGCAAGACCATGGAGGATGCCCTCCAGGAAACCGCCGACCGGATCAACACGCCCGAATTCCAGTTCTTCGTCATCACGCTGGCGATCCAGCGCGAGACCGGCGGCAACCTGGCCGAAACGCTTTCCAACCTGGGCGACGTGCTGCGCAAGCGCGCCCAGATGAAGCTGAAGATCCGGGCGATGAGCTCCGAATCCAAGGCCTCCGCCTATATCGTCGGCTCGCTGCCGTTCATCGTCTTCGCGATGATCTGGTGGGTCAATTCCAGCTACCTGAGCGCCTTCTTCACCGACGACCGGCTGATCGTGGCCGGCCTCGGCGGCCTCGTCTGGATGTCGATCGGCGCCTTCATCATGGCCAAGATGGTCAGCTTCGAGATCTGAGCAGGGATACGGCCAAGTCATGTTCAACGCACCCTCAGGACCGACCCTCCTCGGCTTCGACGTCTTCTTCGCCGGGACGATCCTGGCGGCGATCGCCGCGCTTGCCGTCATGGCCGCGATCTACGCCGCCATCACGGTGCGCGATCCGATGGCGCGCCGGGTCAAGGCGCTGACCGACCGGCGCGAGCAGCTCAAGGCCGGCATCGTCATGGCCTCGACCAAGAAGCGCGCCAGCCTGGTCCGCAAGACCGAGCAGACCGACAAGCTGCGCGATACCCTGTCGTCGCTGAAGATGATCCAGGATACCCAGGTCAAGCAGATCCAGCAGCGGCTGGCCCAGGCCGGCATCCGCAAGAAGGAACTGGCGGTCCTGATCATCCTGGGCCGGGTGATCATGCCGATCGCGCTGGGCGGCGCGGTCGCCGCGCTGGTCTACTGGGCCGAATATTTCCCCGAGTGGGGCAGCTTCAAGCGCTTCGCCGCCTTCGCCGTGGCCGTGCTGTTCGGCTACAAGGCGCCCGACCTCTATCTCGACAACCTGGTCGCCAAGCGCACCGACGCGATCCGCAAGGGCCTGCCCGACGCGCTCGACCTGATGGTCATCTGCGCCGAAGCCGGCCTGACCGTCGACGCCTCGTTCAACCGCGTCGCCAGGGAACTGGGCCGCGCCTATCCCGAGCTCGGCGACGAATATGCCCTGACCGCGATCGAGCTGTCGTTCCTGTCCGAACGCCGCCTGGCCTTCGAGAACCTCGCCTACCGGGTCAACCTCGAGGCGGTGAAAGGCGTGGTCACGACCATGGTCCAGACCGAGCGCTACGGCACCCCGCTCGCCTCGGCGCTGCGCGTGCTCTCGGCCGAGTTCCGCAACGAGCGCATGATGCGTGCCGAGGAAAAGGCCGCGCGCCTGCCCGCGATCATGACCGTGCCGCTGATCCTGTTCATCCTGCCGGTGCTGTTCATCGTCATCCTCGGCCCGGCCGGCTGCTCGATCAGCGACGCCTTCGCGATGAAGCCGGGACAGTAGGCAACATCCAGGATTGCAGTCTTGAGAGGGGACACGGCCTCCTCCGCTTCGGCGGCGAGGGCCGTCTCTTTTAGAGCCCCAGCTTGGCCGCGAGCACCGGATCGCGTTCGCCCGGCGCGGTCATCACCGCGTGGGCCGGGAAGCCGTCGAGCGGGCTGGGCATCCGCTCCGCCGGCAGCGCCTGGGCCAGGCCCAGCACGGCCTCCCGCGCCAGGCCGGCATTGGCGGCCATCACCGCCAGCACGTCCTGGGCTTCGACGCCGTGCTCATCCTCGCGCCAGGAATCGTAGTCGGTGACCATGCCGAGGATCGCATAGGGCAGCCCCGCCTCGCGCGCGAGCCGCGCCTCGGGCATGGCGGTCATGCCGATCACGTCGGCGCCCCATTGGCGGTAGAGCCGGCTCTCCGCCCGGGTCGAGAACTGCGGGCCGTCGATCGCGATGTAGCAGCCGCCGCGGTGGACGATCCCGCCGGCCGCCTCGGCGGCAGCGGCGATGAGGCCCGACAGCCGCGGGCAGACCGGGTCGGCCAGGCTCACATGGCCGACCAGGCCCGGCCCGAAGAACGAGCGCTCGCGCCCGTGGGTATGGTCGATGAACTGGTCGGCGGCGACGAAGTGCCCCGGCGCCAGCTCCTCGCGCAGCGAGCCGATCGCCGAAAGCGCGAGCACGTCGGTCACCCCGCAGCGGCGCAGGGCGTCGATGTTGGCGCGATAGTCGACGTGGCTCGGCGGCAGGCGGTGCCCGGCGCCGTGGCGCGCGAGGAAGGTGAAGCGCACACCGGCCAGGGTGCCGACGGTGACCGGCCCCGACGGCTCGCCGAAGGGGCTGTGGACCGCGATCTCCTGCGCGTCCTCCAGCCCGATCCCGGCGGCCAGTCCCGAGCCGCCGATCACGCCGATGTGCCATTTGCTCAAACGAGGATCCCCGCCACCACGAAATCGTTGAGGTGGGCACGATATCGGTCCCGCAGGCTCTCGTCGAGGACGTCGGTGCCGGCGCAGTGCTTGAGCACCAGCCGCGCCGAGAAGAACCGGTCGGCCGCGCCGATCACGGTGAAGTAGAACAGTTGCGGGTCGACCTGGCGGAACACCCCCTTTTCCACCCCGTCGCTGATCAGCCGGACATAGGCGTCCATCAGCGGCTTGAGGTAGCTGTCGGCCAGCCGCTGCGCCTCGGCGGTGTCGCCCTCGCGGATCAGGCGCATCAGCAGGCGGTGGATGTAGGGGGTGCGGAAGAAGGTGTTGACCACCGCGTCCATGTGCAGCCGCAGCTTGGCCTCCGGCTCCATGTCCTTGGCCAGCAGCGTGTCCACCGCGCGCAGGATGAAGGCCATGTCGCGCTCGAGCAGCGCCTTCAAGAGCCCCGCCTTGTTGCCGAAGTAGTACTTCACCAGCGCCGAGTTCAGCCCCGAGCGGCACGACAGCTCGGACAGCGAGACGTCGACGATGTCCCCCTCGCGCATGATCTCGCTCGCGGTGTCGAGCAACTGCTCGCGCGCGCCCGGCGGAGCCGTGAGTTCGAGAGCGGTCATGCCCAAAGGGTCATCTTGCCGAGGCTTTCGTGGCCTTACTTGGGACCCATGCGGATCGCGCCGTCCATGCGGACATATTCGGCGTTGATGTAGTCGTGCTCGATCAGGAACAGCGCGAGCTTGCCGTATTCCTCGGGCTTGCCGAGGCGCTTGGGGAACGGCACCGCGGCGGCGAGCGCGACCTGGGCGGGCTCGGGCAGCGACTTCATCATCGGGGTCTCGAAGATGCCCGGCAGGATCGTGTTGACCCGCACGCCCTCGTTCATCAGGTCGCGCGCGATGGGGAGCGTCATGCCGAGCACGCCGGCCTTGGAGGCGGTATAGGCGGCCTGGCCGATCTGGCCGTCCTGGGCCGCGACCGAGGCGGTGTTGACGATCGCGCCGCGCTGGCCGTCGGCGTCGATCGGCTCCAATTCGAGCATGCCCGCCACCGACTTGGCGATGCAGCGGAAGGTGCCGACCAGGTTGATCGCGATGACCTTCTCGAACTCGGCCATCGGATAGCCCTTGACCGCCTTGGTCTCGCGGTCGCGGCCGACGGTCTTGATGGCCGTGGCGATGCCGGCGCAGTTGACCAGCACGCGCTCCTGCCCGTGGGCGGCGCGGGCCTTGGCGAAGCCGGCCTCGACGCTCTCGTCCGAGGTGACGTTGACGTTGCAGAACAGCCCGCCGATCTCGGCCGCGACCTCGGTGCCCCGCGCCTCGTTCATGTCGAAGATCGCGACCTTGACGCCCTTGGCGGCGAGCGCGCGGGCCGTGGCTTCGCCGAGACCGGAAGCGCCGCCGGTGACGACCGCGGCAATCGAGCTATCGAGTTTCATGACTGGTATTCCTCTAATCCGCCGCGCGCGGGAGCCCGTCTCCCGGTGGCGATTTAATCAGCCGGTTAAAGCGCGGCACGGAGCGGGTCAATCGGGATTCCGGTACGGTCCCCCTCCTCTGAAGAGGAGGGGGCTTTTATCTATCTCAAGGCCGCATCAGCCCGCCGCCGTCCACCGAGATCCCCTGTCCGGCGACGAAGGCCTCGTCCAGCCTTCCCGGCATGCTTCACCCTCTCCATTCACTTGCGCGGAGTGTCGGCGACAGCCGGCGGGATCAATCGGCTTCGGCTCATCGCAAGCCCGCCTCCACTTGAAGATTACCCCTCGAATTAAAAACAAATTTTTGAATACTTCTTTTCAAGAATAAAACTTATCTCAATATTAATTGATAATTAAGCATAAAAATGCCCCTTGATTGGAACAACCTGCCATGTCGAGAATTGTCGCCAGAGATAGAGATGAGAGGCGAGCAATGGCGCAGCCCGGATTGGACAATCCTTCGCCCAAGGTTTCTCCCCGGCTGGAGGACCGTTTTCCCGAGCGGCGCAAGGATGTCCGCTTCATCACGATCTACCGCCTGGTCAAGGTCGAGCATGCCGGCGACGAGGGCCTCGGCCGCTGCCGCAACATCTCGGACAGCGGCGCCAGGCTCGAGCTCTACATGGACCTCCACCTCGGCAGCCGGATCCGGATCGTCTTCGCCCCCGGCGACGAGGTTACCGGCCGGGTGATCTGGCTCAACGGGCACGAATACGGCGTCGCCTTCGACCGCACGATCGACTGCATGGACGTGCTCGGCCACTCGTCGCACCCCGACGGGATCGAGGGACCGCGCCCGCCGCGGCTCAAGACCAGCCTGCCGGCCAAGGTCGCCTATGCCGGCGGCGTGTGGGACAGCACGGTATCCGACATCTCGCTGCGCGGCATGAGGATCACCGGCGGCAGCTTCGAGGCCGGCCGCGTGGTGCGCGTGATGCTCGAGAACGGGCGCGAGTGCGAAGGCGTGATCCGCTGGAGCCACGGCAACGTGGCCGGAGTGATGCTGACCGAGCCGCTGCCGGTCGAGGAGCTGGGCTCGGTCAGAAGGCTTTCGGGCAACTATTACTGAACGACCGGACCGGCCGGCGAGCCTGGCCGCTGCGACGGCACGATTGTCCGCTGCGCGCGGGACGGCCACGGATACGCCCCCTATGGTGACGGCACCAGGGGAGCAGGCCATGTCCACCACGCCGCACAATCGCACGATCGTCGATCAGCACAATCGCCAGGCCGAAGGCTATGCCCGGCTCGCCGACAGCCTCGGCCGAGATCGCCGGAATCCCGACCGCGGCGCGCTGCTGCGCCGGAGGATCGGCGCGGGGCCGGACGACAGCGTGCTCGATGTCGCCTGCGGGCCGGGCCGGCTTTCGCTCGACCTCGCGCCGCACGTCCGCAGCGTGACCGGGCTGGACCTGACGCCGGGAATGCTCGACCAGGCCCGCGCCGCGCTGGCGGCCAGCGGCCTCGGCAACGTCGATTTCGTCCACGGCGACGCCCTGGCCATGCCGTTCGCCGACGGTTCCTTCTCGATCGTCGTCTCGAGCGCGGCGTTCCACCACTTCGAGGCGCCGGCGCGGGTGCTGGCGGAAATGGTCCGCGTCTGCCGCCCGGGCGGCCGCGTGGTGATCAGCGACGTGACGCCCGAGGCCGGCAAGACGGGCGAATACGATCGGATGGAGCGCCTGCGCGACCCTTCGCACGGCCACGCGCACAGCCTGGAGGAATTGATCGCCCTGGGGGCGGCGGCGGGCCTCGGCATGCCCGAAGCGCATACCGGCCTGTCCGGGCCGATGCCCTATGCCGCGGTCCTGGCGGCCTCCTTCCCGGAGGCGCTGACGCGCGCGGACCTGCTCGACCTGATGCGGGCCGATGCCGCGGAAGGGCAGGACCGGCTCGGCTTCAAGGCCGAACTGCGAGACGGCGAAGTGCTCGTCTCCTACCCGATGTCGCAGGTGGCCTGGGCCCGGCCGTGAGCCGGGCCCAGGCTCGACCTCACTTGCCGACCAGCTCCTTGGCGGCGGCGATGATCTGGTCCGGCTGGACCAGGTAGGCGTCTTCCAGGACCTTGGCGAACGGCACGGCGCACTTGGGCGCGCCGAGGCGCTTCACCGGAGCCTTGAGCTGGCCGAACAGCTCTTCCGAGACCGTCGCGGCGATCTCGCCGCCCGGGCCGAAATCGCGCACCGCTTCGTGGACCACGAGGCAGCGCCCGGTCTTCGCGACCGAGGCCAGCACGGTCTCCTTGTCCCACGGCGAGATCGTGCGCAGGTCGACGATCTCGGCCGAGATGCCGGCCGCGGCCAGGCCTTCCAGCGCCATCATGCAGCGGATCAACTGGGTCGACCACGAAACGATCGTGAGGTCGGCGCCGGGCACCGGCACGCTGGCCTTGCCGAGCGGGATAGGCCCCTGGTCGGCGGGGACCTCGCCCGGCGAGAACAGCGTCATGCCGGTCTCGATGAAGATCACCGGATCGGGGTCCTGGATCGCCGAGAGCAGCAGGCCCTTCATGTCGGCCGCGTTCGACGCCGCGACGACCTTGATCCCCGCGGTGTGGCAGAACCAGCCTTCGAGGTGGTCGCAGTGCTGGCCGGCGGTCTGCCAGCCGGCGCCGGTGAGCGTGCGGATCACCAGCGGCACCGAGGTCTGCCCGCCCGACATGAAGCGCAGCTTGGCCGCGTGGTTGTAGATCATGTCCATGGCGACCGTGGTGAAGTTCATCAGCATGATCTCGGCCACGGGCTTGTAGCCGGCCATGGCCGCGCCGATCGCCGCGCCGATGATCGCCTGCTCGCTGATCGGCGTCGTCATGACCCGCTCGGTGCCGAACTTGCTCGACAGGCCCTTCATCGTGCCGGTCACGCCGCCGCCTTCGCGGTCGGCGATGTCCTCGCCCAGGACCAGGACCTTGGGATCGGCTTCCATCGCTTCGAACATCGCGGCGTTGACCGCCTGGATGCCGTTCATCTTGACCATCTCGCTCATGCCGGCATCTCCTCGGCGAAGACATCGCGGCGCAGTTCGTCCAGCGACGGGGTGGGGCTGTTCGCGCCGAATTCCTGCGCGTCGGCGACTTCGGCCTCGATGTCGGCCTGGATCTTGGCCAGCTCTTCCTCGGTGGCGACGCCGTCGGCGATCAGCTTGGCGCGGAAGCGGGGAAGCGGGTCGGCTTCCATGGCCGCGGCCTTTTCCTCCTTGGTCATGTAGAAGTCGTCGTCGCCGAGGACGTGACCCAGGAAGCGGAAGGTCTTGCATTCGAGCAGGGTCGGCCCCTCGCCCGCCCGCGCGCGTTCGACCGCGGCGTGGAAGTGGGCGTAGAGATCCAGCGGATCGTTGCCGTCGACCGTGAAGCCGGGCATGCCGTAGCCGATCGCGCGCTTCGAGATCCGATCGACCGAGGTGGCGTTCTCGTAGCGGGTGTGCTCGGCGAAGCCGTTGTTCTGGCAGATGAACAGCACCGGCAGCTTCTGGATCGAGGCCAGGTTCAGCGCTTCGTGGAAGGCGCCGATGTTCGACGCGCCGTCACCGAAATAGGCCACGACGAAGCGCTTCGACTTGTCCAGCTTGGCGGCCCAGGCGAGGCCGTTGGCGATCGGCATCGACGAGCCGACGATGCCCGTGGTGACCATCACGCCGCTTTCCGGGTGGGTGAGGTGCATCGGCCCGCCCTTGCCCTTGCAGGTGCCGTCGACCTTGCCCATGATCTCGGCCCAGAGCGGGCGCAGCGGCATGTCCTTGGCGACCATGTCGTGGATGCCGCGGTAGATCGTGCAGATCTGGTCTTCCTTGGTCATCAGGCTGGAGATCGTCGCCGGAATGCATTCCTGCCCGCGCGCCGAATAATAGGGCGCGGTGATGCGGCCGCGGCGGATCGCGGTGCGGATCGCATCGTCGTTGCGCTCGATCCGGATCATCCGGCGGAAGATGTCGATCTGCGTCTTCGCGTCGGGCGACGCGGCGTTGGTGCTTGCTTGGGTCATGGTTCCTCTCTCGGATCCCTTCTGTCGGCTGATCTGCTGAACGGTAGTCCACTATATGGACCGCCGAAGGTTGCAAGTCCGAGTTGGGCGGAATCTAACGACTCCGCGATGATTGCTGCCGGCGATGGAAGGAAGGGGCCTTTCTCCCCTCCCTGAGAACGGAGAAGATCCCGCCGGTGTCGCCGGAGGCGGACGCTGTCCGCCCGGGAGGGGGCCGCCTGGTCGCCGATGGCGGCACCATGGTGGAGGACTGGCTGCCAGCCCTCGACCGCCCCGCCGAGTGCCACTATGGCGTTCATCTCTCCTCGATTCTGCTTGAGGCCGCATATGAAGACCGCGATCCTGCAGAGCAGCCAGGGCATCGAGACGATCCGGATCGTCGAGCAGGACGTGCCCTCGCCCGGCCCCGGCGAAGCCCTGGTGCGCCTGACCGCGGCGACGCTGAACTTCCGCGACCTGATCATGGCCAAGGGCCTGATTCCCGGCATCGCCAAGGCGCCCGAGCTGATCCCGCTGTCCTGCGCGAGCGGCGTGGTCGAAGCGGTCGGCGCCGGCGTGGAGCGGGTGAAAGTCGGCGAGCGGGTGATGCCGACCTTCACCCTCGGCTGGATCGACGGGCCGCAGGAATCGATGGAAATGCTCGGCGGTTCGGTCGACGGCGTCGCGCGGCAATATGCCGTGTTTCCCAACCACAGCCTGGTCCACCTGCCCGACGAACTGGGCGATTTCGACGGCGCGACGCTGGCCTGCGCCGGCCTCACCTCGTGGTCCGCGCTGACCGGGTTCCGCCCGACCCGACCCGGCGACTGGATCCTCGCCCACGGCACCGGCGGGGTCTCGATCGCCGCGCTGCAGTTCGCCAAGGCGATGGGCGCGAATGTCGCGATCACCTCGTCCTCCGACGCGAAACTCAACCGCGCCAGGGCTTTGGGTGCCGACGTTACGGTGAACTATCGCACCACGCCGGACTGGGCCGCCGCGGTGCGCGAGGCGATCGGCGGCAACCTCGTCGCCAACGTCATCGACACGGTCGGCGTGGTGCAGTTCGCCGACAACACCGCGCTGCTCGCCGAGGACGGCCAGCTTTCGGCGATCGGCATGCTCGGGTCGGACTTCAGTTGGACGCAGCAGGACGGCCGCATCGCCCCGATCGCGGTCGGCAGCCGCACCGGGCTCGAGACCATGACCCGCTTCATCGTCGAGAACGGCATCCGCCCGGTGGTCGACGTGGTCTACGACCTCGACCGGCTGCAGGACGCCTACCGCGCGCTGGAAAGCAACGCGTGCTTCGGCAAGGTCGGGGTCAATCTGCGGTAATTACCGTGACTTGGCCGCGATCGTTGCCATCTTCCCGGCGTCGAGCACCTTGAACATCGCATCGGCCATGCCGACCGTGCGCCCGTCCGCCTGAAACAGCCCGCGCACGAAGACGAGCTGCGAGGTCTTGCGCACGACCTCGGGCCGGCAGGTCAGCAGGACGCCGATCGGGGTCGCCGCGGTGAAGTGGAACTGCAACTGCGCGGTCGCCATGTGGCCGCCGCCCAGCGCCTCGCCCGCGGCGAAGCCCAGCGCCATGTCGGCGAAGGTCATCATCGCCCCGCCGTGGACCATGCCCTCGTGATCGTTGGCGATCGCCCGAGTGGTGAAGACCGCGACCTCGCGCGTCTCGCCCTGGCCGCGCGTCCAGAACGCACCGACCGCGGCCGAGAACAGCCGCGTCGGCGCCTGGCTCCAGCCCGCCGCCTTCAGTTCGTCATCGGTCACGCGGGGCTCAGACCTGGTTTCCGACCCCGGCCGCGTGCTTGGCGGCGATGTAGCCGAAGGTCATCGACGGGCCGACGCTGGCCCCCGCGCCCGGATAGACCCCGCCCATGATCGAGGCGGTGGTCACGCCGCAGGCATAGAGCCCCGGGATCGGCGAGCCGTCGGCCTTGAGGACGCGCGCATTGGCGTCGATGATCACGCCGCCATAGGTGCTGACGTCGCCGGGGATCATCTCGACCGAATAGAACGGCCCCTGGTCGATCCGCCGCAGCGAGGGATTGGGGCCGACGAAGGGATCGCCCAGCCACTTGTCGTACTCGCGGTCGCCGCGGTGGAAATCCTCGTCCACGCCCTTGTCGACGAATGCGTTCCAGCGGTCGACCGTCTCGCGCAGCACCGTGGGCTCCACGCCGATCTGGACGGCCAGTTCCTCGATCGTGTCGGCCTTCTTGAGGTAGCCGCTCTCGATCCAGCCGGCCGGGACCTTCTTGCCGACCCGCTTACCGGCGACATCGTATTCCTTGGCATAACGGTCGTCGAGGATCGCCCAGTTCTTGGGCGACCCGTGCTTGAGCATCGTCTCGCAGAACAGCTCGTAGGAGCCGGCCTCGTTCATGTAGCGCTTGCCCGCGGCGTCGACCAGGATCGCGCCCGGGCGCCCGGTCAGGCTCTGGCCCGCAGGCTTGACGTAATCCTTGTCGAAGCCCGGGGCCGGCGTGGTCTGGTAGCCGACCATCTGGTCCATCTGGGCAAGCACGCCGCCGATCCGCTCCAGTTCGCGGTGCATGTCGCCGGTGTCGCCCTCGGGGGTGTTCGACCAGGCAGCCCGGGTGCCGGGCATGTACTTGTCGCGCATGGCCTGGTTCTGGGCGAAGCCGCCGGCATTGACGAGCACGCCGAGGTTGGCGCCGATCCGCACCGCCTTGCCGTTCCGCTCGGCCACGACGCCGACGACCCGCTTTTCGCCATTGGGGCCGTCCTCGACGATCAGTTCCTTGACCGGGGTCTCGGTACGAATGTCGACCCCGGCGGCGAGCGAGGCCTTGAGCATCCGCCCCTGCAGCGCCGCGCCGGCGGTGGTGTAGTTCTTGAAGGTCAGCTTGCCGATGATCGTACGGATCACGATCTGGCGGTAGAGCTTGGCGAGTTCCGGGCTCTTCTCGCGGAAGGCGGTCTTCATACCGTCGTCGAGCTTGACCGGGAACGGCGAGAAACCGGGCCGCACCTTCTTCTCCCAGGGCCCCAGCTCCTTCAGGTTGAACCACTTGGCGGTGACGCAGCGCGTGGTCTTGCAGCCGCCGGGAGCCTCATCGTAGTAGTCCGGCCAGTATTCCGCGGCGCGCTCCATCTCGACGCCCTGGCCGATGATGAAGTCGAGCATCTTGGGCGCTTCGTTGACATAGGCGAGGCGCTTCTCATGGCTGGTGCCGGGCGCGTTCGGGTCCTCGCAGATCGCGTCGAGATAGGCGATCGCCTTTTCCGGGCTCTCGTCGGGCTCCACGGCCTTGATGAAGCGGTTGTTCGGGATCCACATCACCCCGCCCGACTTGGCCGTGGTGCCGCCGACGTACTGGGTCTTCTCCAGGATGACCACCGACTTGCCGGCCTGGCGCATCAGCAGCGCCGAGCTCATCGAGCCCGCCCCGCTGCCGACCACGACCCAATCGAAGGTCTCGTCGAAGCCCGCCATCAAACTCTCCTCTCAACTATCGGGGCGTGTTTGAAGAACCGCGTTCGGCATTGCAAGCCACCGCGGCGCTGAACAGGTGGACAGCGCGTTCATATCGTGGCGGCGGCGGCATATTCCACTGGCCTCGGGGCCTGTTCGCCTTATGAGCAGGCCAAACGGAGGATGACCATGCCCGCAACCGATCTGCCGACTCTCGGATCCATCGAGCTGAGCCGCAAGGGCCGCCTGCTGGTGATGACGCTGAACCGCCCCGATTCGCTCAACGCGGTGAACCTGGAACTGCACGACGACCTGGCCGAGGCGATGGCCTTCGCGCAGACCGACAAGGGCTCGGACGTGCTGCTGATCACCGGCGCGGGCCGGGCGTTTTCCGCCGGCGGCGACCTCGACCACATCGCCCGCAACGCCGCCGAGCCGACGCTGTTCGACCACGAGGCCGCGGTCGCCAAGCGGATCATCTACACGATGCTCGACATCGACAAGCCGATCGTGGCCCGCATGAACGGCCACGCGGTCGGCCTCGGCGCGACGCTCGCGCTGTTCTGCGACGTGATCTTCGCCGCCGAAAACGCCAAGATCGGCGATCCGCATGTCGGCCTCGGCCTGGTCGCGGGCGACGGCGGCGCGGTGATCTGGGCGGCGCGGATCGGGCTGGGCCGGGCCAAGGAATACCTGCTGAGCGGCGACCTCCTGACCGCCGCGAAGGCCGCCGAGATCGGCCTGGTCAATCACTGCCTGCCGGCGGACCAGCTCGACGAGGCGGTCTACGGCTTCTGCGACAAGCTGCTTGCCGGAGCCATGGGCGCCATCCGCGCGACCAAGGTGCTGACCAACCTGGAACTGAAGCGCGTGGCCCATGCGGTGATGGAGCCGGGCATCGTCATGGAATCGCTCAGCGTCCGCAGCGCCGACCACCTCGAGGGGATCGCAGCGCTGAAGGAAAAGCGCAAGCCGGTGTTCGGGAAGCAGACGTAAGCCCCCTCTTCTTTAGAGGAGGGGGTTGGAGTGGTGCAGGACCAGCGCGTGGATCACTGCGCGAGCGATGCGTGCCGCATCGCCACCATCCCTCGATCCCCTAGGAGGGGAAGATCTATCAGGCCCCGACCCGCTCGCCCAGTTCGCCGAACAGCGCGGTATAGACCGTGCCCATGTCGTTCGCCTCGGTCTGGGTCAGCTTGCCCGCGGCCGAAGCCTGGCCGACCGCGCCGAGGAACTGCATCGGATCGTCGCACTCGATGTCATAGATCGCGAGATATTCGTTGACGTCCGAGCCCATCAGCTTGGCCACCAGCTTGTAGCGCTGCGCCCCGACGCCGCCGGGCAGGCCGACGATCTGCGGCAGGTGGGTGTTTTGATACCAGTCGTGGAATTCGTCTTCCTTGCCCGCGACCGGGCGGCTGAGCGCGACGAGCTTGAACTTGGCCATGCGAATCCTCTCCTGAGATAGTGCCCGCTAGCTTACCCGCGGCAGCGCCTGCAAGCCAATTGCCTACTGCAGCAGCGCCTTGCCGGCCTCCTCCAGCCGGGCGGCGAGGATCGGGCGCAGGGCCTGCTTCGCCACCTCCCGGGCGAAGGCCGCACCGGTGCCTTCCGAGGCCCCGCGATCAGCGCCCAGGGCGCCGTACGCCTCCGCAAGCTTCATCCGGTGACCATCACGATCCGCCCGGCGGTCTTGCCCTCGAAGGCGTCCTGCATCGCGGCGGCGTAATCCTCAAGCGGATAGGTCTTGCCGACCACCGGGGCGAGCACGCCGCTCGCCGCGCCTTCGAGGATCGCCCTGGTCGCAGCCACGGCCAGCTCGGGCCGCTCCTGCATCGAGACGCGCAATTGCACGCCGACCATGGAGGCGGTCTTGACCAGCGGCAGGTTGGTCTTGAGCGAGGAAATCCCGCCGGTGAAGCCGACCACCAGATAGCGCCCGTCGTAGCCCAGGGAGCGGAAGGCCGGATCGGTCATGTCGCCGCCGACCGGATCGAAGACCACGTCGATGCCCTTGCCGTTGTTGGCGGCCTTGAGATCGTCGCGCCAGGTCGGGCTGCGGGTATCGACCGCCGCGTCGGCCCCGGCCTTGAGGCAGATGTCGCGCTTGGCCTGGCTGGAGGCCGAGGCGATCACCCGCGCGCCGAGCTGCTTGCCGACCTGGATCGCGGCGATGCCGGTGGCCCCGCCCGCGCCGAGCACCAGCAGGGCCTCGCCGGCCTGGAGCCGGCCGCGATCGGCCAAGGCGTGATGGGCGGTCATGTAGCTCGGCTTGAACACCGCGCCCTGTTCCAGGCTCATCGCATCGGGGATGCGGTCGAAGCTCGAGGCGCGGAAGGTGCCCGCCTCGGCGAAAACCCCGCCGAAGTTGCTGCCCATCACCCGGTCGCCCACCGCGAGGTGCGTCACCCCCTCGCCCACCGCCTCGACCACGCCGGCACATTCGCTGCCGGGGATGAAAGGCAGCGGCGGGGTGACCTGGTACTTGCCCATGGCGGTCAGCACGTCGACGTAGGACACGCCGATCGCCTTGATCGCGACGCGGACCTGGCCCGGGCCGACCGGGGCGGGCTCGAACGCTTCGAGCTTGTAGCTCTCGGGCGGGCCGAATTCACGGCCGATCACGGCGCGGGCCATCAGTGCTGGCCCCCGTCGCAGCGGACGATCGATCCGGTCACGTTGACCGAGGCCGGGCTCGCCAGGAACAGCGCCGCGGTGACGATGTCCTCGGGATTCGCCGCGTGGCCGCGCGGGATCGGGATCGGGCCCTGCCCCTTGTCGGGCCAAGCCTCGACGATGTCGGTGCGGAAGGCGCCGGGCGAGAGCGTGTTGACCCGCACCTTGGGCGCATACTCCCAGGCCAGGCTGCGGCCCATGGCATTGAGCGCGGCCTTGGACGAGCCGTAGGCGACGACTTGCGGCAGCGGCATCATCGAGCCCGAGGAGGTGACGTTGATGATGCATCCGCCCTCCCCGTCGAACATCCGCTTGGCGATCTGGCTGGCGAGCCGGAACGGCCCCTTGAAGTTGAGGTTCACCACCGAATCGAACAACGCCTCGGTGACTTCGTGACTCGGGGTACGCGGGCTCATCCCGGCGTTGTTGATCAGGATGTCGATGCGGCCGGCGGCGGCATAGGCATCCTCGATCAGCCTGTCGCACTGGTCCCACTTGCCGACATGGGCCGAGATCGCCCAGGCCTGCCGCCCTAGCGCGCGGACCTCCTCGGCGACCTTCTCGCAGTTCTCCAGCTTGCGGCTGGCCACGATCACGTCGGCGCCCCGCTGCGCCAGCGCCTGGACCATCTGGTAGC
>JASGGH010000048.1:0-22012 GCA_047605105.1 Novosphingobium sp. | reverse complement strand
TCTTCAACCAATAGCGGCAACGGCACCGCTTCAGCTACGACGCGCTGGACAACCTAAGCGCCATTCGGGTCAGAGACACTTTCCGATAATGGGTCACCTGTCGCCGACGTTGAGGTCGGGACATTTGCGCGTTGGCGAAAGTTCAAAACGGCACCTATCGGTCCTCAAGCTCCGCGCTGGCGAACCAGCCCGCGCCCGAATCACGCGCGGGCGCCGCCGTGAACAGCGCGTTCGGGCCCGGCGCGCGCCAGAGGCCTATGTCCGCGTCCAGCCCGAAGCGGCACAGGATCGACTGGCCCGCATGGCTGCGCCGGAAAGTCAGCACGCCGTCGGCGGCTTCCAGCACTTCGAACGAACCGAGACGCAGCGCCGGATGCACGCGCCGCAGCGCGAGCAGCTTCCGCGTCCAATGCAGCAGCGAACCGGCGTCCGCCTCCTGCCCCGCCACGTTGCGCTTGCGGTTGGCCTCGCCCAGCGGCAGCCACGGCTCGCCGCTGCTGAAGCCGCCCTGCGCGCCGGCGTCCCACGGCATCGGCGTGCGCACGCCGTCGCGCGACAGGGTCAGCGGCCAGTTGGCGATCGCCTCGGGATCGCGCAGCTGCTCGAACGGGATCTGGTCCTGCTCCAGGCCCAGTTCCTCGCCCTGGTAGAGGATAGGGTTGCCGCGCAGGCACGCCAGCAGCGCCAGCTTCACCCGCGCGAACGCGTCCATGTCCTCCGGCGCGCACCAGCGCGACACCGCGCGCGGCGCGTCGTGGTTCTCGAACGCCCAGCTCGGCCAGCCGCCGCCGGGCGCATCCGGCCACAGCGCCATCGTCGCCGCGACCCGCTCCGGGGTCAGCGCGTCGGCGTACAGGAAGTCGAAGCCGTAGGCGCTGTGCAGGCGGTCATCGCCCGCAGTCAGCCGCCGCATCTGCACGTTGCCTTCGTCGCCGCCGATCTCGCCCAGCAGGAACGCGCCGCCGTGCGCGTCGGCCAGCGCGCGCAGGCGTTCGACGAAGCCGGCCGTGGCCGGATGGAACTGGTTGTGCACGCGCTGCTGGAAATCGAACGGGCGCGTGCGCGGACGGCCGTCGTCCGGCGCCGGCGGGTTGTCGCGCAGCGCCGGGTCGTGCATGGCGAAGTTCAGCGCGTCGACGCGGAAGCCGTCCACGCCGCGTCGCAGCCAGAACTCCGCCACGTCCAGCAGGGCGTCCTGCACGGCCGGGTTGTGCAGGTTGAGCTGCGGCTGCTCGCGCAGGAAGTTGTGCAGGTAGTACTGCCCGCGGCGCGCGTCCCAGGTCCAGGCCGGGCCGCCGAACACCGACTGCCAGTTGTTCGGCGGCGAACCTTCCGGCTTCGGGTCGGCCCACACGAACCAGTCGTGGCGCGGGTTGTCGCGCGACTGCCGGCTTTCGGCGAACCACGGGTGCATGTCCGAGCAGTGCGAATACACCTGGTCGATCAGCACGCGCACGCCGCGCGCATGCGCGGCGGCGAGCAGCGCGTCGAAATCGGCCAGCGTGCCGAAGATCGGATCGACCCCGCGGTAGTCGGACACGTCGTAGCCGAAATCGCGCATCGGCGAGGGAAAGAACGGCGAGATCCACACCGCGTCCACGCCCAGCGCGGCGATGTGGTCCATCCGCCGCGCGATCCCCGCCAGGTCGCCGACACCGTCGCCGTCGCTGTCCTGGAAGCTGCGCGGATAGACCTGGTACACCACCGCGCCGCGCCACCACGGTACCGGTTGCGTACCACTCGAAGTCGTCGTCTTCATGCTGGACACGCATTGCTCCTTGGTCAGGCCGGACCGTCACATCCGCAACCATAAAAACACGGCGCGGCTTCTCGCATTGCCGCGCCGACCGCCGTATAAAGGCCGCACATTTTTCGTGCAACCAACAGGGACTCGATGTTAGACGAAAGCAAGGCCAGCGCCTCCGGCACCGAGGAACTGCTGCTTGACGTGCTGCGCCACCGCATCGGCAAGGACGAACGCGCGGCCAAGCCGCACGACTGGTACACCGCCAGCGTGCTGACCCTGCGCGACCGTATCGTCGACCGCTGGATCGCATCGACGCGGCGGACCCACGACCGCGGCGACAAGCGCGTCTACTACCTCAGCCTCGAGTTCCTGATCGGACGCCTGCTGCGCGACGCCCTGCACAACCTCGATTGCGAAGGCGAACTGGCCGAGGCCCTGTCCCGGCACGGCATCGACCTGGCGAAGATCGAGGAACTGGAACCCGACGCCGCGCTGGGCAACGGCGGCCTGGGCCGGCTGGCCGCGTGCTTCATGGAAAGCCTGGCCAGCCTGGACATTCCCGCCTACGGCTACGGCATCCGCTACGTCAACGGCATGTTCCGCCAGCGCATCGACAACGGCTGGCAGGTCGAACTGCCCGAAACCTGGCTGGCGCACGGCAACCCGTGGGAATTCGAGCGCCGCGAGAGCGCCTACCGCATCGGCTTCGGCGGCGAGGTGACGACGTCCGAGGGGCACGCGCGCTGGCGGCCGGCCGAGGAGATCGAGGCGACCGCGGTGGACACCCCGGTGGTGGGCTGGCGCGGCAAGCGGGTCAACACGCTGCGGCTGTGGACCGCCAACGCGCTGGACCCGATCCGCCTGGACGCCTTCAACGCCGGCGACCACGCCGGCGCGGTGCAGGCGCAGGTGCGCGCCGACAGCCTGGTGCGGGTGCTGTACCCGGCCGACTCCACCCCGGCCGGACAGGAGCTGCGCCTGCGCCAGGAGTTCTTCTTCTCGTCGGCGTCGATCCAGGACATCGTGCGCCGCCACGTGCAGTACCACGGCAGCGTGCACAGCCTGCCTGACAAGGTGGCGATCCAGCTCAACGACACCCACCCCTCGGTGGCGGTGGCGGAACTGATGCGCCTGCTGATGGACGCGCACGGCCTCGACTTCGACGCGGCCTGGGACATCACCCGCCGCGCCATCGGCTACACCAACCACACCCTGCTGCCCGAGGCGCTGGAAAGCTGGCCGCAGCCGCTGTTCGAGCGCCTGCTGCCGCGACACATGCAGATCGTCTACGCGATCAACAGCCAGGTGCTGCGCGAGGCGCGCGAGGCCGGGCTGGACGACCGCGCCATCTCGGCCATTTCCCTGATCGAGGAAAACGGCGAACGCCGGGTGCGCATGGCCAACCTGGCCTTCGTCGGCGCGCACAGCGTCAACGGCGTGGCCGCGCTGCACACCGAGCTGATGAAGCGCACGGTGTTCTCCGACCTGCACCGGCTGTATCCGCAGCGGATCAACAACAAGACCAACGGCGTCACCCCGCGGCGCTGGCTGCAGCAGTGCAACCCGCGGCTGACCGCGCTGATCCGCGAAGCGATCGGCCCCGCGTTCCTCGACGACGCCGAGCGCCTGTCCGCGCTGGCCGCGTTCGCCGGCGACGCGGCCTTCGGCGAGAAGGTGGACGCGGTCAAGCGCGCCAACAAGGTCGCGCTGTCCGCGCACATCGCCGAACTGCTGGGCGTCCGGCTGGATCCGGACGCGCTGTTCGACGTGCAGGTCAAGCGCATCCACGAATACAAGCGCCAGCTGCTGAACCTGATCGAGACCGTGGCCCTGTACGACCAGATCCGCAGCCATCCGGAACGCGACTGGGTGCCGCGGGTGAAGATCTTCGCCGGCAAGGCGGCGCCGGGCTACCACAACGCCAAGCGCATCATCAAGCTGACCAACGACATCGCCAGGCGCGTCAACGGCGACCCCGCGGTGCGCGGCCTGCTGAAGGTGGTGTTCGTGCCCAACTACTGCGTGACCCTGGCCGAGCGGATCATTCCCGCCGCCGACCTGTCCGAGCAGATCTCCACCGCCGGCATGGAAGCCTCGGGCACCGGCAACATGAAGTTCGCGCTGAACGGCGCGCTGACCATCGGCACGCTGGACGGCGCCAACGTCGAGATCAAGGACCGGGTGGGCGACGACAACATCGTGATCTTCGGCATGAACGCCGAGCAGGTCGCGGAGAAGCGCGCCGGCGGCTACGACCCGCGCGCCGCCATCGAAGCCTCGCGCGGCCTGGCCCAGGCGGTCGCCTCGATCGCCGAAGGGGTGTTCAGCCCGGACGATCCGTCGCGCTACGCCGACCTGATGGGCGGGCTGATGCATTCGGACTGGTTCATGGTCGCGGCCGATTTCGACGCCTACGCCGCCGCCCAGCGCGACGTGGAACGCCGCTGGCGCGACCGCGCCGGCTGGCGCGCCAGCGCGATCCGCAACATCGCCAACGTCGGCTGGTTCTCCTCCGACCGCACCATCGCCGAATACGCGCGGGAGATCTGGAACGCGCCATGAAGCCGTCGCCCGAGGCCATCGCCGCGCTGCTGGACGGCACGCACGCCGATCCGTTCTCGCTGCTCGGCGTGCACGATGGCCCGGGCGGCGCTTTCGCCCGCGCGATCCTGCCGGGCGCGCAGGAAGCCGAAGCGTTTTCGCTGCAGGGCGAACCGCTGGGCGCGATGGCGCGGGTCGATCCGCGCGGCCTGTTCGAAGGCCGGCTGGCCGGCACGCCCGCGCCGGTCAGGTACCGCTGCCGCGCCGACGGACAGGCCGCATGGTGGGTCGCCGACGCCTACAGCTTCGGCCCGGTGCTGGGCCCGCTCGACGACCTGCTGATCGCGCAGGGCACGCACTTCCGCCTGTTCGACAAGCTGGGCGCGCATCCCATCCGTCACGAAGGCGCGGACGGCGTGCATTTCGCTGTGTGGGCGCCCAACGCGCGGCTGGTGAGCGTGGTCGGCGACTTCAACGACTGGGACGGCGCGCGCCACCCGATGCGCCGGCGCACCGACATCGGCGTGTGGGAGATGTTCATTCCCGACATCGGCTGCGGCCACGCCTACAAGTACCGCATCGTCGCCGCCGACGGCGAGGTGCAGCCGCTGAAGGCGGATCCGTTCGCGTTCGCCTCGGAGCTGCGGCCGAAGACCGCCTCGATCGTGGCGACGCCGGGCAAGGCCGACTGGGGCGACGACGCGCACCGCGCGCACTGGGCCGCGGCGGATCCGCGGCGCGAACCGATCTCGATCTACGAGGTGCACGCGGGCTCGTGGCAGCGCGACGAGGCCGGCGGATTCCTGTCCTGGGACGAGCTGGCCGAACGGCTGATCCCCTACGTCATCGAAACCGGCTTCACCCACATCGAGTTCCTGCCGGTTTCCGAACACCCCTACGACCCGAGCTGGGGCTACCAGACCACCGGCCTGTACGCGCCTTCCGCGCGCTTCGGCGACGTCGCCGGCTTCGCCCGCTTCGTCGACGGCGCGCACCGCGCCGGCATCGGCGTGCTGGTGGACTGGGTGCCCGCGCACTTCCCCACCGACGCGCACGGCCTGTCGCGCTTCGACGGCACCGCGCTGTACGAGCACGAGGATCCGCGCCAGGGCTTCCACCCCGACTGGAACACCGCGATCTACAACTTCGGCCGGCGCGAGGTGAAGAGTTTCCTGGTCAACAACGCGCTGTTCTGGGCCGAGCGCTACCACGTGGACGGGCTGCGCGTGGACGCGGTCGCCTCGATGCTGTACCGCGACTACAGCCGCGCGGCCGGCGAGTGGATTCCCAACAGCGAAGGCGGCCGCGAGAACTGGGAGGCGGTCGAGTTCCTGCGCGAGGCCAACGCCGCGCTGTACGGCAGCCACGCCGGTACGCTGACCGTGGCCGAGGAATCCACCGCGTGGCCGGGCGTATCGATGCCCGTGCACGCCGGCGGCCTCGGCTTCGGCTTCAAGTGGAACATGGGCTTCATGCACGACACGCTGAAGTACATGGCGCGCGACCCGGTGCACCGCCGCCATCACCACGACGACATCACCTTCGGCCTGATGTACGCCTTCAGCGAGAACTTCGTGCTGCCGCTGAGCCACGACGAGGTCGTGCACGGCAAGGGCAGCCTGCTGGCCAAGATGAGCGGCGACGACTGGCAGCAGTTCGCCAACCTGCGCGCGTACTACGCGCTGATGTGGGGCTATCCGGGCAAGAAGCTGCTGTTCATGGGCCAGGAATTCGCCCAGCGCCGCGAATGGAGCGAGGAGCGCGCACTGGACTGGGAACTGCTGGATTCGCCCGCCCACGAAGGCGTCCGCAAGCTCGTCCGCGACCTCAACCGCCTCTATCGCGAAAAGCCCGCGCTCCACGCCCGCGACTGCGAGGGCGATGGGTTCGCATGGCTGATCGTCGACGATGCGATGAATTCGGTCTTCGCCTGGCTGCGCAAGGCACCGGGGGCCAGGCCTGTCGCGGTGATCGCCAACATGACCCCGGCTACGCACGAGCGCTACCGCGTGCCCCTGCCGCATGACGGGGTCTGGCGCGAGGTGCTGAACAGCGATGCCGCGACCTACGGCGGCAGCGGCAAGGGCAATCTGGGCAAGGTCGTGGCGGACGGCGGGGCGGCGAACGTCGTGCTCCCGCCCCTGGCGACGATCATGCTGGAATGGGAAGGATAATGGAGGGGCACCGATGAGAGAGACCCACGGACAGCCGCTGGCCCGCGATGCCATGGCCTATGTCCTCGCCGGCGGACGCGGCAGCCGGCTGATGGAACTGACCGACAACCGCTCCAAGCCGGCGGTCTATTTCGGCGGCATGAGCCGCATCATCGATTTCGCCCTGTCGAACGCGATCAATTCCGGCATCCGCCGGATCGGAGTCGCGACGCAGTACAAGGCGCATTCGTTGATAAGGCACATGCAGCGCGCGTGGAACTTCATGCGGCCCGAGCGCAACGAGAGCTTCGACATCCTGCCCGCATCGCAGCGCATTTCGGAATCGCACTGGTACGAAGGCACTGCCGACGCGGTTTACCAGAACCTCGACATCATCGAAAGTCATGCTCCTAAGTACATGGTTATCCTGGCCGGCGACCATATCTACAAGATGGACTACGAGCTGATGCTGCGCCAGCACGTCACCTCGGGCGCGGACGTGACGATCGGCTGCCTGGTGGTTCCGCGCGAGGAGGCGACGGGCTTCGGGGTCATGGCCGTCGATGCCGACTACACGATCACCTCCTTCGTCGAGAAGCCCAAGGACCCGCCCGGCATCCCCGGCGATCCGGACAATGCGCTGGCCTCGATGGGCATCTACGTGTTCGAGACGAAGTTCCTGTTCGAACAGCTCCGCCGCGACGCCGCGACGCCCGGCTCGACCCGCGATTTCGGCGGCGACATCATCCCCTATATCGTCGAGCACGGGAAAGCCGTCGCCCACCGCTTCACCGACAGTTGCATCCGCGCCGCCGAGGAGATCGAGGAATACTGGCGCGACGTCGGCACGCTCGACGCCTATTTCGAGGCCAATCTCGACCTTACCGACATCGTCCCCAAGCTCAACATGTACGACCGCGACTGGCCGATCTGGACCGACCAGATCGTCGCGGCGCCGGCCAAGTTCGTCCACGACGAAGACGGCCGCCGCGGCCATGCGATCTCCTCGCTGATCTCGCAGGACTGCATCGTCTCGGGGGCGCTGGCCCGCCAGAGCCTGCTGTTCACCGGGGTCAAGATGGGCAGCTTCTCGAGCGTCGATCAGGCGGTGATCCTGCCCTATTGCAACATCGGCCGCGGCGCCCGGCTGAGCCGGGTGATCATCGATTCGGGCGTGCGCATCCCCGAAGGCCTGGTCGTGGGCGAGGACCCGGAACTCGACGCCCAGCGTTTCCGCCGTACCGAAAAGGGCGTCTGCCTGATCAACAAGGCGATGATCGACCGGCTATGACACTGGCGGTCCTCTCGGTGGCTTCGGAAGCCGTGCCGCTGGTCAAGACCGGCGGCCTGGCGGATGTCGCGGGCGCCCTGCCCGGAGCGGTCGCGCCGCACGGCGTGACGATGACGACGCTGCTGCCGGGCTATCCTTCTGTGCTGAAGGGGCTGGGCCGGGCCAAGGAAGTCCACCACTGGGATTCGCTGCTGGGAGAGCCGGCGCGGCTGCTCGCGGGGAAGCTTTCGGGCCATCCGCTGTTGGTGCTCGACGCGCCGGGCCTGTTCGGGCGCGAGGGCACGCCCTACGGCGATCCGCGCGGCAAGGACTGGCCCGACAACTGGCGGCGCTTCGCGGCGCTCGGCCGGGCCGCGGCGGACCTGGCCGGCGGGGCGGTCAAGGGCAGGAAGTTCGCCCTCCTCCACGCCCACGATTGGCAGGCGGCCATGGCCATCGGCTACCTGCGCTTCGCCCCCGCGGCGGGAAGCAAGCCGATCCCCACGGTCATGACGATCCACAACATGGCGTTCCAGGGGTTCTTCCCGGCCGAGGTCTTCCCCCAGCTCGGCCTGCCGCGCTCCGCCTGGTCGATCGAGGGAGTGGAGAGCTACGGCGGCGTGGGCTTCCTCAAGACCGGGCTGCAGTCGGCGAGCATGGTCACGACGGTCAGCCCGAGCTACGCCGCCGAAATCCGCTCGCCCGAGTTCGGCATGGGCCTCGACGGACTGATCGTCAGCCGCGGCGACCGGGTGGTGGGCGTGCTCAACGGCATCGACCGGAACGAATGGAACCCTGCGGCCGATCCGGCCCTGGCTCAGGCCTTCACCGCCCGGACCCTGGCGAGACGCACCACCAACAAGCGCGCGATCGAACGCGAATTCGGCCTGGAGAAGGACGCCAACGATACTGGGGGTCCGCTGTTCATCGTCATCAGCCGACTGACCTGGCAGAAGGGCATGGACGTCCTGCCCGAAGTGCTCGACCACCTCGTCGGCAACGGTGCCCGGCTCGCACTGCTCGGCACCGGTGACGCGGCGATCGAGGCCGCGCTCCATGCCGGCGCAGCGCGTCACCCGGGCCGGATCGGTCTGCGCTTCGGGTACGACGAGGGGCTATCGCACCTGCTCCAGGGCGGCGGCGATGCGATCCTGATCCCGAGCCGGTTCGAACCCTGCGGCCTAACCCAGCTCTACGGCCTGGCCTATGGCTGCGTGCCCGTGGTCGCCCGCACCGGCGGCTTGGCCGATACGGTGATCGATGCCAATGTCGCGGCGCTCGGCGCCAAGGTCGCGACCGGCATCCAGTTCAACGGGGTCGACTACCCTGCCCTCGCCGGCGCGATCAGCCGAACGGTCGCGCTCTACCGCAAGGCCGGCCTCTGGCAAGCCATCCAGCGCAACGGAATGGGCAGCGACTTTTCCTGGGGTGCCAGCGGCAAGGCCTATGCCGATCTCTACGCGCGCCTGATTGCGGAGCAGCCATGATAAGACAGGTTCCAACCACGCCTTTCGAAGGCCAGAAGCCTGGCACTTCGGGCCTGCGCAAGAAGGTCCGGGTATTCCAGCAGCCGAACTATTCGGAGAACTTCATCCAGGCAGTCTACGACGTGGCCGGGGCGCCGCGCGGCGCGACCCTGGTGATCGGCGGCGACGGGCGCTTCCACAACCGCACGGTGATCCAGCAGGCGATCCGCATGGCCGCGGCCAACGGTTACGGCCGGGTCCTGGTCGGGCGGGGCGGGATTCTCTCCACCCCTGCGGCCAGCCACGTGATCCGCAAGCACCAGGCCTCGGGCGGACTGATCCTTTCGGCCAGCCACAATCCCGGCGGGCCCGAGGAAGACTTCGGCATCAAGTACAACGCCGCCAACGGCGGCCCGGCGCCGGAGAGCATGACTGGGGCGATCCACGCCCGCACCCTGACGATCGACCGCTGGCTGACCTGCGATGCCCCCGACATCGATCTCGATCGGATCGGCGTGGTCACGGTGGAGGCAATGGTGGTCGAGGTGATCGATCCGGTCGCCGACTACGCCGACCTGATGGAGACCCTGTTCGACTTCGCCGCGATCCGGGCCGCGGTGAAGCAGGGCTTCACCATGGCCTTCGACGCGATGCACGCGGTGACCGGCCCCTATGCCGTGGAGATCCTGGAGCGGCGCCTCGGCTTTCCCGCGGGCACGGTCCACAACGGGACGCCGCTGGAGGACTTCGGCGGCCATCACCCCGATCCCAACCTGGTCCATGCCAAGGTGCTCTACGACCTGATGATGAGCGCCGACGCGCCGATGCTGGGGGCCGCCTCGGACGGCGACGGCGACCGCAACCTGATCATCGGCAAGCATCGCTTCATCACCCCGTCGGATTCGCTGGCGATGCTCGCGGCCAATGCCCACCTCGCGCCCGGCTATGCCGCGGGGCTCAAAGGCGTCGCCCGTTCGATGCCGACCAGCGCAGCCGCCGACCGGGTTGCCGCGGAACTCGGCATTCCCTGCTTCGAGACCCCGACCGGGTGGAAGTTCTTCGGCAACCTGCTCGACGCCGGAATGGCCACGCTCTGCGGCGAGGAGAGCGCCGGGACCGGCTCGGACCACGTTCGCGAGAAGGACGGGCTGTGGGCGGTGCTGCTGTGGCTGAACATCCTCGTAGCGCGCCAAGTTTCGGTCGATCAACTGGCCCGCGAGCACTGGGCGCGATTCGGCCGCAACTATTATGCGCGGCACGATTACGAAGCGATCGAGACCGCCCGCGCCGACGCGCTGATGGCTGAGCTGACCGCCTCGCTGCCCGCCCTGCCCGGGCGCGGCTTCGGGCCGCTCACCGTCGCGGCGGCCGACAGCTTTTGCTATGACGATCCGGTCGACGGGTCGATCAGCGCCAACCAGGGCATCCGGATCTTGTTCGAGGGCGGCTCGCGCATCGTCTTCCGCCTGTCCGGCACCGGGACCGAGGGGGCGACGCTGCGGGTCTATCTCGAGCGCTTCGAACCTGCCGGAGGCCGGCTCGACGAAGCGGTGTCGGCAATGTTGGCAGACCTGATCGCAGCCGGCGAGGACATCGCCGGGATCGCCCGCCACACGGGACGAACCGCCCCCGACGTAGTGACATGACCCCGCCGCTCGGCGCCGAAATCGCCGGGGACGTCACCCGCTTCGCGGTGCGTGCGCCGCTAGCCGAGGCGGTCTGGCTCTGCCTGTTCGACGGCGAAGGCGAAGGCCGCATCGCGATGGAACGGCACGGCGAGGCCTGGATCGCCGAACTGCCGGGCCGCCTCGCCGGCGCGCGCTACGGCTACCGCGCCGAAGGCGAATGGGCGCCCGATCGCGGCCTGTGGTTCGATGCGTCCAAGCTGCTGGTCGATCCCTACGCCGTCGAGCTCGACGGCAGGTTCGTCCAGGACCTGCCGCTCGGCATCTTCGGGGTCGATACCGCCGCCCTGGTGCCCAAGGCCGTGGTTCAGCCGCTCCTGCCCGAATGCGTCCCCCGCCCGCCCCGCTTCACGCTCGGCGGCCTGATCTACGAACTGAACGTCCGCGGTTTCACCATGCTCCACCCCGAGGTGCCGGAAGGGCTACGCGGCACGGTCGCCGCCCTCGCCCATCCCGCGGTCATCGCCCACCTCAAGCAACTGCACGTCTCCGCGGTCGAACTGATGCCGATCGTCGCCTGGATCGACGAACGGCATCTCCCGCCGCTCGAACTGTGCAATGCCTGGGGCTACAATCCCGTCGCCCTGATGGCCCTCGATCCCAGCCTGTGCCCCGGCGGGGTCACCGAACTACGCGAGACGGTGTCCGCGCTGCACGAGGCGGGGATCGGGGTGATCCTGGACATCGTCCTCAACCATACGGGCGAAAGCGACATTGCCGGGGGCGTCCTCTCGCTGCGCGGGCTCGACAACGCCGCCTATGCCCACAATCCCGACGGAACGCTGATCAACGACACCGGCTGCGGCAATACGCTGAACTTCGCCGACCCGGCCTTGCGGCAACTGGCGCTGGCGACGCTGCGCCATTTCGTCCGCCGCTGCGGCATCGACGGCTTTCGCTTCGATCTCGCCCCGATCCTGGCGCGCGGTCCCGGCTTCGACGCCGCCGCGCCGATCTTCGCCGAGATCGCCGCCGACCGCTGGCTCGCCGACCGCGTGCTGATCGCCGAGCCGTGGGACATCGGGCCGGGCGGCTATCAGCTCGGGCGCTTCCCGCCGAACTGGCTGGAATGGAACGACCGCTTCCGCGACGACATCCGCCGGTTCTGGCGCGGCGATGCGGGGGTCGACGTCCTGGCGACGCGGCTGGCGGGATCGTCGGACGTGTTCGGCCAGTCCTCGGCCGCGGCGCCGTGCCGCAGCGTCAACTTCCTGGCCGCGCACGACGGCTTCACCCTGGCGGACACCGTCGCCTACGAGACCCGCCACAACCTCGCCAACGGCGAGAACAACCGCGACGGGCACGGCGAGAACTTCTCCTGGAACAACGGGGCCGAGGGACCGAGCGACGACCCGCTCATCCAGGCCCGGCGCAGCGCGGACCTGCGCGCGCTGCTGGGCACGCTGTTCGCTTCGACCGGAACCATCATGCTGACCGCCGGCGATGAATTCGCCCGCAGCCAGGGCGGCAACAACAACGCCTATGCGCAGGACAATGCATTGAGCTGGATCGATTGGGAAGGCCGCGACCGCGAGCTCGAAGCCTGGGTCGCCGCGCAGGCCGCGTGGCGAGCCGAGCGGGCGGCGTGGTTCACCGCGTTTCCCCAGGAGGGCGAATGGCTCAAGCTCGGCGACCGGCCGATGACCGTCGCCGACTGGGAAAGCCCGGCGACGCCAGGCTTGCGGTTTCGTTCGCACGACGAAAACCGGCCCTACGGCTTTGCCGTGGACCGGATTTCGCGAGAGGTAACCTGCTCCGGCAACAACGCGAGCGCTGCTGCCGGAAACGAGGTCGGATGATTGCTCCGATCGTTACGAGGCCATGCTGGTCGAAGTCGTCTGGAAGGTCGTCTTCAGCTGGTTGCCCAGGCCCTTCATTGCCGTGATCGCGGCAACCGCGATCAGGGCAGCGATCAGGCCGTATTCGATCGCAGTGGCGCCGGCTTCGTCAGCCGCAAGCTTCTTGAAAAAAGTCATGTGCAGTCCCCCGAGCCAGAATTCCGTCCGGCATGGAAGGCACTATTGCGTTAAAATCCCTTAAGCCTGATTTCCCGACATGGTTAAGGCCGGGTTACCCACCTCAGTTCGTCGCACCATGGCAGTGCTTGTATTTCTTGCCCGAGCCGCAAGGGCACACGGCATTGCGCGACAGCCCCATCCCCGCATAGGGGTCTGCCCCCGCTGCCGCGCTGCCGCCCCCCAGATTGCCGAGCAGGGCCTGGGCGCCCGCCATCGGCGGAACCGCGTCGTTCTCCCCGGTGAACGGGTCGATGTGGCTGGTGAGGAAATCGGGCAGCTCGGGCAGCGCGAAATCCTGCGGCTGGGTGAACTGCAGCTCACTGACCGAGAGGATCCGGGTCACTTCCTCGCGGATGTTCTCCAGCATCTTCTCGAACAGGCCGAAGGCTTCCTGCTTGTACTCGTTGATCGGGGTCTTCTGCGCATAGGCGCGCAGGAACACCACCTGGCGCAGCGCATCGAGGGTGGAGAGGTGCTCCTTCCAGTAGAAGTCGAGCCGTTCGAGCAGGACGTTCTTCTCGACCGAACGCCAGATCTCGGCATCCTCGCCGCCGGTCTTGGCATCCATCTGGGCATCGGTGAGCGCGGTGATCCGCTCCTCGATGATGTCGGGCTCTAGGCCGTCCTCCTCCATCCACTCTTCGATCGGGATCACGAGGTTGAGCATGCTGGCGACCCGATCCTTCAGGCCGACCACGTCCCACTGCTCGGGATAGGATCCCGGCGGGCAGGCATCGGCGACGATCGCATTGATCGTGTCGTGCCGCATGTCGATCACCACGTCGCCGATCGTCTCGGAATCCATGATGTCGGCGCGCTGCTCGTAGATGACCTTGCGCTGGTCGTTCATCACGTCGTCGTATTCGACGACCTGCTTGCGGATGTCGTAGTTGCGCGCCTCGACCTTCTTCTGCGCGGTCTCGATCGCCTTGGACAGCCACTTCGACCCGATCGCCTCGCCATCGGCGAGGTTCGAATTCATCATGCGGGCGAAGAGCGTGTCGGGCCCGAAGATGCGCAGCAGGTCGTCCTCGAGGCAGAGGTAGAACTTCGACAGGCCGGGGTCGCCCTGACGGCCCGAGCGGCCGCGCAGCTGGTTGTCGATGCGGCGGCTCTCGTGCCGCTCGGTGCCGATCACGCAGAGCCCGCCCGCGGCGAGCACCGCCTGCTTGGCCTCGGCCACCTCGGCCTTGATCCGGGCGATCGCGGCATCGCGGTCCGGCCCCTCGGGCTTGTCCGCGAGCTCGTCCTCGATCCGGAACTCGACGTTACCGCCCAGCTGGATGTCGGTCCCGCGGCCGGCCATATTGGTGGCGATCGTCACCGCGCCCGGCGCACCGGCCTGGGCGACGATATGCGCCTCCATCTCGTGGAAGCGGGCGTTGAGGACGTTGTGCTTGACGTTCTCGGCGCGGAGGAACTCCGAGAGCAACTCGGACTTCTCGATCGAGACCGTGCCGACCAGGACCGGCTGGCCGATCTCGTTCTTCTCGCGGATCAGCCGGGCGATCGCCTGGAACTTGTCCTGGGTGTTCTTGTAGAACTCGTCCTCCTCGTCGATCCGCTGGACCGGGACGTTGGTGGGGATCGTGACGACGTTCATCTTGTAGATGTCGTAGAATTCCGCCGCCTCGGTGGCCGCGGTGCCGGTCATGCCCGAGAGCTTGCCGTACATCCGGAAGTAGTTCTGGAAGGTGATCGAGGCCATCGTCTGGTTCTCGGGCTCGATCGCCACGCCTTCCTTGGCCTCGACCGCCTGGTGCAGGCCGTTCGACCAGCGCCGCCCGTCCATCATGCGGCCGGTGAACTCGTCGATGATGACGACCTTCCCGTCCTTGACGATGTAATCGATGTCCTTGCGGAACATCACGTTCGCCTTGAGCGCCTGATCGAGGTGGTGGACCACCTGGGTGTTCTCGACATCGTAGAGGTTGCTGCCGACCAGCATCCCGGCCGTCTCGAACATGCGCTCGACCTTCTCGACCCCGTCTTCGGTCAGGGTGATGTTCTTGGTCTTCTCGTCCGCCTCGTAGTCCTCGGGGACGAGCTGCTTCACGATTCCGTCGACCTGCATGTAGAGCTCGGACTTGTCGTCCGTCGGCCCCGAGATAATCAGCGGAGTCCGCGCCTCGTCGATCAGGATCGAATCGACCTCATCGACGATCGCGTAGTTGAAGGGGCGGTGCACCATCTGCGAGCGCTCGTGCTTCATGTTGTCGCGCAGGTAGTCGAAGCCCAGCTCGTTGTTGGTCGCGTAGGTGATGTCGCAGTTGTAGGCTTCGCGGCGCTCGTGCTCGGACATGTTGGGGACGATCACGCCCACGGTCATGCCGAGGAAGCGGTAGATCTGCCCCATCCATTCGGAGTCGCGGCGAGCCAGGTAGTCGTTGACCGTGACGACGTGGACGCCCTTGCCCTCGAGCGCGTTGAGGTAGCAGGCCAGGGTCGCGACCAGGGTCTTGCCCTCGCCGGTGCGCATCTCGGCGATCTCGCCGCGGTGGAGCACGATGCCGCCGATCATCTGCACGTCGAAGTGGCGCATCCCCATCTTGCGCTTGCCCGCCTCGCGGACAGTGGCGAAGGCTTCGGGCAGCACGTCGTCGAGCGTGGCGCCCTCGGCGAGCTGCGCGCGGAGCTTGACCGTCTGGTTCGAGAGATCCTCGTCGCTCAGCGCTTCGAGTTCGGGCTCGAAGGCGGCGATCTGCTTGATGACCTTGTCGAGCGACTTGACGTAACGATCGTTGGACGACCCGAAGAGGGCCTTGGCGACTGCGCCGAGCATAAGCGAATTCCTGAAAACGGGTGCGGTGTGCAGCCGGCGCGGCCTTTCCCGGCGGCCGCACGGCAAAAATAGAAGGAAATGCGAGGCGCGGCTTATTGCCGGGCGCGATCGATCCCGATGCGGACGGCGTGCCACGCCAGCCCGAAGCGCGGCAGCACCGCCGCGTCATGACGTTCCGCAAGCGCGGGAACACTGCTCTCCCCGGCGGCGCAAACCGCGACCTGCCGGGCCAGCCGAACCGCCGCGCGGACCGCCTGGACCGAACCGACCTCCGCCTCTTCCGCAGCCTGCAGCGCCGCCTGGGCAGGCGAGACCTGCGCAGCGAGGCCGGTCAGCAGGGCCAGCAGAGTGAGGAGAAAACGGTTCATTGCCGAGGACAGATAGGGGTTGCCGCGCGCAGCGTCCACCCCGCATGCAAAGATCGTGGACGTTGCGCCCAAGCGATTCTAAGGCCCACGCCATGTCCGAAGCCGTCTCCCCGCTCGCCACGCCCTTCCCCGTGCTGCCGCAGATCGCCGGCGTCACGCCGCGCGTCGCCCGCGCCGGCTACAAGGATTGGGGACGCTGCGACCTGACCTACGTCGAGCTGACCGAGGGCACGACGGTCGCGGGCGTGTTCACCCGCAACGTCTGCTGCTCCAGCGAGGTCGAGATCGGGCGCGAAATCGCCGCGATCGGCAAGGCGCGGGCGCTGATCGTCAATGCCGGCAATTCCAACGCCTTCACCGGCTATCGGGGCCGCGAGGCGGTCGAGCAGATCATGGGCCAGGTCGCGGCGCACCTCGGCTGCGCGCCGAGCGAAGTGTTCGTGTCCTCCACCGGGGTGATCGGCGTGCCGCTGCCCAAGGACAAGGCGCGCGCCGGGGTCGAGGCGGCGCTGGCCGCCGCGCCGTGCTCGTGGGAGGACGCCGCGCGGACCATCGGCACGACCGACACCTTTCCCAAGGGCGCGACCGCCCAGGCCGTGGTCGGCGGCAACACCGTGACGCTCTCCGCGATCATCAAGGGCAGCGGCATGATCGCACCCGATATGGCGACGATGCTGGGCTACGTGTTCACCGACGCGGCGGTCGAGCCTGCCTTCCTCCAGCAGTGCCTTTCCGCGGCGAGCGACCGCAGCTTCAACTGCATTACGGTCGACAGCGACACCTCGACCAGCGATACCGTGCTGGCCTTCGCCACCGGCCAGGCCGGCAACGCGCCGCTGGCCTCGTTCGACGATCCCGGGGCGGATGCCTTTACCGCGGCGCTGCATGACGTCTGCCGCCAGTTGGCGCATCTCGTGGTCAAGGATGGCGAAGGAGCGCAGAAATTCATCGCGATCACCGTGACCGGCGCAGTCAGCGACGAGAGCGCGCGCAAGCTCGGCCTGGCGGTCGCCAACTCGCCGCTGGTCAAGACCGCCATCGCCGGCGAGGACGCGAATTGGGGCCGCGTGGTCATGGCCGTCGGCAAGGCCGGCGAGCCCGCCGACCGCGACAAGCTGTCGATCGGCTTCGGCGGTGTCTGGGCCGCGCGCGACGGGCTGCCGCTGGTCGACTACGACGAGGCGCCGGTCGCCGCCCATCTCGAGGGGCAGGAGATCGACATCGCGGTAGACCTCGGCCTCGGCGAGGGCCGCGCCACGGTGTGGACCTGCGACCTGACCCACGGCTACATCTCGATCAACGCGGATTATCGCTCTTGATCTCCGATGCCCTGACCAAATCGGTCGAAGCCCTGATGCGCGATGCCGCCGAGCGCGCGATCCTGCCGCGCTATCAGAAGCTGGCGGCCGAGCAGATCGTCAACAAGGCGGTCGATGACGTGGTGACCGTAGCCGACGGCGAGGCCGAGGAAATCCTGACCGAAGGCCTGGCGAAGATCCTGCCCGAAGCCGCGGTGGTCGGCGAGGAGGCCTATTTCGCCGATCCGTCATTGCAAGACCGCCTTGGCGACGCCCTGTGCTGGATCGTCGATCCGCTCGACGGGACCAACAACTTCGCCGCGGGCAAGCCGCCGTTCGGGGTGATCGTCTCGCTGGCGGAAAAGGGCGAGACCATCGGCGGGTGGATTCTCGATGTGCTGACCGGCCGGTTCTGTCATGCCGGCCGCGGCCAGGGCGCTTTCGTCGATGGCGAGCGCATCCATGCCCGCACCAGCGGCGAAAACCCGCCCATCGCCGCGATTTCCCTGGTTTTCGCCGATCCGGCCAAGCGCGAGGCCCTGCGCTCGGAAATCGCCCCGCATTATACCTGCGTCGACATCCCGCGCTGCGCCGCCGAGCAGTGGCCGCGATTGGCGCTGGGGGTGAACGACGTGTCGATCTTCGAGCGGACCCTGGCCTGGGACCACGCCGCGGGGGTGCTGCTGCTCAACGAAGCGGGCGGGAAGGCCGCACGACCGGACGGCAGGCCCTACCGCGTGGACGAGCACCTGCTGCCGGGCCTGCTGGGCGCGGCGAGCCCGGCCCTGTGGGACGACCTGGCCACCCGGATGGCCAAGCTTTAGAGAACGCTCTCGATCCAGCCCTTGAGCTGGCTCTTCGGCGCCGCGCCGAGCTTCTGGGCGACCGGCTTGCCGTCCTTGAACAGCACCATCAGCGGGATCGACTGGACACCGATCTGGCCGGGCACGCCGGTGTTCTCCATGATGTCCATCTTGACGATCGAGAGCTGGTCGGAAAGCTCGTCGCTGATCTCCTCCAGGGCCGGGCCGATCATCTTGCACGGACCGCACCATTCGGCCCAGAAATCGACCAGCACGGGCTTGTCGGACTGGAGGACATCGGCGGCGAAGCTGGCGTCGGTGACGGCTTTGGTCGGCATCGGAGTATCTCCTTAAATTCTCTCGCCCGGCAATCTAGGCACTGCGCCGTTTCACGCAACCGGCGGGTCGCAAAAGCTTTACTGCGCTGGAAACAATGGTGGCTTTTGGGCCGGCTTGTGACGTTCGATCCAGTCGGCGGGCAGATCGATCAGCTGCGGGGTCTGGGTGTAGAGCACCGCCGCCTCGATCCGCCGGCCGGGATAGGTAGCCTCCAGCGCTGCGGCGTAGGCGGCTAGCTGACGCAGGGTAAGTGATGGAATCTCATCGAGATTTTTCGGCGGGCGGCGGGCGGTCTTGAAATCGACGAGGCGGATGCGGTCCGGCTCGATCAGCAGGCGGTCGATGGTGCCGGCTACGACCTGGCCGCCGACGACCGCGGCCAAAGGGACTTCCGCGAGGGCCGCGGACGAGAACAGATCGGCCCAGGCGGGTTCGGCCAGAACCGCGAGCGCAGCCTCCCCGATCTCTTCCCGAGCGGGAGCATCGAGCTCTGCCGCATTGCGGGCCAGCCAGCGTTGGGCTGCTGCCGGGCGGGTTTCGGACGGCACGGCGGACAGGCGCTCAAGCAGCTTGTGAATCAGGGTCCCACGCCGCGCCGCAGCCAGGCCGGCGCCGGGCGTAAGTGGCGGATCGGGCGAGAAATCTTCGCCCAGCGACGAGGGCGCCAGGGGGCGCGGCGGGCGGGGTTCGGCGGCCGGAGGCGTGTGCAGCCAGTCGGCGACCTCGCTGCCGGCTACCGCGACCTCGACCGGCCCAGTCGGCGGCGGCAGGGGGGCCAGGGCGCCGTGCTCGAACCGGTGGCCCCACAGATCGTCGGCGAGCGGCTCCTGCTCGGCGAAGAGCTCGGCCAGGCGGGCGTACCAGGACTCGGGCGCCGGGACCTTCTCGCGCAGGCCGAGCGAACCGCCAATGAACAGGGCCTCCTCGGCGCGGGTCATGGCGACGTAGAGCAGGCGCCAGTGCTCCTCGCCCTCGGCCTGGGCGGCCTGGGCCTCGGCGGCGAGGACGCGGGCGCCCTTTTCCTCCTTGCGCAGGCCCGGGAGCGGCACGCGGCGCGGGTCCTCACCGGGCTGGCGCTCGGGCTCGGGCAGGTCGAGCGGGCCGCCGCGCGAGGCGGCCGGATCGCCCGCGGCGTCGGCGAGGATCACGATCGGCGCCTGGAGGCCCTTGGCGCCGTGGACGGTCATGACCCGGACGAGGCCGCCCTCCTTGCCCGCCTCGCGCTTCAGCTCGCCCTCGCCCGCGTCGAACCAGGCGAGGAAGCCGGCGAGCGAGGCCACGGAGCTGGCGGCATAGGCGCTCGCGGCGTTGAGCAGTTCGTCGATCGGGTCGCCCGCCTCGCGCCCGAGCCGCGCGACCAGCTTGCGCCGGCCTTGCCAGGGGCCGACCAGCAGCCAGTGCAGCAGCGCCTGGGGCAGCTCGAAATCGGCCAGGCGCAGCAGGTCGCCCAGCAGCTCGCGCGCGGCGAGGACTTCGGGGTGGAAGCTCTGGCGCAGATGGTTCCACAGCCGCGCGCCCTTCTCGCGGTAGGCATGTTCGAGGAGCTGCTCCTGGCTCCAGCCGATCAGCGGCGAGACCAGCAGGCTCGCGAGGTTGAGGTCGTCGAGCGGCTGGGCGGCGAAGCGCAGCGCGGCGACGAGGTCCTTCACCGCCAAGGGCGCGCCGAGCCGCAGGCGGTCCACCCCGGCGACCGGCACCCCGGCGGCATGGAGCCGGGCGATGATCAGCCCGGCGAGCTCCTTGCGCTTGCGCACCAGGATCATCACGTCGCCCGGCCCGGCCCGCCGCGCGCCGCCCTTGACCAGGGGGAAGCCCTCGTCGATCCAGCCGCGGATCTGCCTGGCGATATTGTCGGCCAGCTTGCGGTCGGGGCGCGAGAGCCAGCCCTCGCCGCCCTCTTCGGCTTCCTCGACCTCGGCTTCCTCGTCGCCGGTCAGGCCGACCGGGCGCCACAGCGCGACATAGCCGGGGCGCGGCTCGCCGACGTGCGGATCGGGCGGCTTGGCCAGCCCGAAGGCGGCATGGCCGATATGCGCGATCGCGCGGTTGACGAAATCGAGCACCGGCTGCGCCGTGCGGAACGAAGTGGCGAGCCCCAGCTCCTGCAGCCGCGGGATCGGAACCCTCAGGCGGAGGTTTTCGGCATCCTCCTTCAGCCCGCGCAATTGCGCCTCGACCCGCCGCCGCGCCGCCTCGAAGTTCTCCGGGCTGGTGCCCTGGAAGCGGAAAATCGCCTGCTTGTAGTCGCCGACCACGAACAGCGTGCGCAGCTTGCCGTCCCGCGCGCCGATCCCGCTGAAGAAGTCGCCGGTCAGCGCCTCGATGATCCGCCACTGCGCCGCGTTGGTATCCTGCGCCTCGTCGACCAGGACATGGTCGAAGCGCCGGTCGAGCTTGTAGCGGATCCACTCGCCCAGCTCGGCGCGGCCAAGCAAAGCGGCGGCCTGGCGGATCTGGTCGTCGAAGTCGATCAGCCCCTCGCGCTGCTTGGCCTCGTGCCAGGCGAGCGCGAAGGCCCGGCCCAGCTCCAGCGCCGGGGTCAGCCAGGCCGCCAGGGCAAGCTGCGCGCGCAGCTCGCGCACCTTGGCGATGCATTCGCCGACTCGGAGGACGTGCTGCTCGTAGTCGGGATCGCGCTTCAGGACGTTGTTGAGCTGCTTCGGCGCCCCGGTCGTCTTGGTGAACAGCCCGAGGTGGAGATCGTCGAGCGCGAGCAGCCGGACCTCGGCGTCCTGGGCCAGCCAGGCATCGATCGCCTCGGTCCCGTCGCGGCCCGTCGCGCTGTCCCAGGCAGCGAGCGTGGCCCGGCAGCGGCGCAGCGCGGCGACATCGAACTCGGCGTCGTCGCAGAGCGCGGCGAGATGGCTCTCGTCGGCATCGGCGGGAATGCCGAGAAGCTGCTTCACCCGCGGCAGGAACGGCGGAGTCCAGGCGCCGGTCCCCAGCCACAGCTCGTGGGCCGAGGCGCAGCGCAGCAGGTAGCGCTCGACACCGTCCGGCCCCATCCGCAGCGACAGCGCCGCGAGCGAATCGAGCAGGCGCTCATCCCCGCGTGCTTCCGCGTCGAGCAGCGTCTGGGCCAGCACCTGCCGCGCCAGCAGGTCGCGGTCGCGGTCCTCCATCGGCCGCGTGCCGGGGACCAGCCCCGCCTCGGTCGGGAAAGCGGCGAGCAGCCACTGCGCGAAGGCGTGGATCGTGTCGATCCTGAGGCCCCCGCCCGGGCAATCGAGCACCGCGGCGAACAGGGTCCGAGCGCGCTCCTGCACCGGCGGCGAGTAATCGGCGCCGATCGCCCGCAGCTCCTCGGCCAGGCGCACGGGATCGGCGCGGACCCAGCGCGCCAGGGTCTCGTTGATCCGCGCCGCCATCTCGGTCGCGCCGGCCTTGGTGAAGGTCAGGCAGAGGATCTGCGAGGGCTCGACCTGCTCCTGCAGCAGCAGGCGCAGCACCCGCGAGGACAGCACCTGGGTCTTGCCCGTGCCCGCCGAGGCGCTGAGCCAGACGGTGTCCTCCGGCGCCACGGCGAGGCGCTGGTTGTCCTG
>JASGGH010000047.1:0-22218 GCA_047605105.1 Novosphingobium sp. | reverse complement strand
CCCAGATCGAGATGTGGGTGTGCATGCCCGAGCCGTTGTCCTTCATGATCGGCTTCGGCATGAACGTGGCCGTCTTGCCATAGGCCTGGGCGACCTGGTGCACGACGTACTTGTAGACCTGCATGCGGTCGGCGGTCTCGACGAGCTTGCCGAAGGTCAGGCCGAGCTCGTGCTGGGCGCTGGCGACTTCGTGGTGGTGCTTGTCGCAGGGCAGGCCCATCTCGATCATGGTCGAGACCATCTCGCCGCGGATATCGACCAGGCTGTCGACCGGGGCGACCGGGAAGTAGCCGCCCTTGGCGCGGGGACGGTGGGCGAGGTTGCCGCCTTCGTATTCCTTGTTGGAATTGGTCGGCAGCTCGATGTCGTCGATCTTGAAGCCGTTGCCGTCGTAGCCGTCGTAGAAGCGGACGTCGTCGAAGACGAAGAACTCGGCTTCCGGACCGACGTAGACGGTATCGCCCACGCCGCTGGACTTGACGAAGGCTTCGGCGCGCTTGGCGGTCGAGCGCGGGTCGCGGGCATAGAGCTCGCCGGTCGAAGGCTCGACGATGTCGCAGCACACGATCAGCATCGGGGTCGCGCTGAACGGATCGACATAGACGGCGTCGAGGTCGGGCTTGAGGATCATGTCCGACTCGTTGATGGCCTTCCAGCCCTCGATCGACGAGCCGTCGAACATCAGGCCGTCTTCCAGCTCATCCTCCCCGATCAGCGACGCGACCATGGTCAGGTGCTGCCACTTGCCCTTGGGATCGGTGAAGCGCAGATCGATCCACTCGATCTCTTCATCCTTGACGCGCTTGAGGAGGTCACTCGCTTTGCTCATGTCTGGTCCTTCTTTTCCCGTCGCCCCGATCTGATCCGGGGTAGACAAAACCATGATTGAAGTATGCTTCCGGCCCAAAATCGCCCCCGGGCCGGGCTCACGCCCTCACGGGCGTCAGATTGCGTCGTCGTTGCGTTCCCCGGTGCGGATGCGCAGCGCGGTCTCGACCGGGATCACGAAGATCTTGCCGTCGCCGATCCGGCCGGTCTGGGCCGCGGCGGCGATCGCCTCGACCACGCGCTCGGCCAGGTCGTCCGACACGACGACCTCGAGCTTAACCTTCGGCAGGAAATCGACGACGTATTCCGCGCCGCGATAGAGCTCGGTGTGGCCCTTTTGCCGGCCGAAGCCCTTGGCCTCGGTCACGGTGATGCCGGAAACGCCGACTTCGTGAAGGGCCTCCTTCACTTCGTCCAGTTTGAACGGCTTGATGATCGCCTCGATCTTCTTCACGCCAGATTGATCCCTTCCTTGCCGCCCGCCCCGGCAGGCCGGCTATCCCGGAACGCCAAGCGGGCCGGGGTGTCCAAAAGCCTCGCCCAATATCATCCAAGAATCGTGCCAGAGGCACCTTGCCGCCCTAAGCCAACGGGCTTTCGCGGAAAAGAGCAGAATCGCACGATTCTATCGGACGATGCTGCATGCGCGTTAGATTTGTGCGGCGCAACGCAGAAATGTTGCTCAAAAATTAGCCAGCGGTGCCCGTTATTTGGGCACTACAGCTCCAGACCGGCCGTCTCGGGCAGGCCCGCCATCAGGTTGAGGTTCTGCACCGCCGCGCCGCTGGCCCCCTTGCCGAGGTTGTCGAGCACCGCGACCAGCCGCGCCTGGCTGCCGTCGCGCGCGCCGAAGACGTAGAGGTCGAGCCGGTCGGAGGGCGCCGCCGAACGCCGCAGCAGCAGCTCGTCGGGCGCTTCCTCGCGAACCCTGACCACCGCGCTGCCCGCGTAGAAGTCGGCCAGGGCGTCGCGCAGCCCGTCGGTCGGCGCGGCGCGGGTCATCAGGCCGAGGTGGAGCGGCACCTCGACCACCATGCCGCGATGCGCCGGGATCACCGCGGGCGCGAACACGGGGGGGTGGGCCAGCCCGCATTGCACCTGCATCTCGGGCACGTGCTTGTGGCCCAGCGACAGGCCGTAGTCGCGATAGGCGATGTCGGCATCGTCCTCGAACCGGGCGATCAGCGCCTTGCCGCCGCCGGAATAGCCCGACACCGCATGGCAGACATAGGGCCAGTCGGACGGCAGCAGGCCGAGCCGGATCAGCGGGGCGAGCAGGGCGATGAAGCCGGTGGGATAGCACCCCGGATTGCTGACCCGCGCCGCCGCGGCGACCTTGGCGCGCCCCGTGACTTCGGGAAAGCCGAAGACCCAGCCCGGGGCGACGCGGTGCGCGCTCGAGGCGTCGATGATCCGGACCCTGGCACCTTCGGCCAGGGCCACGGCTTCGCGCGCGGCCTCGTCGGGCAGGCACAGGATCGCGAAGTCGGTGCTGTGATAGGCCTCGCGCCGCGCCGCGGCGGACTTGCGCTGGTCGTCGTCGAGGATCAGCAGCTCGAACTCGCTGCGGCCGGCGAGCCGTTCGAGGATCTCCAGCCCGGTGGTGCCCGCGGCGCCATCGACGAATAGGCTCGTGCTCATGCCGTTTCCTCCAGCCGGGCCAGCGGGAGGTAGCCGACCAGGCCGCCCTCGCCGCACTGCCCCCAGGCGGTGGCGCCGGCAATGTCCAGCACGTCGAAGGCGGTCCCGGCCGGGAGCTCCGCCAGGATATCGGCATCGCCGCACGCGCTGGTCCGCAGCGCGGCGCCGCCCGCGACGATCCGCCGGGGCAGGGGCACCGCATAGTGCGGCACGAAATAGCGCCCGGCGAGGGCGACATGCGCCAGGTCGCCGCGCACCGGAGTACGCGCCGGATCGGTGATCTTCATCGGTCCGGGCAGGGCGAAGGTCCTGCCGTCGAGATGGGTGCTATCGGACAATTACGCGGTCTCTATCGTGAGCGATGCGGGCGCTTAGCCCCCACGGGCGGTCGAGGCAAGTTGGCGGGCGGCCTGCGGTCTTCCGGGCAAAGAAAATGGCCGGGCGAACGGAGTCGCCCGGCCAAGTTTCAGAGCTTCCGCTCCGCGTGATCGAAGATCAGCGCGAACCGAAGGAGAAGCGCAGCGCCACGCCGACTTCGCGGGGATCGGTGGTGCTGATGCCGATGTAGTTGTAGGTAGCGGTTGTCGAGTACGTGTCTGCCGTAGCGGACGGCGCCGAGCCCCGGCTCAGCACCCGCTTGGTGTTGAACAGGTTCTTCACGAACAGCGACGCTTCCCAAGCATTGTTGGAGCTGCGCACGCCGGCGTAGAGATCCGCCAGGGCATAGGCCGAAACCTGGTCGTTCGGGTTGACGTAGTCGCCCGGGGCGTCGCCCTTCCAGTTGACGAACCCGCGCAGGAAGCCTTCGCCCAAGTTGCCGAGCGGATGGCTGTATTCGGCCTGGACCGTGCCCGACCAGCGCGCGGCGGACGACACCGGCCCGTTGAAGGCGCAAGTGGCGACCTGATTGGCGACGTTCGCAGCGCCGATCAGCGCGACGATATCGGCCGCCGTGGTCTTGCCTCCGTCGCAGGGAAGCGACCCCGAGCCCTTGCTGTCCGCGAAAGCCACCGTCGCACCGATCGAGAAGTTGGGCGACACGGCGAACGAGAGCTCTGCCTCGAAGCCCTTGACGGTGGCGGGCACCGCCGCGGCGAAGCTGAAGGCCGAGTTCAGCGTCGAGCCGTCGGAGCTAACCGTGTAAATGGGCGTCGTTACATAGAGGGCATAGTTGTTGAACTTCTGGTAGAAGGCGGCAACGTTGAAGCGCAGGCGCCGGTCGAGCCAGGAGCTCTTGAAACCGATCTCGAACGACTTCGAAGTCTCATCGGGCATATTCAGGAACTGGCTGAGGAACGTGCCCGCCGTACCTTGGAAGCCGATCAGCGAGTTGCCCGGGCGCCACGACGTGCCGAACGAGAAGTAGGCCATCAGATCGTCGCTGAACTTGTGCTTCAGCGAGGCGGCGTAGATGGTCGCTTCCTTGGTCGGCAGGCAGCCGGTGACCGTCGGATTGCCGTAGCAGCGGCGGACTGCGGCGTAATTGTACCAACTCGACATCGGGGTTGCGAAACTGCCGATAGTCAGGCCCGAGTCGGCCTTGAACCAGATGTGCCGCAGGCCGCCCGAAAGTTCGGTGTTTTCGCCCAGATGCACGGTCAGGTTGCCGAACAGCGACGATTCCTGATCGTCGCGGAACCGCAGCCGAGCCGAATAGGCGTATGAGTTGAGGGTGTAGGCGGTGAAGGTCCCTGCAGAAGTCACCAGGCCGCTGGAAACGGGGGTCACGCTGAAGGGGGAGGAAGTCGTAGTCGGAGTGGCCAGGATGGTCGGGCTGGAGGCGGTCGTGCGGAACGCGCCGATCACGTAGTCGAACAGGCCGGCCACGCGCTCATCATTCTGCAGCCGAAGCTCGTGGCTGGTCTGGGTCACGTTGCCGTTGGTAAGCTGACCGAACATATTGGTCGGAGCAGATGCCGGCGCAGTGACCGAGTACGGCGTGGCGAAAAGGCCGGCGCCATCGGAATAAACGAAGAACTGCTGCTGGACGACCGTGCGCGAGCCGACGTAGGTCAGGCGCTGCCCCCACTGGCGGCCGGTGACCTGCCAGTTGTACATCTTGATGTTCTGATCGTCGGTGTTGGCCGTGGCGCCGACGCCCAGGCGATCGGAGACGCTGACGAACCGCGGCGAGGTCGTGGCGGTGGCGGACGATCCCAGGAACTCGTTGTACGACTGCACCTGATTGTAGCGGCGCGCGGTGTGGTTGAGCGTTTCAAAGCTGAAGTCGCCCGTCAGGTCGCCGTCGAACGGATCGACGCGCACGCTCACGCGGACGGCGCGGTTGCGGTCGTACACGTCCTTGTCGACCGCGCCGGTCACCACGTTGAGGCCGTAGACGTTGTTGCCGCGATTGCTGCCCATGTAGCCCGCGACGCGGATGCCGACCTTGTCGGCGATCACCGGCACGTTGACGGCCCCATTGAAGTTCCACTTGCCGCGCTCGGCGAGAGTGCCGCTCACATAGCCGCCGGCCTCGCTCAAGTCCGGCTTGCGCGTGGTGACGCTGATCGAGCCCGACGGCGATGCGCGGCCGCGCAGGGTGCCCTGAGGCCCGCGGAGCACTTCGACCTGGCCGATGTCGTAAACGGCCTGGAACAGCGCGCCCGCGGTGATGATCGAATCGTTGCGATAGAACTCGATCGTGGTGGAAGCCCCGCTGGCGCGCGCATCGAAGTTGATGCCACGGAGCGATGCGCTGGCGGTCGAGCCGTCCTTGCTCAGCGACAGGCCGGGCACGACCTTGGTCACATCCTCGAACTGACGGATCTCGAGCTTCTGGAGCTCGGCGCCGGTGACGGCCTGGACCGACAGCGGCACGTCCTGGACGGATTCATCGCGGCGGCGGGCCTGGACGACGATCTCTTCGCCGTTCGAATAGCCTTCGGAGGCCGTGTCCTGCGCATAGGCCGGCGCGGCCAACGGCAGCAGGCTGGCGGTTGCCAGGGCAACTGCAGTGAACTTCTTCATGATGGGTTTCCTCACATTTGAATTTCGTTTGAGGCTATCCGGCGTACGCAATTGCCCTGCGATTACAGAGTGCGCACTAATGCTAATGATTTTCCGGATCGCCTTAAGGTTCCTCTCACCCGCAGCCTCTTTCGGATCAGCGGCGCATGGCGTCAACGGGTTGGGAGAGGCCGCAAGAGGAATGAAGCGGATGTGTGTCCAAACTGCATCACATCCGGAATGGATGTGATGCGGGGAAGGCGCGGCGGCAGGGTGTGGGCGGGCGGAAAGCCTCTATTCCGGCGCGGCGCGTCCGTAGCGTTCCTGCAACATCCGCCAGGCCGCGCGCAGGCCCAGGGCCTCGCCGCCCTTGGGCCGGCCCGGCTTCGCCACCGGGCGCCAGGCGAAGGTATCGAAGTGCGCCCAGTCGATGCCTTCGCCGACGAAGCGGTCGAGGAACAGCCCGGCGACGCTGGCCCCGGCATAGCCGTTGGTGTGGCTGTTGTTGATGTCGGCCACGTCGGACTTGAGGTAGTCCCGGTAGGGATCGTGCAGCGGCAGGCGCCAGCACGGATCGTCGCTCGCCAGGCCCGCCTCGAGCAGCGCCGCGGCGGTCGCGTCGCGGCGCGCCATCAGCGCGGGGAGGTCGGGGCCCAGGGCCGCGCGCGCGGCGCCGGTGAGGGTGGCGAAATCGATCATCAGCGCGGGTGCTCCCTCGCTCGCCCGGGTCAGGGCGTCGCCCAGGATCAGGCGGCCCTCGGCATCGGTATTGCCGATCTCCACGCTGATCCCGGCGCGCGAGCGCAGCACGTCGCCGGGGCGGAAGGCATTGCCCGAGACGGCGTTCTCGACCGCCGGCACCAGCAGGTGCAGCCGCAGCCTGAGGCCCGCGCCCATGATCAGGCCGGCGAGCGCCAGGGCATGGGCGGCGCCGCCCATGTCCTTCTTCATCAGCAGCATGCCCGCGCTCGGCTTGAGGTCGAGCCCGCCGCTGTCGAAGCACACGCCCTTGCCGACGATGGCCACGCGCGGATGCGCGGGATCGCCCCATTCCAGCTCGATCATCCGCGGGGCCTTGTCGCGCGCCGCGGCCCGGCCGACCGCGTGGACCATGGGAAACTCCCGCTCAAGCGCGTCGCCGCGGGTGACGCGCAGTTCGGCCCCATGCCGGCCGGCGTGGGCCTTCGCCAGCGCCTCGGCCGCCGCCTCCAGGTCCGCTGGCCCCATGTCCTCGGCCGGGGTATTGACCAGGTCGCGGACCTTCATGACCGCCTCGGCCTCGGCGAGGACCGGCTCGATCGCCCTGGCCGCCGTGGTCAGGAGCACGCGCGGGCCTTCCTTGTCGGCGTCCTTGCGGTAGCGGTCGAAGCGGTACTGCGCGGTGACCCAGCCGAAGGCGGCACCTACCGGCTCTCCCGCCGCGAGCCGGTAGGTGCCGGCGGGCAGGGCCTCGGCGAGCTTGGCGAGGCACCAGCTCGACAGCGCGGCGCGATCGGCCACTCCGCCGACCGCGAACCAGCCGCGGGAATCCTTGGCGTCGTCGGGGACGATCGCGTGGTCGAACCCGCCGCCGTCGAACCGCTGCGCCGCCACGGCGGCGCGCTGCGGGCCCGACAGCCCCTTGAGCCATTCGGCCAGGCTCTGCTTGTCGACGAGGTGGAGGGGGATGGCGGCCTGGCCGCGATCGGGTTGAATGAGGCTGTCGCGGTTGGACATTTTCGGCTTGTCGGTCATTGTCCTTTGGAGCTTGCCGTAGCGCGGCCGGCGAAGCGAGAGGAAATCGTGATGCGCCCTTCGATCCTTCCGGCACTTGCTCCGGTGCTGGCCTCGGTGCTGGTCCTGGCGGCCTGCAAGCAGGCAGCCCCGGCGCCCGAGCCGAGCGCCTCGGCAAGCTCGGCCGCGAGCGCGGCACCTGCGGCCCCGGCCGCTCCGCCGGCCGTCGCGCGCAAGGTCGAGGAGGAGAACGAGCTCTACGCTTTCAACTACGCCTATCCCGCCGCGGCGGCGGCGATCCCCGGCCTCGCCAAGGAACTGGAAGCGGACCTCGTCAAGCAGCGCGCCGAGCTTGCCGCCGAAGCGAAGGAGGGACGCGACGATGCCAAGGCCAATGGCTATGACTTCAACGCCCATTCGCGCGGCGGGACTTGGTCGGTGGTGACCGAACTGCCGGACTGGCTCAGCCTCTCGGAGGAAGTGTACAGCTTCAGTGGCGGCGCCCATCCCAACCACGGCTACGCCGCGCTGCTGTGGGACAAGCAGGCGAACGTCCGCCGCCAGGCGGTGGACCTGTTCCAGTCCAAGGCCGCGCTGGCCAAGGTGATCCGCCGCGATTTCTGCGCCCGGATCGACCGCGAGCGGGTCAAGCGCCGCGGCGGGCCGCTGGAGCCGGGCGGGCCGTTCACCGATTGCATCGACCCCACCGACAGCGCGGTGATCCTGGGGTCGTCGAACCGCCAGGCGTTCGACCGGATCGGCATCCTCGTCGGGCCTTACGAGGCCGGCCCCTATGCCGAGGGCGACTTCGAGGTGACGCTGCCGGTCACCCCCGCGATCCTCGCCGCGGTGAAGCCGGAATATCGCCGTTTCTTCGCGGTAGAGCGGTGATCGCTCGCAATTCGGCGCCGGCGGCGCTACAGGGCCGGAATGACTCAGTACCAGACAGTCGCCGATAACGAGACCGGCCTGCGCGACGGCACGATCAAGCTGCATGGCGAGGGCGCCTTCGAGGGCATGCGCCGCGCCGGGCGGCTCGCTGCCGAGATCCTCGATGCGCTGGCGCCGATGGTCCAGCCCGGCGTGACCACCGCCGCGATCGACGACGCGGTTCGCCGGATGACGCTCGACGGCGGGGCGGTGCCCGCGACGCTGGGCTACCGCGGCTATGCCCATTCGTGCTGCATTTCGATCAATCACGTGGTCTGCCACGGCATTCCCTCGGACCAGAAGACGCTCAAGGACGGCGACATCGTCAATATCGACGTGACCCCGCTGCTCGACGGCTGGCACGGGGATTCGAGCCGGATGTACCTGGTCGGCGACGTGCCGCTGAAGGCGCGCCGGCTGGTCGACGTGACTCACGAATGCCTGATGCTGGGGATCGAGCAGGCCCGGCCGGGCAACCGCCTGGGCGACATCGGCGCGGCGATCCAGCGCCATGCCGAGGGCAACCGCTATGGCGTGGTGCGCGAGTTCTGCGGCCACGGCCTCGGCCGGCTGTTCCACGATGCCCCCGAAGTGATCCACGCGGCGCGCGCGGGCACGGGGCCCGAGCTGAAGCCCGGCATGTTCTTCACGATCGAGCCGATGATCAACCTCGGCAAGCCGCCGGTGAAGCTGCTCGACGACGGCTGGACCGCGGTGACCCGCGACCGTTCGCTCTCGGCGCAGTTCGAGCATTCGATCGGGATCACGCAAGACGGGTGCGAGATCTTCACGCTCAGTCCGCAGGGGCTGCACAAGCCGCCCTATTGAGGCCGGGCACGAACTAGCCCCGTGCGCCCCGCACCGCTGCGCCCGCGGCGAAGGGCGCCAGCGCCGCCAGCCCCAGGCTGACCGCGCCGGTCAGCGCGATCCCGCTCTCGCCGCCGGTCGCCAGGCTGCCCGCGCCGAAGATCAGCAGGGGCACGGCAAGCGGGATCACCAGCAATCCGGCGAGCGCCACGCCGCCGCGCAGTCCTGCGGTCAGCGCCGCCACGGTCACGCCGAGCGCCGCGAGGCCGGGGGTGCCGGCAAGCAAGCCGAGTTCCACGAGCCGCAGCCTTTCGGCATCCAGCCCCAGCAGCGCGGCGGCGGGCAGCGCCGCCAGCATCAGCGGCGGCCCGAAGCTCAGCCAGTGGGCGAGGATGCGCACGGCGACGACCGCCTCCTCGGAAAGCCCGCGCAGGGCCAACTGATCGAAGGTCCCCAGTTCGAGGTCGGGCTCGATCAGTCGGTCGAGCGGCAGGATCGCCGCGAGCAGCGCCGCGACCCAGATCACCCCGCCGCCGGTGCGCTGGAGCAGCGGGCCGTCGGGTCCGACCGCGAAGGGGAACAGCATGGCCACGGCCAGGAAGAACAGCAGCGGCAGCAGGGTCCCGCCGCGGCGTCCGCCGGGGAGCATCTGCGCGAGATCGCGGCGCAGCAGGAGGAAGAGCTGGTTCACCACGGATGATCTCGCAGGTCGATCACTTGCGCCCGGGGCATTGCGATAGGTTGATGCGATGCCGCGACGACTGTTCCGCCCGCCCCACGGTGATCGGCGATCAGTTCTTCGACGAGTTCGACTCCTTCGCTATCAAGGCCGTTGAGCGGTTCGTCCAATAGCCAGTTCGCTGCTCCCTGATTGAGCAGGCGTGCCATTGCCGCGCGCTTGCGTTGACCCGTGGACAGATATCGCACGGGGACATCGAGAAGATTGCCGAGCCCCAAGCGATCGAGGTCGGTCTCGCGACCGCCGTCGACCGATCGCCAGAAAGCCAGCGCCTTGCCGAGCGGCCACTGTTCATCGAGCGCCGGCTTTTCGTTCATCAGGCCGACGGGGCCTTGCCACGAAACCGAGCCGGCCTTGGCGCAGTCTGTGGGCAGGCCGGTCGGCGAGGGGGGCAGCAGTCCAGCCAGAATCCTGATCAGCGAGGTCTTGCCGACACCGTTCGGCCCGACGAGGTGCAGCGCATCGCCGGCTTCCAAATGTAGATCAAGCGAACCGAACAGCAGCCTGTCGCCTCGGCGGCAAAAGAGTTCCCACGCAGAAAGGCCGCCAGCTTGCATCACGGGGCGCGATAGGGGATCGCCGCAAAAGTTCCAAGAACCCAAACCCGCCCGTCCTGAGCTTGTCGAAGGACTGTACTTTTCCTGGGCCGGCGGTGCAGAAGAAGGACGGTCCTTCGACAAGCTCAGGACGGATGGGGATTGCAGAATGGCAATTCAGAAATTGACCGCCGCAGAACGAGACGCCGCGCTGGCCGAGCTTTCCGACTGGGCCCTGCGCGCCGATGGCCTGGCGATCGAGCGCGCGTTCCGGTTCGAGGATTTCTCCGCGGCCTTCGGCTTCATGACCCGCGTGGCGCTGCTGGCCGAGCAGGCGGATCATCATCCCGAATGGTCGAACGTCTATAACCGGGTGGCGATCACCCTGACCACGCACGACGCCGGCGGGCTGAGCCGGCGCGACATCGCCATGGCCAGGGCGATCGACGCCATGCTCTGACTACCACATCGCCCGCTGGAGCAGTTGCGCCCGGCGCTCGCGGATGATCTGCTCGCGCTGCTGCGGCGTGACCGTGCCGGTCTCGGGCGGCAGGTTCTTGCGGACGTCCGCCAGCTTGACCTTCTTCACTTCGGGGATCGGCTGGGCGTTGCATTCGGTCCAGCGGCCCTGGACGATGCCTTGCGGATAGCCCGCGGTGTCGAGCCAGTTGGGCACCCCGGGATCCTTGGCCGAGACCACGATCCGCAGCATGCCGTCCTTGTCGACCGGGGCCTGGGCATCGTTGAGGCTGGAATGGTTGTTGTACCAGTCGGTGGTCTCGTAAAGCTCGTTGGTCAGGATCAGCGAGCGGTAGAGGCACTGCGTCGGGGCCTTGGCCTCGACGATCAGGGCCTCGTCGTCGGCGAGGTCGTAGACGCCCTCGTAGTAGAACTGGCCCTTGAGGCCGCCGCTCTGGCTGAGGTCGAAGATCTTGAGCTTGTTGACGAAGCCATCGCGGCGCAGCGCATCGACGTGGTCGCCGAACATCAGGGTCGAGAACTCGACCGCCTGGGGCAGGGCGCGCAGGTTCGCTTCCAGCACGGCGGCGCTGGGGCGAGGGCGCTGCGGGGGCACGTCGAGCCGTTCGATCGAGACCGTGGGCTCGCGCTCCACGCCCCAGTTCGAGCCGACGAAGCGCATCAGCAGGTTGTTGGTCGACGGCACCGATTCCCACCAGTCGCCCTTCCACCCGGCGGGCCTGGTCGGGCTGAGCACCACGTCGAAATTGCCCTGGGCATCGACCTTCAGTGTGTTGAGGTCGTGCACCGGGCGCGGCGGGCCGACCACCGGCATGGTCTGGCCCGGCGGCTGCGGCGGGCGGGGCCCGCTCTCGGCGATGACCGCCATGCGCATCGAGCCGGCGCGGCCGCGCAGGCGGTAGGTCCCGCCCGGGGTCAGCTTGGCGGCGCGGTAGACCGTATCGGCATTGGGCTGGCCGGTGTTCCAAACCTGGCCGATCACGGGCAGGAACTGCGGATGGTCGCCGTCGGCGCCCACGGTCGAGAGCGCCTGCGCGCCGAGCGCCTCGAGCGCGACGCGGGCGGCTTCCTGGCGAACCTGGGGGTCGTTGCGCAGCGGCTCGGGAAGCCGGGCGAGCAGGCGGTCGGGCAGGTCGGAGAGCTTGGCGATCAGTTCGTTCCAGCCGGGGACGGCCGAGGCGCCTGCCGGGCCGTCAGCGGCGTGAGCCGGCGCCATGGTCGCGGCCCCGGCAGCCAGCGCCGCGCCGATGATCTTCTTCTTGGTCATCAATCCTTCTCCTGTGTGGGGCCCGACACCAGGCTCCGCGCGCGTTCGCGCAGGAAGCCGGGCGCCCAGCGGGCCGCGATGCTCATCTTTCTTGCGGTCTTGCCGACCGGGGTGTGCAGGCGGTTGCCGTGGACCGCGTCCCATGCGGCCTGGGCAACCTGTTCGACCGGGGTGAACTCCAGCCCCGCAGCGACCACGACGTCGCGCTTGGAGGCATTGCTGCCCGTGCGGGCCGGGCCGTGGAGCAGGGGCGTGTCGATGAAGCTCGGCATCAGCGAGCGGACCTTGATCCCGTCGGCGTGCCATTCGCCGTCCAGCGCCTCGGTCAGCCCGCGCACCGCTCCCTTGGTCGCCGCGTAGACGGCAAGCCCGCCGCTGCCGTAGATCCCCGCCGCGCTGCAGGTGTTGAGCAGGCAACTGTCGGGGGCCGCCGCCTTGAGGAACGGATAGGCCGCCTGGGCGCCGTAGACGACCCCGCGAAAGTTCACGTCGATCAACTGGTCGATCTCGGCCTGGCTGTTGCCCGCCAACGGCCCGCCGTGGGCGACGCCGGCATTGTTGAACATCACGTCGATCCGGCCTGCGGCGGAGGCGAACTCATCGAGCGCCAGGTCCCAGGCGCCGCGGTCGCGGACGTCGAGGACGTGCCGCGAAGCCCGGCCGCCGGGGAGCAGGGCGGCGGTCTCGGCCAGGCCCGCGGCGTTGATGTCCGCCAGCCCCGCGAACCAGCCCCTGGCGGCGAAGAGCTGCGCCACCGCCCGGCCGATGCCCGAGCCTGCGCCGGTGATGAAGATGGTCTTTGACACCGCGGCACTCCTCCGCCGCCGAGTGTTACAGAGCCGGATTGTTGTAGCAATGCCAGGTGAGCAAGGTAACGGCCCCGCGATGCGGTCGCCATTTCTCGGCCATGGCGCGAACCTCCTTCTCGCTGGGGCGCTCGGGCAGGCCGAACAGCTTGTGCAGCCCGGCCTGGACGGCGAGGTCCCCGGCGGCGAGGATGTCCGGGCGGCCTTCGGCGAAGAGCAGGTAGATCTCCGCCGACCAGCGGCCGATGCCCTTGATCAGCGTGAGCTGGGCGATCGCCGCCTCGTCATCCCGGGGCAAGGCGTCGAGATCGAGTTGGCTGCTCGTCACCAGTTCGGCCAGCGAGCGCGCGTAGCCCTGCTTCTGGCGGGACAGCCCGCAGCCGCGGAGCGAATCGAAATCCGCCTCCAGCAGCAGTTCGGGCGGCACCGCCTCGCCCAGCAGGGCTTCCAGCTTGTTCCACACCGATGCCGCCGCGGCGACGCTGACCTGCTGGCCGACGATCGTGCGCAGAAGCGTCTGATAGCCGCGTGGCCGAATCCGCGGCTCGGGATAGCCGGTCCGCTCGAGCGCCCTGGCGATGGCCGGCTCTCTTGCGGAAATATGATCCAGTGAGCATCGTATCGTTTCCGCACTCAGTCCCACGGCCTATGGTCCCCATCAATCAAACCAATGTTGCATATCCGCAGCGCAGCGATTAGCAGCCGCGCCAAAGCGTGGATAGAGCGCTGCCTTTCCCGGAGAATGCATCAATGCCGCAGATCACCGTCATCGACCAGTCGGGCACCGAAAAAGCCATCGAAGCGCCCGAAGGCCGCACCCTGATGGAAGTGATCCGCGACAGCGGCTTCGACGAGCTGCTGGCGCTGTGCGGCGGCTGCTGCTCCTGCGCGACCTGCCATGTCCACATCGACCCGGCCTATGTCGACAAGCTGCCGAAGATGTCGGAGGACGAGGACGACCTGCTCGACAGTTCGGACCACCGGAACGAATATTCGCGCCTGTCGTGCCAAATCCCCGTCAATGCGGCCTTCGAGGGCATGAAGGTCACGATCGCTCAGGAAGACTGAGGCAGGCTCGCCGCCGACGTGCCGTCATGCCGAACGCGTTCGGCATGACGATTTGTGGGTGGACAGGTTCTTGCGGGCGGGGCTGCCTGGCTCTACTTCCGCTGCCATGACTGCACCCGCCGCGCGCACATCGACTCTCGACCTCATCGGCAATACGCCGCTCGTCCTCCTGAAGGGGCCGAGCGAGGCCGCCGGCTGCGAGATCTGGGGCAAGTGCGAGTTCGCCAACCCCGGCGCCTCGGTGAAGGACCGGGCGGCCTTGTGGATCGTCCGCGATGCCGAGGCGAAGGGGCTGCTCCAGCCCGGCGGGACGATCGTCGAGGGTACGGCGGGCAATACCGGGATCGGGCTGGCGCTGGTCGCCAATGCGCTGGGCTACAAGACCGTGATCGTCATGCCCGAAACGCAATCGCGCGAGAAGATGGACACGCTGCGCGCGCTCGGCGCCGAACTGGTGTTGGTCCCGGCCGCGCCGTTCTCCAACCCCGGGCATTTCGTCCACACCTCGCGCCGCCTAGCCGAAGAGACCGAGGGCGCGATCTGGGCGAACCAGTTCGACAACACCGCCAATCGCAAGGCCCATATCGAGAGCACCGCGCCCGAGATCTGGGCGCAGCTAGACGGCCGGATCGACGGCTTCACCTGTTCGGCGGGGACCGGCGGGACGATCGCGGGGGTCGGCATGGGCCTCAAGGAATTCGACGAGGACGTGGTCATCGCGCTGACCGACCCTTACGGTGCGAGCCTCTACAACTACTACGCCCACGGCGAACTCAAGGCCGAGGGCAATTCGGTGGCCGAGGGGATCGGCCAGGGCCGGATCACCGCGAACCTCGACGGAGCGCCGATCGACACGCAGTTTCGCATCTCGGACGAGGAAGGCCTCGAATGGGTCGCCCGGCTGCTGCAGGAGGAAGGGCTGTGCCTAGGCCTGTCGAGCGGGATCAATGTCGCCGGCGCGGTCGCGCTGGGCAAGCAACTCGTCGCGAGCGGAAAGCAGGGTGCGCGGGTCGCGACGATCCTCTGCGATAGCGGCTTCCGCTACCTCTCGTCGCTGTTCAATGCCGAGTGGCTGAGGGCCAAGGGCTTGCCGGTCTTCCCCTGGCTGGCTTGATCGGGCTCGGTCGATCGGCTAGAATGCACGGGATGCCGGCAATTCAAGACCAGCGGATGGTGCAATCGGTCGCTGCGCCACAGCACTATGTTCCCGCCACCGCGCGGGAACTGCGCGCGCAGGCGATCCATCGCCTGCAGATCGGCCTGTTCGGCCTGGCCGCCATGTTGCTGATCGTCGGCCTCGCCAATATCATCATGGATCGCGCGCGGCTGGGCGATACCGGCGCCGCGCCGCACAGCGAAGCGGCGGCCGCGGCGACGACCGGCAGCGATCCCCTGGCCGACATCGGCGTCGTGCCCGCGCCTGCCCCCTCGGGCACCGCAGCCAAGAGCGTCTCCCAGCCCAAATGACCCGCTCGCTGGCGATCTGGTGGGCCCTGCCTTGGCGGGGAACTGCTCCGCGCCTCGGAGTCGTGCGGGAAATCGCGGGACAGGCTGCCCCAGGGCGTGGGCAGCCCGCTAAAACCCTTTGTTTTCAATTAAGAACAAAACAAGAAAATATGAATTTTAACAATTTCAAGTACAAGTAAATCAGTTATTTACCGTTCTAACCCGTAATTTCCCGCGATTCCCCCTTCCATCACCGCGGCAACAGGGTTAATGAAACTTCTCATCGGAAACGATTTTCCATGCCGCACCCGCGACGGGTGATCTGGCCGCGGGGGTGCGCGAGCCGGGCGGGGGAGCTCGTTGCCGGGGACGGGGATTTTCCCAGCGGGCAGGGTCGGGGCGCGTGGAGGCGAGGCAACCAATCAGTTACAGCGGCAAGGGCTTTTCGCTTCGCGGCGAAAAGGGCCGCTTCGTGCTGCCTGCCCAGTTCCGCAAGACCGTCCGCGAATCGAGCTACAACAACCGCATCCTCTGCCTCGACAAGCACCCGCGCTGGAATTGCCTGGTGGGCTTCGGCCTGTCGCGCAAGGACCTGGAATTTCCCGCCCAGCTCGACCGCGAGGAGGCGTTGGCGGCGCAGCTCGGCAAGGACTTCGATCGCGACGACCGCGCCCAGCAGCTCTATGCCTTCACCGAAGTCGGCTTCGACGACAGCGGGCGCTTCGTCGTCACCGACCACGTGCTCGGCCTCGCCAAGATCGACGACTGCATCTACTTCCACGCCCACGGCAACTTCTTCTCGCTCTGGAACCCGGCCGAGCTCGCCAAGATGGGCGATACCTGGGATGCCGCGAAGGCCGCCTGCGCCAGCTTCGATGCGGAAGCGAGGGGGCGCAAATGACAGTCGCCGCCGCCCATGTTCCCGTCCTGCTCGACGAAGTGCTCGCCGCGCTCCGCCCCGCCCCCGGCGCGGTGATCGTCGATGCGACCTTCGGGGCGGGCGGCTACACCCGCCGCCTGCTCGACGCCGGGGCGACGGTGCACGCCTTCGACCGCGATCCCGACGCGGTGGCGGCCGGCCGCGCCTGGCCCGAAACGCTCGAAAATCCGCCGCGCCTGGTCCTCCACCCACGCCGCTTCTCCGAAATGGTCGCCGCGCTCGGCGAAGCCGGGGTCGCCCAGGTCGATGGCGTGGTCATGGACATCGGCGTCTCCTCGATGCAACTCGACCAGGCCGAACGCGGTTTCGCCTTCTCGCTCGACGGCCCCCTGGACATGACCATGTCGCAGGACGGGCCCACCGCTGCCGACTTCGTCAACGACGCCGCCGAAGCCCAGATCGCCGACGTGCTCTACAGGTACGGCGAGGAGCGCCAGTCGCGCCGCGTCGCCCGTGCGATTGTCGCCGCCCGGCCGCTGACCACCACCGGCGAGCTGGCCCATGTCGTGCGCAAGGCCCTCGGCCACCGGCCGGGCGCGCCCAAGGATCCCGCGACCCGCAGCTTCCAGGCGATCCGCATCCACGTGAATGCCGAGCTCGACGAACTGGAGGCCGGCCTCGCCGCTGCCGAAGCGCTGCTCAAGGCCGGCGGAGCCCTGGCCGTGGTGACCTTCCACAGCCTGGAAGACCGGATCGTGAAGCAGTTCCTGCGCGACGCGAGCGGCGCGGCAGCCTCCGGCTCGCGCCATCTGCCGCCCAGCGCCGCCGCGGCTCGCCCCGTCTTCGCCAAGGTCGGCAAGGCGGTCCGTCCCGGCCAGGCCGAGCTTGACCGCAACCCGCGCGCGCGCAGCGCCACCCTGCGCCACGCCATCCGCACCGAGACCCCTGCCAGGCCTGAACACGACAGGAGGGCCGCATGAACCTGACCCGCGACCGCGTCCATTCGATCGGCTGGGCCGTGATCCTCACGACCTGCGCCGCCATGACCATGGCCCTGACGATGCGCGTCAATGCGGTGAAGAGCCAGGTCAGCCTGGCCGAGCGCAAGATCCTCGCGCTGCGGCAGGAGAAGCTGCAGCTCGAGACCGAGTTCGAGACCCGCGCCAACCAGCAGCAGCTCAAGGCCCTGAATGAGGTCGAATTCGGCTATCAGGCGCCGACCCCGGGCCAGTATCTCGAAGGCGAGCGGCAGCTCGCGGTCCTGGCCAAGGCGCGCAGCCCCAGCGCGCCGAGCCCGATCCGGGTCGCCACCGCCGCGCCCGAGGCCCCGCCGACCCTGGTGGCGATGGTCTCCCCGCTCACCGGCAAGGCCCTGGCCGCCGAATTGCCGAAGAAGAGCGAGCATGAGCACAAGCCCGCCCCGACCGCATCGGGCGCCGCGCGCCTCGCCGACCGGCTCTCCACGCTCGATCACGCGAAAGCCTCCCAGGAATGACCTCGCTGACCGTCTCGACCGTTATCACCACCGGCCGGGTCGAGCTGGTCAACGTCCGTCATCGCCTGCTGCTGGTTGCCAAGGTTCGCCTGTTCTGGGTCCTGTCGCTGTTCGCGCTGATCGCGGTGACGGCGCTGCTGCGGATCGCGCTGCTGGGTTTCTTCGAGCCATCGCGTGCCAATCCCTCGCTCACCGACGCGCTGTTGCCCTCGCGCGGCGAGATCGTCGATCGTCAGGGCGTGCCGCTGGCGCGCGGCTTCCCGGCCTATGCCCTGTGGTACAATCCCAAGGTGCTGGGCGAAAAGGGCCCGCCGCTGGTCAAGTCGCCGACCGAAGTCGCCGCGGCGCTCGTCCGGATCTTCCCCGACGAGGACCCGGCGCGGCTGACCCGGCTCCTCGCCGCAGGCAAGCCCGCCTATCTGCGCCGCCGCATCCTGCCCGAGGACGCCAACCGCATCCATGCCCTGGGCGAGCCCGCGCTGGAGTTCCCGCGCGAGAACGAGCGCTATTACCCGCAAGGCTCGATGGCCGCCTCGGTCCTCGGCTTCGTCTCCGCCGGCAAGGACGGGCGCATCGCCGGTCGGGTCGGCATGGAGCAGGTCTTCGAAAAGCGCCTGACCGACCCCGCGACCCGCGGCACTCCCGCGATGCTGTCGATCGACACCCGCGTCCAGGGCGCGCTCGAGGACGAGCTGAGCCGCGGCATGGCCGAAAGCAACGCCAAGGGCGCGGCCGGGATCATCCTCGACGTCGATACCGGGGAAGTCCTGGCGCTCGCCTCGCTGCCCTCGTTCAACCCGAACCTGATCGACCAGGCCGGCGTGGGCAACATCTTCAACCGCGTGACCAACCAGGTCTACGAACTCGGCTCGACCTTCAAGCCGATCACCATCGCCGCCGCGATCGACGCGGGGACCGTGACCGATCTCAGCCGCCGCTATCAGTCGAACCGCCCGATCGCGATCGGCGGCTTCCAGATCCGCGACAGCCACACGATGGGCGCCTCGATGAACGTGCCCGAGGCGCTGATCCATTCGTCGAACATCGTCACGGCCCAGGTCGCCGACGAGCTCGGCAGCGCGCGGCTCAACGCGGTGATGAAGGCCCTGGGCTTCAACCAGCGCCCCTATATCGAGCTGCCCGCCAGGGGCTTCCCGCTGTGGCCCAAGGGCGAATGGTCGCGGATCACCACGATGACCGTGTCCTACGGCCACGGCATCGCGGTCACCCCGCTGCACCTTGCTTCGGCCTATGCGGCGCTGGTCAACGGCGGCGTCTGGCGTCCCGCGACGCTGGAGAAGATCGATCCGGCGCATGTCCCGGCCGGCCGCCGCGTGTTCAAGGCCTCGACCTCGGCCCGGATGCGCCAGCTGCTGCGGATGATCGTGGTCGACGGCACCGGCAAGAAGGCCAATGCCCCGGGCTACCGCGTCGGCGGCAAGACCGGCTCGGCCGAGAAGCCCGGCGCCGGCGGCTATCAGCGGACCTCGCTGGTCGCGACCTTCGCCGCCGCCTTCCCGATGGACCGTCCGCGTTTCGTCATCATCACGATGCTCGACGAGCCGCAGGGCACGGTCGCCACCTCGGGGCAGCGCACCGCCGCCTGGAACGCCGCGCCGGTCGTGGCCCGGGTGGTCCCGCGGATCGGGCCGCTGCTCGGCGTGATGCCCGACGACAGCCGCGACATCGACATTTCGGACCTCTCACCGCTGGTCGGCAACGGGAAAGGGGAGTGAAGCTCGCCATGCTCGCCGAGGCCGCAGGAATTGCCGTATCGGGAAGCGACGGCGCGAACGTCACCGGCTTTGCGATCGATCACCGCAAGGTCGCCCCCGGCACCGTGTTCGGCGCCTTCCGCGGCGCGCGGTTCAACGGCGAGGATTTCATCGCCGAAGCGGTCGCGAGCGGAGCCGTCGCCGTGGTCGCCCGGCCCGAAGCCCGGGTTGCCGGCGCGGCCCATATCGCCGATCCCGAACCGCGGCGCGCCTTCGCCCGCCTGGCCGCGCAGTTCTTCGCCCCCGTGCCCGAAACGATCGTCGCGGTCACCGGGACTAACGGCAAGACCTCGACCGCCGAGATGACCCGCCAGCTCTGGCGCATGGCCGGGGCCTCGGCCGCGTCGATCGGCACGCTCGGGGTGACGACCTCCGACGAGACCGTGGTCACGGGCCTGACCACGCCCGACATCGTGACCTTCCTGGCGAACATGGCGGGCCTGGCCCGCGAAGGGGTGACCCACGTCGCCTACGAGGCCTCCAGCCACGGCCTCGACCAGTTCCGCAACGAAGGGCTGCGCGTGGTCGCGGCGGGCTTCACCAACCTGTCGCGCGACCACCTCGATTACCACGTGACGATGGAGGACTATTTCGCGGCCAAGCTGCGGCTGTTCGGCGAGGTGCTGGCAGATGACGGCACTGCGGTCGTCTGGGCCGACGACGAATGGTCGGACCGAATTGTCGAGCAGGTCAGGAGACGGGGGTCGCGCCTGCTCACCGTGGGCGGGAAGGGGGAGTTCATCCGCCTTCTCGCCCGTGTTCCCACCCAGCTCGGCCAGACGCTCGAGCTGGAAGTCTCGGGCCGGGCGCGCCGGGTCGAGCTGCCGCTGATCGGCGCCTACCAGGCGGCCAATGCGCTGGTCGCCGCGGGGCTGGTCGTGGCCGCGGGCGGCGACCTGGAACGCACCTTGGGCGACCTGTCGCGACTGCAGCCCGTCCGCGGGCGGCTGGAGCGCGCCGCGATCACGCGGGCCGGCGCGCCGGTCTATGTCGACTATGCCCATACCCCCGATGCGCTGGAAGCCGCGATCGCCGCGCTGCGCCCGCATGCCACGGGACGGCTGATCGTGGTGTTCGGTGCGGGCGGGGACCGCGACCAGGGCAAGCGCCCCGAGATGGGCCGGGTGGCCGCGACCCAGGCCGATCTGGCGATCGTCACCGACGACAATCCGCGCGGCGAGGAACCCGGGGAAATCCGCCGCATGGTGCTTGCGGGCGCGCGCGGCGCACGCGAGATCGGAGATCGCCGGGAAGCCATCGTCGCGGCCGTTGCCGAGGCGGGCAAGCAGGACATCGTCCTGATCGCCGGCAAGGGTCACGAACAGGGGCAGGTCGTCGGGCGGGGAGAGGCGATGCGCGTCCTGCCCTTCGACGACGTCACGGTTGCCAGGGAGTCTGCGGGATAATGGCCTCTTTACCGATCATCGCCTGGCCCACCGAGGCCGGAGACGCCCTGCCGCTCGCGCTGTGGGACGCGGCCTCAATCGCCGCGGCGGTGGGCGGGGCCGCCAGCGGGGACTTCCAGGTTTCGGGGGTCGAGATCGACAGCCGCGACGTGATCGAGGGCGACCTGTTCTTCGCCTTGCGGGGCGAGGCCATGGACGGGCACCGTTTCCTTGACGGCGCCTTCGCCAAGGGCGCCGCCGCGGCGGTGGTGGACCGCCCGATCGACCGCCCGCACGTGCTGGTGAAAGATACCTCAAGCGCGCTTGAGCTTCTTGGAAAAGCCGCGCGCGGCAGGATGTTGGGCAAGGTTATCGGCGTGACGGGTTCGGTCGGCAAGACCGGGGTCAAGGAAGCGCTTCATGCCGCGCTTGATCGTTCGACCCGCGGTTTCGCGCACCGTTCGGTCAAGAGCTACAACAACCATGTCGGGGTGCCGCTCAGCCTGGCGCGCATGGCCGCGCAGAGCAAGTTCGGCATTTTCGAGATGGGCATGAACCACGCGGGCGAGATCGCCGCGCTGACCGCCCAGGTCCGGCCGCATGTCGCGGTCATCACCACGATCGCCCCGGCGCATATCGAGAACCTCGGCAGCGAGGAAGCGATCGCCATGGCCAAGGCGGAGATTTTCGGGGGGCTCGAGCCCGGCGGTGTCGCGATCATTCCAGCAGACAGCCCCCATTACGGCCGGCTGAAGGAGGCCGCTGAACGCCATGCAGGCGCAGTGGTTTCCTTCGGCCGTGCCGCTCATGCCGATGTCCGCCTGCTCGATGCGGTGGCGGCGCCGGGCGGGGGATCGCTGGTCACCGCCGATCTCGGCGACCGGCGGCTGTGCTACACGATCGCCTCGCCGGGCGAGCACTGGGTGACCAATTCGCTGGCCGTGATGGCCGCGGTGCGCGCGGCGGGCGGCGATCTTGGCGCGGCGGGCCTGGCGCTGGCCGAGCTGGAAGGCCTCAAGGGCCGCGGCGCCCGCGTCCAGATCGCGGCCGGTGGCGGAACGGCGCTGCTGATCGACGAAAGCTACAACGCTAACCCCGCCTCGATGCGCGCGACGCTGGCCCAGCTCGGCCAGACGCCGGCCGCGCGGCGGATCGCCGTCCTGGGCGCGATGAAGGAGCTCGGCGACTTCGGCCCGGGCCTCCATGCCGCGCTGGCCGAGCCGCTCCTCGGCGCCGGGGTCGACTATGCGGTGCTGGTGGGCGACGAGATGAGCGCGCTCGCCGACGAACTGGGGAAATCGGGAGGCGCGCTGCTTGGCAAAGCCCTCCGCTTCGCCCATTGCCGGACCCCTGCCGAGGCGCAAATCGCCCTGGCTGATTTCGGCGTGGAAAGCGGCGACGCGATCCTCGTCAAGGGTTCCAACTCGGTGGGCCTCGGTACTCTGGTTTCGGCGCTCTCCGAGAAGCAAGGCT
>JASGGH010000046.1:0-23865 GCA_047605105.1 Novosphingobium sp. | reverse complement strand
GCCGGGTGCTGCGCGAGGAGGGCTACCGGGTGATCCTGGTGAACTCCAACCCGGCGACGATCATGACCGATTCGGAGATGGCCGACGCCACCTACGTAGAGCCGATCACCCCGGAGATCGTCGCGCGGATCATCGCCAAGGAGAAGCCCGACGCGGTGCTCCCGACGATGGGCGGGCAGACCGCGCTGAACACCGCGCTGGCGCTGTTCGAGGACGGCACGCTGGAGAAGCACGGCGTCAAGATGATCGGCGCCGACGCCGACGCGATCGACAAGGCCGAGGACCGCCAGCGCTTCCGCGAGGCGATGGACAAGATCGGGCTGGAATCGGCGCGGTCGGGCGTCGCCCATACGGTCGACGAGGCCTTCGCGGTGCTGGAACGCACCGGACTGCCGAGCATCATCCGCCCGAGCTTCACGCTCGGCGGCACCGGCGGCGGCGTCGCCTACAACAAGGCCGAGTTCGAGAAGATCGTCCGCTCGGGGCTCGACGCCTCGCCGACCACCGAAGTGCTGATCGAGGAATCGCTGCTCGGGTGGAAGGAATACGAGATGGAGGTCGTCCGCGACCGCCACGACAATGCGATCATCATCTGCTCGATCGAGAACGTCGATCCGATGGGGGTCCACACCGGCGATTCGATCACCGTCGCCCCGGCGCTGACGCTGACCGACAAGGAATATCAGATCATGCGCAACGCATCGATCGCGGTCCTGCGGGAAATCGGCGTCGAAACAGGCGGTTCGAACGTACAGTTCGCGGTGAATCCGAAGGATGGCCGGCTGATCGTCATCGAGATGAACCCGCGCGTCTCGCGCTCGTCGGCGCTGGCTTCGAAGGCCACCGGCTTCCCGATCGCCCGCGTCGCCGCCAAGCTCGCGGTGGGCTACACGCTCGACGAGCTGACCAACGAGATCACCGGGGCGACCCCGGCCAGCTTCGAGCCGTCGATCGACTACGTCGTCACCAAGATCCCGCGCTTCGCCTTCGAGAAGTTCAAGGGCTCCGAGCCGCTGCTCTCGACCGCGATGAAGTCGGTCGGCGAGGTCATGGCGATCGGCCGCAACTTCAAGGAATCGGTCCAGAAGGCCCTGCGCGGGCTGGAGACCGGGCTCGATGGCTTCAACCGCGTGGTCGAATTGGAAGGCGCGGGCCGTGACGAGATCACCGCCGCGCTCTCGCGCCAGACGCCGGACCGGCTGCTGGTCGTCGCGCAGGCTTTCCGCGAGGGCTTTTCGGTGTCCGAGGTCAACGCGATCACCCATTACGACCTCTGGTTCCTGAGGCACATTGCCGAGATCGTCGCCGAGGAGGCCGCGGTCATCGCGAACGGCCTGCCCAGCGACGCCGCGGGCCTGCGCCGGCTCAAGGCGATGGGCTTCTCCGACAAGCGCCTCGCCCGCCTGGCCGTGCGGTCGGTCGGCGTCGCGGGCGGCTTGGCGGAGACCCAGGCGCGCCGCTCGGGCCTGCTGCACGACACGCTCAAGGCCATGGCCGGCGCGACCAGCGAGAAGGAGGTGCGCGAGCTGCGCCACAAGCTGGGCGTGCGCCCGGTGTTCAAGCGCATCGATAGCTGCGCGGCCGAGTTCGAGGCGATCACGCCCTACATGTACTCGACCTACGAGGCCCCGACCTTCGGCGAGGCCGAGTGCGAGGCGGCGCCCTCCGACCGCAAGAAGGTCGCAATCCTGGGCGGCGGGCCCAACCGCATCGGCCAGGGCATCGAATTCGACTACTGCTGCGTCCACGCCTGCTTCGCGCTGGAAGAGGCCGGCTACGAGACGATCATGGTCAACTGCAACCCGGAGACGGTCAGCACCGATTACGACACCTCGGACCGCCTCTATTTCGAGCCGCTGACGGCAGAGGACGTGCTCGAGATCCTCAAGGTCGAGCAGTCCAACGGCGAGCTGGTCGGCGTCATCGTCCAGTTCGGCGGACAGACCCCGCTGAAGCTCGCCAAGGCGCTGGAGGACAACGGCATTCCGATCCTCGGCACCTCGCCCGATGCGATCGACCTGGCGGAGGACCGTGAGCGGTTCGCCAAGCTGGTCAACGACCTCAAGCTCAAGCAGCCGGAAAACGGCATCGCCCGCAGCCGCGACGAGGCGGTGAACGTGGCCAACCGCATCGGCTATCCCGTGCTGATCCGCCCGAGCTACGTGCTCGGCGGGCGGGCGATGGAGATCGTCGATTCCCAGGCGCAGCTCGACGACTATATCGCGACCGCGGTGAACGTCTCGGGCGACAGTCCGGTCCTGATCGACCGGTATCTGCGCGATGCGATCGAATGCGACGTCGATGCCCTGTGCGACGGCGACGAGGTCGTGGTCGCGGGCGTGATGCAGCACATCGAGGAGGCGGGCATCCACTCGGGCGACAGCGCCTGCACCCTGCCGCCCTACAACCTTTCCGAAACGGTGATCGCGGAGATGGAGCGCCAGGCCAAGGCGCTCGCCCTGGCGCTCGGCGTCAAGGGGCTGATGAACATCCAGTTCGCGGTCAAGGACGGTGAGGTCTACCTGATCGAGGTCAACCCGCGCGCCAGCCGCACCGTGCCCTTCGTCGCCAAGGCGATCGGCCAGCCGGTCGCCAAGATCGCCGCGCGGGTCATGGCGGGGGAGAAGCTCAGCACCTTCCCGCCGTTCAAGCGCAAGCTCGACTACATGGCGGTCAAGGAGGCCGTGTTTCCCTTCGCGCGCTTCCCCGGGGTCGATCCCGTGCTCTCGCCGGAGATGAAGTCCACCGGCGAGGTCATGGGCATCGACGCCGATTTCGCCACGGCCTTCGCCAAGTCGCAGCTCGGCGCGGGGACCCTGCTGCCCGACGGCGGCGTGGTCTTCGTCTCGGTCAAGGACACCGACAAGCCGGTGATCCTGCCGGCGGTGCGCAAGCTGGTCAGCCTCGGCTTCTCGATCATCGCCACCGGCGGCACCCAGAAGTACCTGGCCGACGCCGGCGTGCCGTTGGAGCGCGTGAACAAGGTGGCCGAAGGCCGGCCGCATATCGTCGACCGGATCATCGACGGCGATGTCGCGCTGATCTTCAACACCACCGAGGGCTGGCAGAGCCTCAAGGACTCGCAATCGATCCGCGCCTCGGCGCTGGGCGCCAAGGTGCCCTACTTCACCACGGCTGCGGCATCGGTCGCGGCGGTGGAGGCGATCGCGGCTTTGCGGGGGGCGAAACTTGATGTCCGCTCGCTTCAGTCCTATTATGCGTAGCTGATCACGCTTTTTCCCCGACATCGTGATGCCGGCAACCTGTTCCCACGGAACGGGCTGGACCAATAGTCGCGAAACGGGGCTCAGGAGGACAAGGCAGGTATGTCGAGCGTTGAAAAGTTGCCGATGCTGGCGGAGGGCTACGAACGCCTGACCGCGGAGCTGAAGGCGCTGCGTGAGGAACGTCCCCGGATCGTCGATGCGATCGAGGAAGCCCGCGCCCACGGCGATCTTTCGGAAAATGCCGAGTATCACGCCGCCAAGGAACGCCAGGGCCAGGTCGAAGCCTCGATCGGGGACCTCGAAGACCGGGTGAGCCGCGCCCAGATCATCGATCCCTCGACGCTGTCTGGCGACCGGATCATCTTCGGCGCGACCGTCAGCCTGCTCGACGACGACGACAAGCCGGTGAAGTATCAGATCGTCGGGCCCTATGAAGCCGATGCCAAGATCGGGCGGATCAGCTATGCCTCGCCGCTGGGGCGCTCGCTGATCGGGCGCAAGGTCGGCGACGAGATCGAAGTCACGGTCCCGGCGGGCGACAGGTCCTACGTGGTCGAGAAGATCGAGTTCATCTGAGGCTTGGCCCCTCTCCATCTGCCAAGGGCAGTGGAGAGGGATTTGGTCGGCTCAAGCTTCCAGATCGGGCTCGAGCAACCGGTGCAGATGCACCACGACGTACTTCATTTCGGCATCGTCGACGGTCTTCTGCGCCTTGCCGCGCCAGGCCTCTTCGGCGGCGTCGAAATCCGGATAGACCCCGACGAGGTCGAGGTTGGCGAGATCGATGAAGTCGAGGCCCTGCGGATCGCTGACGCGGCCGCCCATTACCAGATGTAGTTTCTGCATCGATGCGTTCCCGGGGAGAGAGTGAGGCGGAACCCTAGCCCTTCGCAGGTGCAGCAATCAAGGGTCAATGGCGAATTCGCGCTGCCGCATCGATCGCCATCCTGGCCAGGCCAACCCCGATGCCGCGGGCCCGCTCGGAGGCGTCGCCGGCGATCCGCTGGGCATTCGCGCCGGCCTTTCGTCCCGCGTCCGCGGCCTTGTGCGCCGCCTCGGCCGCGGTTTCGCCGATCTTTTCACGGCTTTCCCGCGTGACATCGTCGGCCTTGCGCAGGGCCTGCTTCCCCAGCACCAATCCCAGCTCGCCGCCGGTGGTCGCCAGGAAGAACACTCCGCGCGCGATCTTGCGGCCTGCCGAGCGCGGCAGCAGCGCCCCGGCCAGCAGGCCGAGGCCGAGGCCGGCGGCGATGGCCAGGCCCGGATATTCGCCGACCAGGCTGGAGAATTCCTCCGGCGGCTCGGCATCGGGCAGGCGGGTGGCGGGAAGCGAGGCTTCCGCCGGATCGTGCTTGTCAGTCGCTTTGGTCACGGTCTTCGTCCTCGATTTCTTCGGCGGAGTCGCCGCTGAGCCGCCCGTAGAGCGCCACGGCCGCCCCGAACAGCGGCTGCCTGAAAATCCAAAGCAGCAGCGCGCCGATCGTTCCGGCGATCAGCCCCTTGTGTTCCCGGGCAACGTCGAGCCCGACCTCGATGGCGTCGGAGGCCTCGCCGACCACCGTGCCCGCCATCCGCGAACCGATGCTGCGCGCGTCGAGGTCGGCCCTGATCGCGGCCAGCCTCGCATCGAACGTTTCGCGAGCGGCATCGCGCTCGATCCGGGCAGCGGCAATGGCATGGCCGGCCTTGCTCATTCGTGCGGTCCCTTGTCGTCGATCAGATCGGTCAGCCCGCGCCAGCTTGCCCGTGCCCACAATGCGGCGGCGAGCGCCAGCAGGATCAGGCCGCCGGTCACCGCCGCAGTCGCTCCCCAGGCCGTCAGGATGGGGGCGAGTGCCAGCAGCAGGCCGACGACCAGCGCGACCAGGGCGAGGCACAGCAGCAGCAAGCCGAGCGCGCCCAGGGCGGCGATCTTGCCCAGGCCGCCGCCAAGCGCCCGGGCACGGGACTTCTGATAGGCGATCTCCGCCCGGGTGAGCGACTTGGCGTCGCCCGCGAGCAGGCGCAGGTCATCGATCAGCGAGCGATCGCCAGGATCGCCCGCTTCCGTTTCGATCGCCTCGCCGGCGTAGTCCCCGTCCATCGCGCGCTCAGGCGGCGTTGCGCAGATCAGTCATCGGAACCCTTGAACAGACGCGCCAGGGCGAAACCGGCGACCGCCGCGATGCCGATGGCAAGGCCGGGGCTCTTGCGCACGAATTCCTTGGCATCTTCGCCAAGCTCGGCAAGGTCCTTGGCGTCCAGCTTGTTGGCCGCGCCCTCGATCGAACGCGCCGCGCTGCGGGCATAGTCGCCATATTTCGCACCGAGTTTCTCGTCGATCGTGCCGGCGTTGTCGTCGACGATCCTGCTCAGGCTCTTGAGGGCGTCGGTGGCCTTGGCCTTGCCTTCCACCGCCAGTTCCGCCGCCCGGTCCTTGGCCTGGTCGCCATAGGCCCGCGCGTCCTCGATCCAGTCCGAACTCGTGTCCCGCAGCTTGTCGCGGTATTCGCCGGCGCGGTTGAACGCCTCGTCACGAACCGCCTGGGCGCCGGCCCTGGCTTCTTCGATCGCCTTGCCGAAGCGATCCTTCACCTCGGGCGTGACGACCGCGTCGATCGCCGCCTTGGGAGAGGCGGGCTTCTTCGCCTGCGGCTTCGGGTCGGTTGCGGTGGGTTCGGCCATGATTCGTCTTTCCTTTTCCCGGAACGGAGCGTGAAGAATGCGCGACTCTGGTCACATAGTGCTGCAATGCACCTTGCCTGCCAAGGTTCCCCTGCTATTTGGGCCGCAAACCCGGGACCCGCAAGGTCTCCAGCGAAGGAAAGCCACGCCATGACCGCGATCATCGACATCCACGGCCGCGAAATCCTCGACAGCCGGGGCAACCCGACGGTGGAAGTGGACGTCCTGCTCGACGACGGCAGCTTCGGCCGCGCCGCGGTCCCCTCCGGCGCTTCGACCGGCGCGCACGAGGCGGTCGAGCTGCGCGACGGCGACAAGACGCGCTATCTCGGCAAGGGCGTGCTCAAGGCGGTAGCCGCGATCAACGACGAGATCCGCGATGCCCTGATCGGCATCGACGGCGAGGACCAGCGCGACATCGACCTGACGATGATCGCGCTCGACGGAACCGAGAACAAGAGCCGTCTCGGCGCCAACGCCATCCTCGGCGTGAGCCTGGCCGTCGCCAAGGCCGCCGCGAACGCGCGCGGCCTGCCGCTCTACAGCTACATCGGCGGCGTTTCGGCGCATGTCCTGCCGGTGCCGATGATGAACATCATCAACGGCGGTGAGCATGCCGACAACCCGATCGACTTCCAGGAATTCATGGTCCTGCCGGTCGGCGCCGAGAGCCTGGCCGAGGCCGTCCGCTGGGGAGCGGAGATCTTCCACACGCTGAAGAAGGGCCTGCACGACAAGGGCCTGGCGACCGCGGTAGGCGACGAGGGCGGCTTCGCGCCGAACCTCGCCAGCACCCGCGACGCGCTCGACTTCATCATGGCCTCGATCGAGAAGGCCGGCTTCAAGCCCGGCCGCGAAGTCGCGCTCGGCCTCGACTGCGCCGCGACCGAGTTCTTCAAGAACGGCAAGTACGAGATCAGCGGCGAGGGCCTCTCGCTGAGCCCGGTCGAGATGGCCGACTACCTTGCCAAGCTGACCGCCGACTATCCGATCCGCACGATCGAGGACGGCATGAGCGAGGACGACTTCGAGGGCTGGGCGGCGCTCACCTCGAAGATCGGCGGGCAGGTCCAGCTCGTCGGCGACGACCTGTTCGTGACCAACCCCAAGCGCCTGACCATGGGCATCGGCAAGGGCCTGGCGAACTCGCTGCTGGTCAAGGTCAACCAGATCGGCACCCTGACCGAGACGCTGGAGGCGGTTTCGATCGCCCAGCGCAACGGCTATACCGCGGTCATGTCGCACCGTTCGGGCGAGACCGAGGACGCGACGATCGCCGACCTCGCGGTCGCGACCAACTGCGGGCAGATCAAGACCGGATCGCTGGCCCGTTCGGACCGGCTCGCCAAGTACAACCAACTGATCCGCATCGAGGAAGAGCTGGGCGACGCGGCGGTCTATGCCGGCGAAGCGGCCTTCGGGCGGCTTGCCCGCTAGGACTTGCGGAAGTAGTCCGCCATCTCGGTGCAGGTCGCGGCGGAGAGCCTGATATGGGCGCCTTCGCCGACGACCAGCCCGCGGTTCTCGAGGATGGTGATCCAGCGCTGGGCGATCGTCTCCGGCACGCCCGCGCCGGCATGAGCCCCTGCACGCAGGACCTCGCGGTTTTCCCGCGCGGCGATGAACAGTTCCAGCAGGATGTCCCAGGCCGGCTCGCCGAACATGCCGTCCGCGCCGGTGATATGCTCGCGGCGACGGCGATCCGCATAGGCCTTGCGCGCAACGTCGCCGAGGATCGCATCGTCGATCTCATTGGTGTTGGCTGCGCGGTTGCCGGAAGGAGGAGAATCGCTCGGCTCGGTCACGGCGCCTAACTGCCGGGGAAGCCTTAGCGATTCGTTACGTCCGGGCAGCAAGCGACGGAGGCTGTTCCCTTTTGATAGGAAATTCATTGTGATCCCCGGTCGTTGCCGGCCTCATGCGACTTACACTCATCGCGTTGTCCTCGCTTGCCCATGACGATGCAACCTTTGGCGTATCGAAATCCCCAAGGGCGCGAGGCTGCGAAGAAAATCGGGCTGCTATCGAGAGATGTGGCGGCCTGTCCGGCTTGCCGCCGAATATCAGGCGCTGGGAAGGATCTCGCGCGCGAGGGTGAACTGCTCGCATAGTGCATGGATCGCGGAATCCAGATGTGCCGCGGCGAGTTCGGCGCCCAGTCCGTCCAGCAATCTTTGGCATTCGACAAGAATACAGAGCACTTCTTGCGGGGACGCGGCCTCGCTCATTTGAGGATCTCCGGAACGCTGCTGGTCTGGATCGGGTCGCGATTGCGAAACGTTCGGGGGTTTAACCGTACATCTCCGTGGCTCGTCGCCAACCTGGGCGGCAGGGCACATTCCAGCCAGCACTTAGCAAGTATTCCCGCCGGCCATACATGATTGCCCGCCGAACGTGCGCAAGCATTGTTGGACGCGCCATATTGAGACAGTTTACGACAAGTCGCCCAGGAAAGCCGAGGCTTCGAATGGGGCTTGCTTGAGGGGCCAGGCTGGTGGCAGGCAGTGTGCTTCATCGGATCGGGATGCGCGACGTCATGATTTCCAAGAAGATTCTTCTCGTCGGGGCACTCGGAATCGCGGTGCTGGGCAGCGGCGTTCTCGCGGGCTGCCACAAATCGGAGAGTTCTGCCGCGGTGACGAACAATGCCCTGGGCATCGATCCGGCGAGCATGGACCGCAGCGTCAAGCCGGGCGACGACTTCTACGCCTTCGCCAACGGCGCCTGGATGAAGGCGGCGGAGATTCCCGCCGACCGTTCGAACATCGGCGGCTTCTTCATCGCCAGCGAGAAGACCGAACAGCAACTCGGCGAGCTGATGGCCGGGATCGCCAAGTCGAGCGCCGGGGCGGACAGCGACGAAGGGCGGATCCGCGATTTCTACAATGCGTTCATGGACACCGCCGCGATCGAGCAGGCGGGCATGCAGCCGGTCCAGGCCGACCTGGCCCGTTTCGCCGCGATCGCCGACAAGGCGGCGCTCTCGCGCGTGCTCGGCGAGCAGACCCGCGCCGATGTCGACCCGCTCAATGCGACCAATTACTGGACCGAGAACCTGTTCGGCGTCTTCGTGACCCAGGCGCTCGCCGGGGGCGAGGTCATGCCCTATATCCTCCAGGGCGGCCTCGGCCTGCCCGAGCGGGAGTACTTCCTCTCGGCCGATCCCAAGATGGCCGAGATCCGCGCCAGGTATCAGGCCTATATCGCGCAGGTGCTGGGCGAGGCCGGGATCGCCGATGCCGCGGCCAAGGCCAAGGCGATCTACGACCTCGAGATGAAGATCGCCCGCGCCCATGCGAGCCGCGAGGAGAGCGAGAACTTCCAGGCCTCGGCCGCGGAGTGGACCAAGGCGGAATTCGGCAGCAAGGCCCCGGGGATCGACTGGGGGGCCTTCTTCGCCGGCGCGCAGCTTGGCAATCAGCAGAAGTTCGCGGCCTACCACGCCGGCGCGATCCCCAAGATCGCCGCGCTGGTGGGCTCCGAGCCGCTGGATGTTTGGAAGGACTGGCTGGCCTTCCACCAGATCAGCCGCAATGCCGACGTGCTCCCGGCCAGGATCGACAATGCCCGCTTCGCCTTCTACGGCACGGTGCTGAGCGGCACCAAGGAACAGCGCCCGCGCGACAAGCGCGGCCTGGCGGCGGTCAACACCTGGCTCGGCGATGCGCTGGGCAAGGCCTATGTCGAGAAGTACTTCCCGGCCTCGGCCAAGGCCGAAATCCAGGGCATGGTCGAGGAGATCAAGGCGGCCTTCGCCAAGCGGATCGAGGCGATCGGGTGGATGGCGCCCGAGACCAAGCAGGAAGCCCTGGCCAAGGTCCACAACATCGTCGTCGGCGTCGGCTATCCCGACAGGTGGAAGGACTATTCGGGCCTCAAGCTCGCTCCGAACACCGCCTATGCCAACAAGCAGGCGGCCTCCCGGATCGCCTATGCGCAGCAGCTCGCCAAGATCGGCAAGCCGCTCGACCGGGCGGAGTGGTGGATGAACGCGCAATTGGTCAATGCGGTGAACCTGCCGGTGCAGAACGGGCTGAACTTCCCCGCGGCGATCCTGCAGCGGCCGTTCTTCGATCCCGCCGCCGACCCGGCCTTCAACTACGGCGCGATCGGCGCGGTGATCGGCCATGAGATCAGCCACAGCTTCGACAACAACGGCGCGGCCTTCGACGCCAGCGGCAAGATGCGCAACTGGTGGACGGCGAGCGACATGGCCAAGTTCACCGCCGCGGGCAAGGCGCTGGCCGACCAGTACGATGCCTACGAGCCGTTCCCGGGCGCGCACGTCAACGGCAAGCTGACGCTGGGCGAGAACATCGCCGACGTCGCCGGCATCGCCGCCTCCTACGATGCCTACAGAGCCTCGCTGAAGGGCAAGGAAGCTCCGGTGATCCAGGGCTTCAGCGGCGACCAGCGCTTCTTCATCGCCTTCGCGCAGTCCTGGGCGACCAAGATGCGCGACGAGACCATGCGCTCGCGCCTGGCCACCGACGGCCACGCCCCGGGCATGTACCGGGCGCTGACGGTGCGCAACATCGATGCCTGGTACAAGGCCTTCGACGTCAAGCCGGGCGACAAGCTCTATCTGGCGCCGGAGAGCCGGGTGAAGGTGTGGTAACGGCTCCAGGCGGACAGGTGTCCGCTGAAGGCTTGAATAAAATCTTTGAGATATAAACGTTTGCGCCCATCCGGACGCGGACACTTTTCCTACGGAACGACTATATCAAAGAGCGCGAGGCCTGACGCCGAGGCTGGACCTCGGCAAGGGTCTGGCAAATCTCGGCAATGTAGGAAAATGGTTTTTCGGATCACGGGCGGCAGGTTCATGTCGGCCTGTCTTCCTCGATTTCCCGCTCCACCTTTTCCTGGTAGCGCGCGACCTTCTCGATCACCTTCTTCTTCTTGGGATTGAGCAGGTACTGCCACACGCCCCAGGCGTTGATCAGCAGCAGGATTGCGTTCATCACCGCGATCGGCATCGTGTCGTTGATGATCCCGGAAGCGATCCAGGTGATCGAGACGAAGCAGAACAACACGAAGCCGAAGCCCGTGGATCTGCGTCCGAAATCGACGGCGATGAGCGCTGCGGCGAATATGGTGCCGACCGCCGCGATCCATTCGAGAGGTCCGTTCATGCCTCTCGAAAACCGTTCATGGGGCTTGGTGTTCCCCAGGGCGTTCCCCGGCGCGGGTCAAGCGTTCCAGCTGGTCGGGGCTGAGCTCCAGGCTGACCCCGGCGATCAGGTCGGCGAGCTGGGAGAGCGAGGTCGCGCTGGCCAGCGGCGCGGCTATGCCGGCACGCGAATTGAGCCAGGCGAGGGCGACCTGGGCATGGTTGGCGCCGGTCTCGCGGACGATCTCGTCCATGGCCGCGAGCACATTCCACCCGCCGGCCGCCGCCGCGGCCTTGAGCGCGAAGCCGCGCTGCGAGCCTTCCCAATCGGCCTCGGCGCGGTACTTGCCCGTCAGGAAACCCGAGGCGAGGCCATAGAACGGCATGACCGCCACGCCCTTCGCCACGCAGAGGTCCTGCAGCGCGCCTTCGTAGGTGCCGCGCATCACCAGGTTGTATTCGGGCTGCAGGACGGTGAAGGGCTGCTTGCCGAGCCGCTCGGCCTCGGCGATCACCGCGCCGAGGCGCTCGGCGGTATAGTTCGAGGCGCCGAGCTCGCGTGCCTTGCCGGCCCGGAACGGCGCATCGTAGGCTTCGGCCACTTCGTCGAGCGGGGTCGTCAGGTCGTCGCGATGCGCGTAGTAGAGATCGACATAGTCGGTCCGCAGCCGTTCGAGCGAAGCCTCGAGCGCAGCGGCGACCGCATCGGGCTTCAGCGCTCCGGGAGGGCCGCCCATGCCGGTCTTGGTGCCGATCAGCAGTTCCCCGCGAACCCCGCGGCTTTCCTGCCATTCGCCGATGACCGCCTCGCTCTCGCCGCCCTTGTGGCCGGGGATCCACGAGGAATAGCCCTCGGCGGTGTCGATCATCCGCCCGCCGGCCTCATAGAAGGCGTCGAGCACCTCGAAGCTCTTGTCCCGGTCGATGGTCCAGCCGAAGACGTTGCCGCCGAAGACGAGCCGGATACCGCCGATCGAGGGATGAGCTTCAAGGTCTTCAGCCATCAAAGCGTTCCTTCAATTCGTAGAGGGCGAGGGCCGCCTTGGCCGCCTCGCCGCCCTTGTCCTTCTGGGCCGGGTCGGCGCGGACCAGGGCCTGCGCCTCGTTCTCCACGGTAAGCACGCCGTTGCCGATGGCGATCCCGTCCATGGTCAGAGCCATGATCCCGCGGGCGCTTTCGCCGGCGACGATCTCGAAGTGATAGGTCTCGCCGCGGATCACCACGCCGATGCCGACGTAGCCGGCATAGTCGCCGCTGTTCTCGGCCAGCGAGATCGCGCCGGGAATCTCCAGCGCGCCGGGGACGGTGATGACCTCGACCTTGTGCCCGGCCGCCTTCAGCGCGGCGCGGGCGCCTGCGACGAGCATGTCGTTGAGATGGTCGTAGAAGCGCGCTTCGACGATGAGGAACTTGGCCACGGCTTACTCCTGGATATCGACGCGGCGTTCGCCGACGACGGACAGGCCGTAGCCCTCCAGCGCGACGAGCGAGTGGTGTGTGTTGGTCAGCAGGATCATGTCGTGCACGCCCAGCTCGGCCAGGATCTGGGCGCCGACGCCGTAATCGCGCAGTTCCTCGGTCGCGGCGGTGTCGCCGCGCCGATAGGACTCGCGGATCGCGATCGACTTGGTCATGAGCTTCTGCATAGGGCGGTTGATCACCACGATCACGCCCGTGCCTTCCTCGCCGATCATTTCCATCGATCGGTGGAGCAGTTCCGAGCGGTCGGTCTTCTCGCCGAAGATGTCGGAAAAGATCGACAGGGTGTGCATGCGCACCAAGGTCGGCTTCGAAGGATCGATGCGGCCCTTGATCAGCGTCATCGTCTCGTCGCCGGTCGCCTTGTTGTGATAGGTGCGCGCCAGCCAGTCGCCGCCCCAGCGGCTGGTGAAGGGCATCTCGCTCGCCTTCTCGACCATGCGGTCATGCTTGCGGCGGTAGGCGATGAGATCGCGGATCGTGCCGATCTTGAGGTCGTGCATCCGCGCGAAGGTCACGCAGTCGTCGAGGCGGGCCATGGTGCCGTCCTCGCGCATGATCTCGCAGATCACGCCCGAGGGATTGAGCCCGGCGAGGCGCGAGATGTCGACCGCGGCCTCGGTGTGGCCGGCGCGGACCAGCACGCCGCCGTCGCGGGCGCGCAGCGGGAAGACGTGGCCGGGAGTGACGATGTCGGCCTTGCCTTTCGAGCCGTCGATCGCGACCGAGATGGTGCGGGCGCGGTCGCCGGCGGAAATCCCGGTGGTGACGCCCTCGCGCGCCTCGATCGAGACGGTGAAGGCGGTTTCGTGGCGGGTGCCGTTGTTGCGGCTCATCAGTTCGAGGCCGAGCTGCTCGCAGCGCTCGCTGGTCAGCGTCAGGCAGATCAGGCCGCGGCCGTGGGTAGCCATGAAGTTGATCGCGGCGGGCGTCGCCATCTGGGCGGGGATGATCAGGTCGCCTTCGTTCTCGCGGTCCTCGTCGTCGACCAGGATGAACATCCGGCCGTTACGGGCCTCGTCGATGATCTCCTCGATCGGCACGAGCACCGGGCGGTCGTCGTTGGCCGAGAGGAAGCGATCGAGCTTGCTCAGCGTTTCCGAGGTCGGGTTCCAGTCATCCTCGGTGCAGTCCCGGAGGGTATTGGCGTGGAGACCGGCGGCGCGGGCGAGCCCGGCCTTGCTCATGCCGCCGTCGCTGACGAGCCGGCGGACCTTGTCGATGGTTGTGCTCATCCGACTCGCATATCACACCGAAATGTGAGTGCAAACATGCGAGTGTGATCAACCGCCCTTGAACTGCGGCCTGCGCTTCTCGAGGAAGGCCGCGACCGCCTCGGCATGGTCGGCCGTGGTGTGCGAGATCGCCTGCATCGGCGCGGCCATTTCGAGCAGCGAGGCGAGGTCGGTGCGCTGGCCTTCCCACAGCATCCGCTTGGTCATCCGCACGGCGTGGGTCGGATTGGCGGCGATCCGCGCGGCGAGCGCCCTGGCGGCAGCCATCAGCTCGGCATCGGGCACGACCTTGGAGACGAGCCCGCAGGCCAGGGCCTCGGCGGCATCGATCATGTCCCCGGTCAGCGCCATTTCGGCAGCCTTGGAGAAGCCGACGATCCGCGGCAGGATCCAGGCGCCGCCGTCGCCCGAGATGATCCCGAGCTTGACGAAGCTCTCGGCGAACCTGGCGCTCTCGGCGGCGATGCGCAGGTCGCAGTAGCAGGCGAGGTCCATCCCCGCGCCGATCGCCGCGCCGTTGATTGCGGCGATCACGGGAATTTCGAGCGAGGCGAAGGCCAGCGGCAGGCGCTGGACGCCGACCTTGTAGTTGCGCCGGGTCTGGACCGGCCCGCCGGCGTTGAGGTTGCCGCCGGGCTTCATCTCGTTGATGTTGCCGCCCGAGGAGAAGCCCTTGCCCGCGCCGGTCAGGATCGCGACGCGCGCCTGGGGATCGTTCTCCAGCCGGTCGAGCGCGGCGAGGATCGCGGCGATGGTGTCGGCATCGGTGATCGGGTTGCGCAGCTCGGGCTGGTTGAGGGTCAGCACGACGATCCCGTCTTCGGCCGGGGTGTAGACTACCAGATCGCTCATGCCGTCATCCTCACTCGTTTCCGCTGCTGCCCCAGCGCTTCCACCGCCAGCGTGACCACGATGCCCGCCGCCGCCGCCGCCAGCGCTCCGCCCAGCCAGCCGAAACCGAGCAGGGACATCCCCTGAAGCACCGGCATATGGACCGCGTAAAGCGGAAACGACAGGGCGCCCAAGGCAGCGGCGAGCGACCAGCCCGGTCTCTCGCGCGGCCCATGCCGCAATCCGCCGATGATCAGGAGCGGGCAAAACAGCGCGATGAAGGCAATGTCGAAGAGCCAGCCGCCGACAGCGAAATGCCGGGCGAGCACGAGGGCGGCGGGCAGCAGGAGGAAGGCGAGAATGGGCGGGACGGCGATGGGCGGGGTATCTTTCCACCAGCGCCACAGCATCATGCCGATCACGTAGCTCAGCAGGACGCGCGGCACTCCGAAGAAATAGTCCTCGGTGTGCGCGCCGAAATCGAGGTCGCCATGGGTCATGCCGGCCCAGACGGTGAGCGGGAGGACTATCGCGACGACCATGAGCAGCCGGCGTCCGCCCAGACGCCACAGCACCGCCGCATGGATCAGGTTGGCCGTAAGCTCGAGAAAGATCGACCAGGCCGGAATGTTGAGCGGAAAGGCGAGGTCCTTGGCCGGGAGGGGCAGCAGCAGGAGATTCAGGCCTCCTGCGAGCGAGAATGCCGCGAGGTCCGGGGAATCGATCAACAGCTTGGGCAGGCCGATCAGGCTGCCGATCGCCATGACCGGCCAGAGCCGGCGGTATCGCGCCCAGAGGAAGGCCGTCGCGGTCAGGCCCCGGGCCAGGCGTGGCTCGTAGGTGCGGGCCATCACATAGCCGCTCAGCATGAAGAACAGGTCGACCGCGAGATAGCCCTTGGCGAAGGCCCGGGGCTGCAGGCCGAAGATCCATTCGACATGCAGGGCGAGCACGCAGAGCGCCGCGATCCCGCGCAGGATGTCGAGGCCCGGCAGCCGACCCGAGGGAGAGGCCGGGACGGGCGACAAGGGATCGGTGAAGGTCATCCGGCCCGGATCAAGCGATCAGACGATCTTCGCCTCCTTGAGCTCGGCGATGCGCGCGTCGCTGTAGCCGAGCTCGCCCAGGACCTCGGCGTTGTGCTCGCCCAGGATCGGCGGGGCGCGGCGGATCGTCGCCGGGCTGGCCGACATCTGCGCGAGCGGGCTCTGGATCAGGTCGACCGAGCCGGCTTCGGCATAGGCGTGCGGCGTGGTCGCGCGCAGGCCGCGGTGCTTGACCTGCTCGTCCTCCCAGACCTCGGGCAGCTCGTTGTACTTGGCCGAGGGGATGCCCGCCTCGTCGAGCTTGCCCATGATCTCGGCCACGGTGAAGTTCCGGCTCCAGGCGTTGATCAGGTCCATCAGCTCGGCCCGCGCGCTCTTGCCGCGCTTGAGGTTGGAATCGAAGCGCGGGTCCTCGAACAGTTCGGGCTGCTCCATCACCACGGTCAGGCGGCGCCAGTGCTCGTCGGTGCCGGCGGTCAGATAGACGATCCCGTCGCTGCAATGCATGAGGTCGGCCGGGCCGCCGCCGTTGCCGCCGTTGCCGAGGCGGGGCGGGGCCTCGCCGCTGATCAGGTAGTCCTGCATGATGTGGCTGACCATCGCCACCGAGGTATCGAGCAGGGCGATGTCGATATACTGCCCCTCGCCGGTGCGCTCGCGGTACTGCAGCGCGGCGAGGATCGCGAGGGCGGTGTTGTGGCCGGTGATGAAGTCGACCAGGCTCGGCCCGGCCTTGAGCGGCCCGGCGCCGGGGCGGCCCTCGGGCACACCGGTCACCGCCATCATCCCGCCGGTGGCCTGGAACAGGCCGTCGTAGCCGGGGAGGGCCGCCATCGGCCCGGTCTGGCCGAAGCCGGTGACCGAGCAGTAGATCAGCCGCGGATTGATCGCCTTGAGGCTTTCGTAGTCGAGCCCGAAGCGCTTGAGGTCGCCGACCTTGTAGTTCTCGATCAGCACGTCCGCCGTCTCGACGAGCTTCTTGATGATCTCCTGCCCCTCGGGCTTGGAGTGGTTCAGCGTGATCGAGCGCTTGTTGCGGTTGGAGACGGTGAAGAAGCTCGAATGGCGGGGGTCGACGCCGTCCTTGCCCTTGACCCAGGCGAGGCCGTAGCCGCGGCCGTCGTCGCCCACGCCCGGACGCTCGATCTTGATCACGTCGGCGCCGAGATCGCCGAGGATCTGGGCCCCTACCGGCGCCGCGAAGACGCGGCTCATGTCGATAACGCGGATGCCCTCAAGGGCGCTCTTTTGCTTGGTCATGGGGCTGCTCTAGCGGCACGCATCGGGCGGGAGCAAGCGGCAAAGAAACGGCCGCGGAGAGCAGGCTCCCCGCGGCCGTCGTTCCCCGTCCGGAAGCGGTCAGAACTTGGCGCCCAGTTGCACGCCCCAGGTCGCCGGGGCGCTCCACACGCTGCCGATGCCCAGCGTGTTGAACAGCACCTGGGTCTGGTAGCGCTTGTCGGTCACGTTGTCGCCGAAGGCCGCGATCGTGTAGCGCTCGCTGGCGTCCTTCCACTCGGCCCGCAGCGAAAGGGTGGCATAGCCGTCCTGCCGGAACTGCTGCGACGGGTCGAAATAGAACGACGAGGTATAGTAGAGGTTGCCCGACAGGGTCAGTTTTCCGCCCGCCATGGCGAAGCCGTAGCTGGCGCCCAGGTTGGCGGTGAACTCCGGGGCGCGCTGCATCTTGTAGCCCGACGCATCGGTCGTCGTCTGGGTCAGGGCGCCGGGCCCGTACCCTGCCGGGAGCGGGGTGCAATAGAGCGCCGTGCCGGCCGCGGCGGTCGGATCGCAATAGGTATAGTACGGGGCGTTGGTGAACGACTTGTACCGGGCATGGGTCCACGACGCTCCGCCATAGATGCTGAAGGCATCGCTGACGCGATAGCGGAACTGTCCCTCCAGGCCGTAGATTTTCGAAGATGCCGCATTGCGGATCTGCGCCGCGCCGTTCTGGAAGCTCGAGACCTGGAGGTTCTTGTAGTTGTAGTAGAAGCCGGCCAGGTCGATCGAGAAGGTCCGGTTGTCGTACTTGTAGCCGAGCTCGAAGGCATCGATGTTCTCGGGCTCCACCGGCTTCTGCGAGAGACCGCCGACGTTGAGGATGCCCGCCTTGTAGCCGCGGGTGTAGGAGGCATAGATGCTGGATTCGCCGCTCGGCTTGTAGCGCAGCACCACGCGCGGCGTGACGCTGTTGTTGTTCAGCGTCGCGACCGGGATGACCGTCCCCGGGGCCGGAGCGCCGCAGGCCGGGTAGGGGCCGCCGGTCACGCAGATGCCCTGACCGTCGGGCCCTTCATAGGACACGGTGCCGAAATTGGTCGTAAAGGTCGCGTCGGAAACCGAGTCGTGGCTGTAGCGCGCGCCGACGGTGACGAAGAACTTGTCCGGGACCAGTTCGTAGGTGAGGTCGGCGAAGGCCGCGATCGACTTGGTCGTGGTGGTCGATCCGCCGAAGGAGCTGAACGGACCGGGCACGAATGCGGCGTAGACGCCCCAGGTGTCGCGGACCTGGAAATAGTTGAGGCCCGCCGTCCATTGCAGGCGCGAGCCGGCCTTGGAGTTCAGCACGAACTCCTGCGAGACCGTCTCGTCGTCGGGATCGACCAGGATGTTGAACAGCTGCGTCGCCGTGGCGTCGAGATCGCCGTAATAGGGCGACTTGTCGCGGCGGTACTGGGTATAGGAGGTCAGGTTGGCGAAACCGAGGTCGGCTTTGATCGTGCCGGTGACGATGTCCGACTTGCTCTTGAAGCTCAGCGGATCGTTGAGCGCGATTTCGCCCGGGGCCGTGGCATAGGCGCCCGGCGGGGCGAAGTAGAGGTGGACCAGCGGCAGGCCCTTGGAACTGGACAGGCCATAGGCGGTGCGCCCCGCGGGCGTGAGCTTCGCGAGGAAGCCGGCATCCCCCGACGTGTCGACATAGGCGTTGACGAGCTGGGTCATCGGATCGTCGATCTCGGTGTGGGCATAGCGCAGCAGCACCGACACGTCGGGCGAGATGTCGACCTTCAGCCCGAGCCGGACCGACCAGTTCTCGAAGGCGCCGATGTGCCGGTCGCCGTTCAGCACGTTGCGCTGGAACCCGTCGCCGCGGCGATAGAGGCCCTCGACGTCGAAGGCGACGTTCTCGCCCAGCCCGACCGTGGCATAGGCCTGGGCGGTGACGGCGTTGAAGCGGCCGTAGGAGACCTTGAACTCGGCGCCGGTCTCGGTGCTCGGGTCGGCAGTGGTCACCAGGATCGCGCCGCCGGTCGTGTTGCGGCCGAACAGCGTGCCCTGCGGTCCCTTGAGCACCTGGATGTTCTGCACCCGCATCAACTGGAAGTCCGCGGCGTAGGTGTTGGCCTGGAAGAAGCCGTCGACATAGATGCCGACGTTGGGACCGCCGCCCGAGGTCGTGATCGCGGTGCCGACGCCGCGGATCGTCGGCTGCATCGCCGGGCCCTGGGTGTCGAAGCGCAGCCCCGGGGTCAGCTTGGCCGTGTCGGACAGCGCATTGACGTTGGCCGTGGTCAGCTGAGTCTGGTTGAGCGTGGTGACCGAGATCGGCACGTCGCGCGATGCTTCCGCGCGGCGCTGGGCCGTGACGATGATCTCGTCGGACGGGGACCCGCCTTCCTCGGCACTTTGCGCGAATGCCGCGGCGGGCAGGGCGGCTGCCGCAAGGCCGATCGCCGACGAAGTGGTGAGGAATTTCCGGATATTCATTGCTGCTCTCCCGTTCCGGTCATCCGCCGGTGTTGAACGATCACGGTCGTCGCAAGCGATCTAGCGCCGCTCCATGGCATCGTCATGCCGCAATCCGATTGCATGGAACTATTGTTCCGAAGATGCGGCAACTATGCAACTGTCGATAGGTTCGCTTCGGTCGAACGCGGTGTTGCCAAGCGCAGGCGCCGCCGGATAGCGGATGACGACAGGGGAGAGTGGTTGATGGCGCTAGCTCATTCGCGCGGCTTGCCGGCACCGGCTGCATTGCTTGCGGCCATGCTGCTGCTGTTGCTGGGAAGCTGCCGGGGCGGCACGGCTCCCGCCGCCGCCCTGCTCGATGCGAGCGACGGCAAGGACTGGGCCGGCTACGGCCGCACCTATGGCCAGCAGCACTACAGCCCACTGGCCGAGATCGACCAGGGCAACGCCGCGACGCTCGGCCTCGCCTGGTCGCTGGACCTGCCCGCGGCCAATTCGGTGACCCAGCCCATCGCGGTGGACGGGGCGCTCTACTTCGCGGCAGGGCTCAGCATCGTTCACGCGGTCGATGCGGCGACCGGCAGGGAGCTGTGGCGGTACGATCCGAAAGTCGGCGAGGTCGGCGGCCTGAACCTGCGGGTGGGCTGGGGCGTGCGCGGCGTGGCCTGGTGGAACGGCAGGGTCTATGTCGGCACCCAGGACGGCCGCCTGGTCGCCATCGACGCCGCGAGCGGAAAGCCCGCCTGGACGACGCGGACCTTCGGGCCCGACGATCCCGCCTACATCAGCGGCGCGCCGCGCGTGTTCGATGGCAAGGTGCTGATCGGTGCGGGCTCCACGACCGGCGCGATGCGCGGCTATGTCGCGGCCTATGACGCGCGGAGCGGCAAGCAGCTCTGGCGGTTTCACACCGTGCCGGGCGATCCGGCCAAGGGTTTCGAGAACCGGGCCATGGCGATGGCCGCCGCGACCTGGGCCGGCGAATGGTGGAAGTTCGGCGGCGGCGGGATGGCCTGGAACTCGATGGCCTACGATCCCGCAACGGGCCTCGCCTATATCGGCGTCGGCAGTCCTTATCCCTGGAACCACCGCGTGCGGAGCCAGGGGAAGGGCGACAACCTGTTCACGGATTCGATCGTCGCGCTCGATCTCACGACCGGGGCCTACAAATGGCACTACCAGACCGTGCCCGGCGACACCTGGGATTTCGATGCGACGATGGACATCGAGCTCGCGGACATTGCGATCGCGGGCAAGCCCCGCAAGGTGCTGCTCCAGGCGCCCAAGAACGGGTTCCTCTACGTGCTCGACCGGGTGACCGGCGAGCTGCTCTCGGCGCAGCCCTTCGTGAAGACGACCTGGGCCGGCGCGGTCGACCTGAAGACCGGCCGTCCGATCGAGAATCCCGGCGCGCGTTACGACCGTACCGGCCGGCCCGCGGTGGTCTCGCCCTCGGCGCTGTCGGCGCACAACTGGCTGCCGATGTCGTTCAGCCCGAAGACCGGCCTGGTCTATATCCCGGCGGTCGATTGGGAGGCGCGGTACGGCGACATCGACTTCCCCTTCGTGCCGCCCAAGGACCGCACCACCAGCGGCGGACTGGTGCTCTCCGGCGGGCCGCTGGCGGGGATGAAGGCGCCGACCGGCCGCCTGATCGCCGTCTCGCCGCTGACCGGCAGGCCGGTGTGGCAGGTCGACTACCCGACCTACTACAACGGCGGGGTGCTCTCCACCGGCGGCGGCCTGGTGTTCCAGGGCACGATCGACGGGCAGTTCAAGGCTTTCGCCGCCGACAGCGGCAAGCTGGCCTGGATGTTCGATGCCCGCGCGCCGATGATCGCGCCGCCGATCACCTACCGGGCGGGCGGCAAGCAGTACGTCACGGTCCTGACCGGCCTCGGCATGGGCTTCTCGATGAATGGCGGAGCGCTGATCGGCCCGGAGATCGAACGCTACGGCATCGATCCGCGTGCCCAGGCGCGGCGGGTCCTGACCTTCGCGATCGGCGGCACGGCCAGGCTGCCCCCGCGCGCCCAGCCGCTGCCGCCGCCGCCGGACCCCGGCTTCAGGGCCGATTCGGCCAGGGCGACGGCCGGGCTGATCGCCTACGAGACCCATTGCTCGACCTGTCATGGCAGTTCGGCCATCGGGATCGGCAACGGCCCGGACCTGCGGCGCTCGGCGGTTCCGCTCGATTCGGCGACCTTCGCGCAGGTGGTCCGCGCCGGATTGCTGGAGCCGCGCGGAATGCCGAGGTTCGGGGAGTTCGACGACGCCAAGCTCGAGGCGATCCGCCAGTACCTTCGCTCGCGCGCGGCCGACCTTCGCAAGGGCGCGGCGGCGAAATCGGCACCGACCGCATTGCAGATACGCTGATCGCTTCTAAAGGATGCGCCGATTCGAACAGCGAGAGGCAAGGCACATGAAGGTAGCGATCATCACCGGGGCGGGCAGCGGCATCGGCCTGGCGACGGCGAAGTTGCTCCACGCGGCAGGCAATGCCGTGGTGGGGATCGGCCGCGACAAGGCCAAGCTGGCGGCGCTGGAGCAGGAACTGGGCAGCAACGTCCTGGCCGTCTCGGTCGACGTCACCGCCGACGATGCGCCCAAGGCCATCGTCGATGCCGCGCTGGCCAGGTTCGGACGGATCGATTTCCTGGTCAACAACGCCGGCGTCGGCAGCCCCAAGCCGGTCCACGAGGCGACCGACGAAGACTACGACAGCTTCATGGACATCATGCTGCGCGCGCCGTTCCGGCTGATCCGCGAAGTCCTGCCGCACCTCGGCGAAGGCTCTTCCATCGTCAACATCACCTCGACCTATGCGCATATCGGCGGCCGCCGCGGCGGCGCCTATTCGGCGGCCAAGGGCGGCCTCAAGTCGCTGACCGAGCATCTTGCGGTCGAATACGGCCCGCGCGGCATCCGCTCGAACTGCGTCGCGCCGGGCGTGACCATGACCGACATGGTCGCCCACCGCTTCGACGACGAAGTGTTCAAGCGCACCAATGTCGACCCGACGCCCTATCCGCGGATCGCCAACCCGGAGGATGTGGCCTCGGTCATCGCCTTCCTGTGCTCGCCGGGCAGCGAGATGGTCAATGCGCAGTCGATCGTGGTCGACGGCGGGTGGGCCGGGACCAAGTACCTCTCGCCCCGCGCGGTCCAGAGCAAGTGGGTGATGGAGTAGGACGCGCAACCAAATCCTCCCCGAGACAAGCTTGGGGAGGATTTGGTGCCTCCCCGCGCGCCCATGTTCTTTAAGGCGCGTCCACTTCCCCATGCGCCGTGTCCGGCTGCGCCGCCGGATCGGTCAGGCCCAGTTCCGACAGCACCTCGTGCGTGTTCTCGCCAAGCGAGGGCGAATAGCCCGCGACCTTGCCCGGCGTCTGCGATAACCAGGTCGGCACTCCCGGATAGGTCACGTCGCCGTAGGGCGAGGGCACGGTCTCGAAGAAGCCGATCGCCTTGAGGTGCTCGTTCTCGAACAGGTCGTCGGTGGAGCGCAGCGGCGCGGCGGGGATGTTGAGCTCGCGCAGCAGGTCGAGCCATTCCTGGGTGGTCCTCTCCCGGAAGGTCTCGCCGAGCAGGCCGTAGACCCGCCCGATCTGCTTGGCGCGCTTTTCCAGCGTCGAGAATTCGTCGGTCGCCCAGGCCGGCTTCACCGAGCCGACGAAGGCGTTCCAGTGCTTGTCGTTGTAGACCAGCGCCGCGACGTAGCCGTCCTTGGTCTGGTAGGGCTTGCGGTTCTGCTCGACCGCGCGGTGGTAGTTCGCCGGCCCGAGCGGCGGGTTGAACAGCATGCCGTTGGCGTGCTCGACCAGCATGAACGAGCTCATCGCCTCGAACATGGTCACTTCCAATTCCTGGCCCTCGCCGGTCCGTTCGCGGTGGAACAGCGCCATCATCGTGGCATAGAGCGCGTGCAGCCCGGCCACTTTGTCCGCCATGATCGTGGCGACGAAGCCCGGCTCGCCGTTCATCAGCCCCTGCACATGGGTAATGCCGCATTCGGCCTGGATGGTGTCGTCGTAAGCGGGCTGGTCCGCCTCCGGCCCGCGCCGGCTGTAGCCATAGCAATTGGTGTAGATGATGGCGGGATTGATCGCGCGCACCGCCTCGTAATCGAAGCCGAGCCGGGCGATCGCCTTGCCGCGCATCGAATGGATGAACACGTCGGCCGTGGCGATCAGCCGGCGCAGCGCCTCCTTGCCCTCCGGCGAGGCGAGATCGAGCACGACCGAGCGCTTGCCCCGGTTGACGTTGACATAGACGCCGCCCATCGCCGGGGCCGGGCCGGCGCTGATATAGCGGGTGTTGTCGCCGGCGGGCGCCTCGACCTTGTACACCTGCGCGCCCATGTCGGCCATGATCTGCGTGGCATAAGGCCCGAACACGACGCTGGTGAGATCGACCACCCGGATGCCGGCGAGCGGCCCGCTGTGCGGCGCCTTTTCCTGCGCGGTTGGCGTGGCGGCTTGCGTCATGTCCTGTCTCCAAGGGGTATTTCGGCCGGGGATATAGAGCATCGCGCGGAAAAGTGGGCACCGGTTTTCCGCAAACAGCGATGCGACAA
>JASGGH010000045.1:0-23899 GCA_047605105.1 Novosphingobium sp. | reverse complement strand
GCCTGAGCGGATGCTGGAAGGGCTTGCCTTGCGAAGTTTGTTCGGAAAACCGCCGTTTTCGACAGCGGCGGCGGCATCGGATCGCCAGCGCGTCGGGAAACGAGGGTTTCTGAGACATCGGACTGTTGGGAATGTCGCTATCGCGCCTGCTCTCGTGCAGGCGATAGCGCATCGCCGTTATTGCTCGGAAAGTAGTGCCTCCAGTTCGTCCAGTTCCTCGGGCAGAAGCTCCGGCCGTCCCTTGGCGAGCGCCCTGGCGGCGATGCCGCGGGGGGAAAGCGAGACCTGGGTCGGGGAGCGGTAGCCCGCCACGCGCCGCGGCAAGGTTGTCTGCGCGCCGACATAGCTTAGGTCGTTGAGCGCCGTGTAGGTGCTGCCCGACTGCAGATCGCTGGTGAGCGTCAGCGTGGCGACCGGGGCCAAGGGACTGGCGGCATTATAATACAGGATGTCGTTGCCCAGCGCCAGCAGGATGCGGTTGTTGTCGGGAACGTATTGGGCGGCGAACAGATTGCCGCCAACGCCGCCGGTGAAGTTGTTGATGACGACGCCGAAGCTGCTCCAGCTCGTGGTGGTCTGGATCAGCTTCCCTTCCATCACCCAACTGCCGTTGTAGGAGCCGATCAGCAGATAGGCGGTCGAGCCGTTGAAGCTGATGTCGCGGATCTCGTAGCCGATGCCCGAGGTGGCATAGGTCACCGGCTGGGTGACCGTCGCGCCGTTCAGCGGGCTCGCACCGTAGGCGATCTTGTCCAGCGAGGAATTGGTGTTGGGCGCACCGTTGGCCTGGGCGCCGCCGATGCAGGCGATGTAGAGGTCGCTCCCGCTCACCGCCATGGCGAAGGCGTTCTTGTTGATGCCGTTGTTGTAGTCGGTGCTGCCGACGTCGATGGAGGTGTAGTTCGAAATGGTGAACTTGACCAGCACACTGTTCTGGTAGGTCGTCCAGCTACTGTTGGTGATCGAGAAAAGGCCGTAGAGGACACCGCCGATGTTCAGGATCGCCTGACCATAGGCGGAATCGCCTGGCGCAAGAAGTGCGCCGGTCGTCGCATCGCCCGCGAAATCGAAGACAGCGAGCGTCTCGGCATAGCTCGAGTCGAGTTCAACGACGCGGGCATTGTCGTAGTCGAGTACGTAGAAAAAGCCGCCGAGTTCCTGGATGTCATAAAGATTGGCGACCTTGGGCCAGCTTGGTGTGGCGACAGGCGTCGTGCTGCCGCTCGTCGCATCGAAGATGCGCGGACTGGTGGAAGGACGGATTGCCGCAGCGAGACGAAGGTCGCTGCCGTCGACAAAACCGGCAACCCGCGGATCGCCACCGGTGGTTCTGACGAAGGTCGTCAGGCCCGGGACGGCGGTGATGGTAGTGCCGTCATCCGTGATACGGCCGACCATGCCTTCGCCGTCTTCCGGATCAAAGTCATAGTAGACGTTGAGGCTGTAGCCTGTGTAGCTCGTGGTCATCTTTCAGTCCTTTCCTGATATGTCGAAACAGTTCTGGTTAGGTCTCAAAATTGTCGTGAGAGATCAGATCGACATCTCCTTTCGTGGCCTTTCCTGGGGTCTCCACTCGGCGCCTCCGCGAGATAGCTCGGCCTGTCGGATGCGCTGCCGTTTCATCAGAAGCGGTAGCCGACGGTCGCGCGAAGCGCGTGGATCGAGTAGACGTCTGACGATCGCCTGATGTTGGTTCCCGGGTGCGTCACCACCGCGCTTGGCTGGAACCCATAGTTGACAAAACCGAGATAACCCTTGGCATTGACCGTGGGGCCTTCGGTCTCGAAGCGCGTATTGAGATATTCGAGACCCAGGGTGAACGGGCCGAAAATGCGCGTCTCGATGCCGCCGCCCAGTTGCCGGCCCCAGCGGTGCTTCCGCGCGCCGTCGACGGTAAAGGTATGCAACGTGTCGGTAGTGGAAAACTGCTCGTCCAGATCGGCCCGAGCCACCCCGGCCGTCCCGTAGAACAGCATGCTGCCCCAGGTCACGCCGCCGCGCAGCCGTAGCGATGCCATGGAATCCAGCGTTCTGGCGAAAGTGTATGAACTGGCAGTGTTTGTGGTGCGGTCCTCCCATCTCGGCGCCGTTGCGTTGCCGATCTGGCTGATAACGCCAAAGCCGGACACATAGTCGGTCAGGCCATAATGGCTCCATTCGGCAACCGCGCCGATCAGCCAGTTGCCGATCTGCCGGTCGTATCCCGCGCGGAATCCGTAGCTGATGTGCTGATTGCGATCGGCGCGAATGCCGTCGTCGGGGTTCGCGCCGAGCGCCGCGCCGCTGCCGTCGAAGCCGCGATAGAACATATCCGCCAGCGGATTTGCGGTGACGACCGGCGCAGCCGTTGCCGGCCCCGTCCTTGTCAGGCCGCCCCGCACCCAATCATTGTAGACGCCATCGAGTCGAGCCCCGCCTGAAGAGCCGCCGTCGAAAACCAGCCGTTCGCCCGAATTGACCGGAGCCCAGCCTGCGCCAAACGCCCCGCCGACATAGAAGCCCGTCCAGGATTTGGCTGATGGTGCAAACGCATCCCTCGATCCGCGACCGGATGTATAGTCCTCACCGAAGCTCTTGGCGATGGTGACGTAGAAGGTCCGCCCTTGCTGCGGAGAGTATACGTTGCGGTCATAGACCTTGATCAGGACGTTGTTGTAGCCGGCCCCCCCAGCGGTCGGGAAGTCCTGATGCTGCGTCTGCCGTGGTCCTGCATTAGCGATGTCGGTGACGCCAGCCGAGAATGCCAGGCCATTGCCGAGCTTGTAGTGCGCGCCGATGTTGAAGGTCGTCAGCGGCTCTTCGGAAAAGAAAGTCGGCGTGCCGTCCGGCGCGACTTGCTGGACCCAATCACGCTGCCCGGTATGCCGCACCTCGCCAAATGTGGTGAGTGCGCCGCCCAGGAAATGCAGGTTAAGCCGGGCGTTCGCCGCGACGTGAGGAGTGCCCAGGCGGTAGATCGGATTGTTGCCGACCCGATTGGCGGCGGAAGTGCCGCCGAACCAGTAATAGGTGCCTTCGACGTAGCGGCCCTTCTGATAGGCGTAGCCGAATTGCAGATCCGCGAACTTTCCGAAGACGAGGTTGCCTTCCAGCTCGAAGCCGCGAGTCAGCGTACTGCCGGTGTTCATGTAAGCGCCGCCTTGCGCGGTCGCGTAGAGGGTGATTTCGTCGTTCGCTTCGCGCGCGAAACCCGTCGCGCGCAAACTCGCGCGCAGGCTGTCGGTCACCTGCCCGTTCCAGCCGAAGCCAACCTCGCTGACCCGGCCATGTTCGCGGGTGATGTTGCTATAGAGCTTGCCGAGGCTGTCCCGCCCCGGGGCGATGGCGATGCCGTCGCCGTAGATTTCATAGAAATTGGGGTAGCGGTTGTAGGTGCCGGTGTTGGCGAAGACGATCAGGTTGCCGAAGCTCTTCTTCGCGCCGATGCCCCAGGTCGGCTGCCAATCGTAATTGCCGTCGCCCGAGATCGCCTTGTTGTTGCCGGCCACCATGACGGGGCCGAACAGTCGCTCGACCCGCCCGATCGCGGTGATCTGGAGATCGCCGAGCGGTGCGATGGTCATGGTGTCCTGCGCCTGGAAGTTCACCAGGTGCCTACGAAAAGTGCAGTAGAAGTTCGGGCTTGGCGTCGGACCCGTGCATACTCCACCGCTGACGCCGGCCGATGCGTCGCTCCACAGCGTCTCCCGCGTGCCTTGGGCATGCAGTTCGAGCCGCTGCGTGATCGGCGATCCCCGGCCGAACGTGTAAGCCAGATCGATTTGCCCGCCGAAGCGCTGGGTGTGGAAACGGGTCCACAGCGAACCAGTGCTGGTAACGCTGGTCAGCAAGTCGATATTGTCGAACGCCTGGGTGCGATCCAGGAAGGTGAGCGACGCCGATGCTTCAAGTTCGCCGAACTGCTCATGCCAGCCCAGCGCGACGTCGTGCTGGCTCTGGGTCTGGCGGCGGCGGGCGTTGGTGATCGAGCTGAGCGTTTCATAGGACGTGCCGACGCCGATCAGCGCCGGTCCGCCAGGATAGCTATATTCGGGAAGGTCGGTGGTGAAGCCGGTCCCGAAACCTACCGGCGTCGGCTGGAACCGCCGCAGGTAGGTGAAGGAATATTTCGCGCTGAAGTGATCGTTGGTCCAGCGTGCCAGGCCGTTGTAGCGAAGGAAGCTGTTGTTCTGGCGGGTCCGTTCGGTCGGATAGATGTCCTCGATTCGGGATTCGCGCTTGTTCGTGGACGTGTTGTAGCGGGTGAATGATGTGTTCGGCAGGCCATCCGCGCCCATGCTGGCGACGGCGTTCTTGTACTGCTCGAAATCGTAGAGCGTGTAGCTGAAGTCGCCCTTGCTGCCCTCGGCGTCGGCCCCGAGCAACAAGCTGCCGCCGAACAGCGGCAGGTTGATGTTCCCCGACGCCTGCCAGCCACCGAAGGAGCGCACGCCGCCCGAGACCGTCCCGCTAAAGCCCTTGGCGCGCTTGGTGACGAGGTTGATCGCCCCACCCAGCGGCGAACCGGAAAAGCGAGCGGGGACGAGGCCGCGATAGACCTCGATGCGCTCGATATTGCCGACCGGGATGGTCGAGATGTCGCCTGCTGCTTCGCCCGCGGTGTTGTAGGGCACGCCATCGACGTAGATGTTCACCTGGCTCGGCGCGGAGCCACGGATAGAGGTGGTGGTATATTGCCCGGTGCCGTTGACCCGGCGCACGAAGATGCCGGGGATCGTGTCGAGCAAGTCGGGCAGCGCCTTGTGCTCGCCCTTGGTGTCGTCGGGATAGATCACCGAGACCGCGCCCGGCGACAGCGTTTCGCGCAGCTCCTCGCGGCTGCGCGCCGTGACCACGATGTCAGTGCGGCTAACCTGATCGATCGCGGCGGGCGTGGTATCGGGCTGCTCGCCGGCGGCCTCCTCCGCAAGGACAGCGCTCGAAGCGCCGAAAGTTAGGACGGCCGCGATCGCGGCGGCGGAAACATGAGAAACTCGCATCGATAGACCCCCGGCGCCAAGTGACGGGCAGGGGCGTGCCGTAACGAACGGTCGGCGCGCACGAGCAGGCGGACGCCTGTGCGCCCGTCACACGAACCGATGCGGCCCCCGCCGCTTCGTTCGTCGCTCAGACGGAGTGATCCGTGCCCCGGCCATCCCCTGGACCAAAGCAAGAGCGACCAGACGCCGGCAGGTCTCCTGGCTTGCAGGTCATCGCTTGATGCACGGCCTTCTCAAGCTTTCGCTCAATGGCTTGGGGCGGAAGCCCCGTATGCATCGCACTCGCCGCTCACAGTTGCAGGGACAGCCTCGGATTCAGGCGGTTTCCCACCCTCACCGCGTTCCCATTTTAATCCCCTCTCGGGGAACCGACGCGATCATGCCAACGCCTCTGATGAGGCGTGACGGGAGGGTGATAGCCCAGGCGGTCGACTTTATCAATTCGGAAGAGGATCAATTCGGAAGAGGCCTTCTCAAATGCGGCGAATAGAACAACCAAATGGGCCGTAAACTCACATCGCCCAAACGCCGCCCCGCTACCCCTCGACCACCTTCAGCAACCGCCGCTCCAGCGGGAACAACACCCCGGCCAGCTCGTGCCCGCGCTTGAGGACCTGGCCGGCCTCGCCGAACAGGGTCCACATGCCTTGCCGCCCGCGCAGGGCGGGGCGTTTCTCGATCCGCGCCTGGGGGCGTTCGGCGGCGCGGCGGAAGGCGCTGAACGCCGCGGCGTCCTTGTCGAAGGTCATCGCGTAGTCGCGCCATTCGCCCGCGGCGACCATCCGGCCGTAGAGGTCGAGGATGCGCAGCAGCTCCAGCCGGTCGAAGCCGATCTGGAGCGCGCGATTTGGGAAGGAGATTACGGTGGCGCCGGCGTCGTTCGCTCCAGGGCCTGGCCGCATCCCGCTCAGCTCCGGGTGCTCTTGCGGGCGCTGGGCTTGGCGGCGGCGCGTTCGCTCAGCAGTTCGGCTACCTGCGCGCGCAGCTCGGCCACCTCGGCCTCGAGCTCGGCAAAGCGCTGGACACCGGCGTCGCCCAGCTCGGTGCAGGGCTCCTTGCAGGGAGTGCCGTAGGGGATGAAGTCCTTCTGCCAGGTCTCGGCGGCGACGAGCGTCGAGCGCGCCTTGACCCCGACCATCGTCGCGCCTTCGGGCACGTCGTCGGTCACCACGGCGTTCGCGCCGATGCGCGCGCGCTGCCCGACGGTGATCGGCCCGAGGATCTGCGCGCCCGAGCCGACGATCACGTTGTCCTCCAGGGTCGGGTGGCGCTTGCCGGGAATGCCGTTGGCGGGGTTGGTTCCGCCCAGCGTCACGCACTGGTAGATCGTCACGTTGTTGCCGATCTCGGCGGTCTCGCCGATCACGGTGAAACCGTGGTCGATGAACAGGTGCTTCCCGATCGTGGCGCCCGGGTGGATGTCGATCCCCGTCAGGAAGCGCGAGGTGTGGTTCACGAAGCGGGCGACGAAGAACAGGTCGGCCTCGAAGAACCAGTGCGCCACGCGGTGCCAGAACACCGCCCAGAGGCCGGGGTAGAGCAGGACTTCCCAGCGCGAGCGCGGCGCGGGATCGCGCGCGACGATGGAATCCAGATAGTCGGTCAAAGTCCTGAACATGGCCCTGTTTTTTCCCACTTATCGGCGGTCAGCGCAAGGTGCCGCCGATTTCCTCCAGCGCATCGCGCCAGATCGCCATGGTCGCCGCCTGCTTGCGCTCGAGACTCAGGCGGTCGATCGCCGCGACCAGGCGTTCGGCCGCGATATGGCTACGCTCCATCCGCGGTACAAGGTAGGGCGCCGCGCCCTCGCCCAGGACCAGCCCGCGCTGCTCGGCCTGGGCGGCGATGAGCTCCGCCAGCATGGCCTCGTCCGGCGCGCCGATGGCGAGCCGCAGCGCCGCGCCGAGGCGCGAGGCGAGATCGGGCAGCGCGACCTGCCATTTCCCCTCCTCGCCGCCGACCAGGAGCAGCGGCGTGCCCTGCTCCTGCGCGCGGTTCCAACGGTGGAACACTTCGGTCTCGTCGAGCGCCTGGGCGTCATCGATCGCCTCGCCGCATGCGCTCTCGGCGAACCAGCGGGCCAGCAGCGACTTGCCCGAGCGGGCGGGCCCGAACAGGATCGCGGTGCGGAACGGCCAGGCCGAGGCATTCCGAAAGGCCTCGACCACGGCGGCATTGGCATTGCCAACGACGATCCGGGAGGCGCCGGCGCCCCCGAGAGGTAGCGCGATCTGGGTCATTCTAACGCGAGATGGACAGCGCGCCCGCGCCCACGGTCACCCGGAAGCCGCGCGCCCGGAGCGCGGCGGCGAGCGAGTTGAGGTCGCCGGCGTAGGTCACCCGCATCACCGAGGTGCCGCCGATCGCGATCGAGCTGGTCGAGGCGCCCGAGACCCCCGACGCGCCGCGCACCGCGCTAAGCGCGGCATCGACCGAGTGCGCGTCGGGCGAGGCGAACTGGACGGTGAAGCTGCTCGTCGTCGCGGGCGGCGGCGGAGCGGCGGTCGGGCTGGCACTGGCCGAAGGGGTTGCCGCCGGCTCGGCGGCAGCGCTCTCGGCCTTGGCGGCGGCCTCGGCCTTCTGCGCGGCGGCGATCAGGGCGACCAGCGCCGGGTCCATCGCCGCCTGCTGGGTGAGCGTCGGATCGGGCTTGAGCAGGCCGGCGTTCAGCGCCTGGCCGTAGATCGCATCGAACCGCTGGACCGCCTGGGTCAGCATCGCCGGCACCCCGCTCTCGTCATTGGCGGTCAGGGCGAAGCTTTCGAGGAAGGTGTTGTCCGGGCCGTAGCGCGCGGTGAAGGTGCCCTTGACCGGGCCGCCGGGCCACTGCCGCTCGAGCCGTGCGACCGGCATGATCACGTCAGAGGCGCCGAACACGTCGAGGACGTTGCGCCACCAGGCGCGGCTGCGGCGCTGGGTCTGGCCCGCGGTGACCAGCAGCGAATCGGCGCCGCCGCCGACCGGGCGGATATAGTCGATCGGGCTCGTTCCGACGCGAAACTCGGCCCAGGCGCGCTGCCAGGGGCTGCGCACTTCGTAGACCTGGCCGACACCGCCCGAATAGAGCACCGGAATCACCAGCATGGGGGCCGAGTGCGCCGCGACCACACCGTTCTCGCCGCCGACATATTGCCCGGCATGGCCACGGTCGAAGCTGATCGTCAGCCTGGCGATGTAGCGGCGCGGGCCGATCTGCTCATGCTCGATCACCACGGCCGAGACCATCGCTTCGATCGCCGAATCCGGCATCGGCGGCCCCTTCAACTGGGCCCAGGCCTTCTTGTAGGCCTCGCGCCAACCCGCTTCGCGCGCTTCCTGGCCGGTCTTGCCCGTGGTCATGACCTCGATTCCCGAGACCTCGATGTCGGTCGATCGGGCCATCGGGATGATCCCGCGCTCCCCCTCGATCTGCGCGATCAGCCGCGCCGGGCCGATCGCGAGCAGCGCGATTCCCAGCGCGAGCGACAGCCCGCCGAGCAACTGGGCGGCGGGTCCGGGCCGGTAGGTCCGCAGGGTCGGGGGAAGGATCGTCAGTGCCATCGGGGAAAACCGAGGGCCTTGTGCCCAAACGGTCGTGGAAATCCAAGCAAGATGTTTGTAGGCGCGACGGATGGTGAACAGCACGCACAACCAAGAGCCCTATACCTACGCCAAGTCGGGGGTCTCGATCGATGCCGGCAATGCGCTGGTCAAAGCGATCGGCCCGCTGGCGAAATCGACCGCGCGGCCGGGCGCCGACGCCGAGCTCGGCGGCTTCGGCGGCTTCTTCGATCCGCGCGCGGCGGGCTACAAGGACCCGCTGCTGGTCGCGGCCAACGACGGGGTCGGCACCAAGGTCAAGCTGGCGATCGACCACGACCGCCACGATGCGATCGGCATCGACCTGGTGGCGATGTGCGTCAACGACCTGATCGTCCAGGGCGCCGAGCCGCTGTTCTTCCTCGATTACTTCGCGACCGGGAAGCTGGACAATGGCGTCGCCGAGCGCGTGGTGGCGGGCATCGCCGAGGGCTGCAGACAAGCCGGCTGCGCCCTGATCGGCGGCGAGACCGCGGAGATGCCGGGGATGTACGCCGCGGGCGACTACGACCTCGCCGGCTTCTGCGTCGGCGCGGTCGAGCGCGGCGAGCAACTGACCGGGGACAAGGTGGCCGCGGGCGACCTGCTGCTCGGCCTCGCCAGCTCGGGCGTGCATTCGAACGGCTACTCGCTGGTCCGCCGCCTGGCCGCGGACAAGGGCTGGAAGCTCGATCGCCCGGCCCTGTTCGACGCCGACAAGCTGCTGATCGACCACCTGATCGCGCCGACCCGGATCTACGTGAAGAGCCTGCTCCCCGTCATCCGCTCCGGCAAGGTCCGCGCCCTCGCCCACATCACCGGCGGCGGTCTGCTGGAGAACGTGCCGCGGGTCCTGCCCGAGGGCCTCCACGCGCGGATCGACGCGGACGCCTGGGACCAGCCGCGGCTGATGGCCTTCCTCCAGGCCCAGGGCAATATCGAGCCCGAGGAGATGGCCCGCACTTTCAACTGTGGGATCGGCATGATCCTTGCCGTGGCGGCAGAGGATGTGGCGGGCGTCACGGCGGACCTCGCCGCGGCGGGCGAGACGGTGTTCGCGGTCGGCGCGATCGAGGACGGCCCGCGCGGCTGCACCGTCTCCGGCGGCGCCGAAACCTGGAGCGCCCGCGCGGCCTGGACGGCCACCCATAATGCCTGATGAGCGCGCCAAGGTCGCCGTGCTGATCTCGGGCAGCGGCACCAACATGGCCGCGCTGCTCTATGCCGCCAAGGCGGCCGACTGCCCCTATGAGCTGGTCCTGGTCGCCAGCAACAATCCCGAGGCCGGCGGGCTGAAACTCGCCGAGGCCGAGGGCATCCCGACCTTCGCCCTCCCCCACAAGGGCATGGCCCGCGCCGATCACGACGCGGCGATGGACGCCGCGATCCGCAAGAGCGGCGCCGAATATGTCGCGCTGGCCGGCTACATGCGCATCCTGACGCCGGAGTTCGTGGCCGGGTGGGAGGGCCGGATGCTCAACATCCACCCCTCGCTGCTGCCCAAGTACACCGGGCTGCACACCCACGAGCGTGCGCTCGAAGCCGGCGACCGCGTGGCCGGGGTCACCGTCCACCTCGTCACCGCCGAGCTCGATTGCGGCCCGATCCTTGGCCAGACCGAGGTCGCGGTGCTGCCCGGCGACACCGCCGACAGCCTGGCCGCGCGCGTGCTCATCGCCGAGCACCAGCTCTACTCACGCTGCCTGGCCGAACTGGTCGGCCGCGAGACCGATCCGGAGTGGCTGCTCGCCCGGGTGAACGAGTTCGCCCTCGCCCTGCCCGAGAGCGAGGCGCGCGCCTCGCACGGCGCGCCGGGCTGGTCCATCGCCGGCGGCAAGTTCTTCGCGATCTTCAACCAGCGCCACCACGGCGAGAAGGAGATCGCGGTCCTGGTCAAGACCAGCGGCGCGGACGAGATGGCCGCCCTGGTCGAGCAGGACCCCGAGACCTACTACCGCCCGGCCTACTACGGCCCCGCCGGCTGGGTCGGCCTCGTGCTCAACCGCAAGGGGGTCGATTGGGACCATGTCGCTGAATGGCTGGAGCGCTCCTGGCGCGCGGTCGCACCGAAGCGGCTGACCAGGCTGATGGACGCGGCGGAGGAGTTCTGACGCCATGATCGAAACCGCCTGCCGCTGCGGCGCAGTGAAATTGCGCATCCCGGACGAGCCGCTCGCCCAGGTCTATTGCCACTGCCGCGACTGCCAGCTCGCCTATGGCGGGGCCTATTCGCCGAATTCGATCTATCACGCCGATGCCGTCGAGGTGAGCGGCGGCGAAGTGCTGGAGACCGCCGTCGAGGCGACCCCGCGCAAGCGCTGCGCGGCCTGCGGCACCCCGTTGTTCACCGAGGTCCTCGCCGCGAACATGCGCAGCCTCAACGCCTACCTGCTGCCGCCCGGCGCGTTCGATCCGCAGTTCCACATCCATTGCGCCGAGGCCTTGCTGCCGATCGTCGATGCCCTGCCGCACTACGCCGCCCTGCCCGCGGCCTTCGGCGGCAGCGATGAATGCGTTTCCTGGTGATCTGCCCGTTGCGGTGATTCAAACGCCGAACTAACGTCCCCCGCAAACACCTTTGGGGGATGCCATGAACGCTCTGAAATTCGGCCTGATCTCGCTCGCCGCCCTGTCCGGCGCCACGGTTGCACATGCCCAGGCGAACGAGGAAGCCCGCCTGCGCCCGCAGTGGGAAAAGCTCGACGCCAATAAGGACGGCAAGGTCACCCTGGCCGAGTTGCCGCCGATGCAGGCAGGGGCGATGCGGCGCAGCGACATCGACGGCAATGGCGAGATCAGCCTCGCCGAATATGTCCGCTTCGATCACGATCCGGCGGGCGCGAGCCGGATGCCGCTCAGCGATAACGTCCGGCTGATCGCCGACCTGCCCTATGCCGGGACCAGCGACTGGCGCCAGACGCTCGATGTCTACCTCCCGAAGAGCCCCACCGTCAAAGGCCCGCTGCCGGTGATCGCCTATGTCCACGGCGGCGGCTGGACCACCGGCTCGAAGGACATGGCCCGCTCGCAGATGATGAACCTGGTCCAGACCGGGCGCTATGCCGCGGTCTCGATCAACTACCGGCTCGCCTGGCAGTCACGCTGGCCCGCCCAGATCAACGACGTGAAGGCCGCGATCCGCTGGATCCGGGGCAATGCCGCGCAATACGGCTTCGATCCCAAGCGGATCTGCGCCAGCGGCTCGTCGGCCGGCGGGCACCTGGTGGGCGAGCTCGGCACGACCGGCGGGGTCGCCTCGGTCGAAGGGACGCTGGGCAACTACCGCAGGCAGTCGAGCCGGGTGCAATGCGTGGTCGACATGATGGGCCCGGCCGACCTCGCAAACCTCGACGGCGTGGGGGAAGGCCCCTCGCCGATCGTCCTGATGCTGGGCGGCACGCCTGCGGAGAAGCCCGAGCTCGCCCGGAATGCCTCGCCGATCAGTTTCATCGACCGCAGCGATCCGCCGTTCCTGCTGATCCACGGCAGCAAGGACCCGACCGTGCCCTACACCGAATCGGTCAAGATGGAGGCCGCCCTGCGCGCGGCGGGAGTCCCGGTGCTGTTCCAGACGATCGACGGCGGCGGGCACGGCGATTTCGGCGCGGCCAGCCCGGACGTGGCCGAGCGGACCCGGCTGTTCTTCGAGCAGCAGTTCTACGATCCGAAGATCGTCGTGCCGACCGATACGCTGAAGCGCTAGAAGCGCGCCGCGCGCGCCTCGTGAGCGAGAACCGCCGCACGCAGCGCACGGGCATCGCTGAGGGCATTGTGCGGCATTGCATTCGGCGCCGGAGCGAACAGGGCGGGGTCGACCAGTTCGAACCGCAGCGAGCGGATCGGCTTCATCCGGCCGGGGCCGACCACCAGCAGCCTTGCGGCATGGGCGATGTCCTCGGGCCAGTCGGCGACGAGCAGCGGATCGGGATCGTCGGTGAGGTAATCGGCGAATCGGTCGGCCATCTGCGCGCGCTCGACCGGCATCGCGGCGAGGATCGGCAGGACGTGCTCGGCGACCCACGGCGTGGGATCGGGACAGGCCACCGCCGCATAGAACGGCGCCAGCGCGGCGTCCTCCGGCACCAGCGCGAGCGAGATCAGCGCGCCGCCGAAGCCGTTATATTCCGCATCGAGGAAATAGCGCACGCCGAGACCCGGCCCGGCCGCTCAGATCTCGCTGTCCTGCACCACCGGCCGGCTCTCGCGCGTGCCGCGGTAGAGCACCTCGGGCTGCTTCTCGTCGCCGACGATCATCACGTAGTCGTCGTGGACCTCGGCCAGGCGGCCGACGAAGGGGAAGCCCTCCAGGCTGCCGGTCACGCGGTAGCTGATCGTGTCGCCCACCTTGAACGTGGCGGGATCGAAGTTGAACTCGAAAGGGCAGGCCTCGCCTTCGGTTTCGCCCATTCCCTGCATCGCAAATCTCCTTTGCCCGCAAGGTAGGATGCAGGGCCATGCGGATCAAATCGATTTCGCCGTCCGGGGGGTCGTAGCCGCAGCCTGAAGCAGGTGGTACGGGCCGCGCGCAGACAGTTCAGGATTTCGCGACATGACCTCGACGATTACCCCAGGCCCGACGTTCAAGGACAACCTCCAGCAATTGCCGCCGATCGACGGCCTGCAGCGGATCGACCTGGTCGATCCCGCCGGAGCCGTGGTCGCCAGCATCCCGAACGAGCCGGGCAAGCAGGGCTCGCTGGCGGTCTACCAATACCTGCAGCAGGCCTTCGGCAGGCTGGACGCTGCGGCGGCCGAGCACGGCCTTGCCGTCTTCGCCGAGCATACGGCGGACGCCCGGAGCCGTCCGGGCGCTCATCCGAACGTCGATCACCTGCTGGGCATCGCCGCCGGCGGCGCGCCGCTGACCGCCGAAATCGTCTCCGCCGGATGAATCGAAAAGGGCCGGCGGATCGCTCCGCCGGCCCTCTTGGTGATCGCCGAGCGCGAAATCAGCCGACGATTTCTTCCGGCTTGAAGAAGTAGGCGATCTCGATCGCGGCGTTCTCGTCGCTGTCGGACCCGTGGACCGTGTTGGCCTCGATCGATTCGGCGAGTTCCTTGCGGATCGTGCCGGGGGCCGCGTCCTTGGGGTTGGTGGCGCCCATCACGTCGCGGTTGACCTGCATGGCGTTCTCGCCCTCGAGCACCTGGACCACGACCGGGCCCGAGATCATGAAGTCGACCAGCTCGCCGAAGAAGGGGCGTTCCTTGTGGACCGCGTAGAAGCCCTCGGCCTGCTCGCGGCTCATGTGGATGCGCTTCGAGGCGACGACGCGCAGGCCGGCGTCCTCCAGCATCTTGGTGACCGCGCCGGTCAGGTTGCGGCGGGTGGCGTCGGGCTTGATGATCGAGAAGGTGCGGGTAACCGCCATGATTGCGTCCTTGCGAAATGTTGTCTGTTCGGAAAGTGGCGCGCCCCTAGCCGGGATTATGCGGCGGGGCAAGGTTCGCGAGGTCCGCGCGCCAGGCCTCGGCGACCCAGGCGAACTGCCGCCGCGCCGCGTCGAAGGCGGCGTCCGCGTCGGCGAACGGCGGCGAACGAAAGACCTTGCGCCAGCGCGCGGCTTCCAGACCGTCGATTTCCTGCGGCGCGACGAGGTGCAGCACCGCGAAGCCGATCGACCCGTCCGGATCCGTGTTGAAGCTGATCGCCCGGTCGCGCTCGGGGTTCATGAAATCGGGCACGGTAAATCCAGCACGTCAGGGCCCTTCGACCCACTTGCCGCCGTCCTGCTTCCAGAACCGCCGCTCGATCCCGTCGCGGGTGCCGAGCATCCGCCAGCAATCGCGCGCCGGCTGGAGCGTGGCGTCGTCGAACAGGTAGAAGACGCGGGTGAACGCCTCGCCCGGATCGCGCCAGACGCCGTCGGCAATTGCCAGAAACTTCGCCTCATTGGCGGGTGCGGTCTCGCTGGAGAGCAGGATCGGCTGGCGCGCGTCGTGCTGCCCGCCGGCCGTGCCGTGGGCGAGGAAGCTCTCGGGCAGCCGGGTCCACAGCGCCTCGTCGATCCGCCCGAGCTGGGCCTCGTCGGCGGAGACCACCAGCAGCCGCTCCCCCGCGCCCAGCGTCGCCCGCGCGATCAGCGGCAGGGCGAGCTCGGCGGGATCGCGGCTCAACTGGTAGAAGTCGACTCTCACTTGGCCTCGAGATTGTCCCGCACGAAGCGGTCCAGCAGGCGCACGCCGTAGCCGGTGGCGCCCTTGTCCCAGGTCGCGCCGGGCTTGTCGGCCCAGACCATGCCGGCGATGTCGAGGTGCGCCCAGGGCGTGCCCTTGTCGATGAACCGCGCGAGGAACTGCGCCGCGGTGATCGAACCGGCGTAGCGCGAGCCCATGTTCTTCATGTCCGCGATCGGGCTGTCGATCATCTTGTCGTAGACCGCGCCCATCGGCAGGCGCCACAGTTTGTCGCCCGAGGCCTGGCCGGCGGCGGTGAGCTTTCCCGCCAGGTCGTCGTCGTTGGCGAAGATGCCGGCATATTCGTTGCCGAGCGTGGCGATGATCGCGCCGGTCAGGGTCGCGAGATCGATCACCTGGACCGGCCCATGCTCGCGCTGGACCCAGGTGAGCACGTCGCAGAGCACCAGGCGCCCTTCCGCGTCGGTGTTGATGACCTCGATCGTCTGGCCCGACAGCGAAGTGACCACGTCGCCCGGGCGCTGGGCGTTGCCGTCGGGCATGTTCTCGACCAGGCCGACCACGCCGATCACATTGGCCTTGGCCTTGCGCCCGGCGAGCGCGAGCATGGTCCCGGCGACCGCCCCGGCCCCGCCCATGTCCCACTTCATGTCCTCCATGCCCGCGGCGGGCTTGATCGAGATGCCGCCGGTGTCGAAGGTCACGCCCTTGCCGACGAAGGCGGTGGGCTTCTCGCCCGCCGCGCCGCCGTTCCACTTCAGCGCCAGCAGCCGCGGCGGCCGGGCCGAGCCCTGGCCGACCCCGAGCAGCGAGCCCATCCCGAGCGCCTTCATCTCGGCCTCGTCGAGCACGGTAAGCTCGAGCCCGGTCCCTGCGAGCCGTTCCCGGCAACGCGCCACAAAGCTTTCGGGATACAGGATATTCGCCGGCTCGGTGACGAGCTCGCGGGTGAACTCGATCCCCGCGGCGAGCGATGCCTCGACCGCCCAGGCCTGCTCCGCCCCGGCGGGCGCTCCGACCACGCGGATCGTGTTCAGCGAGGGCTTCTGCTCCTCGGTCAGCTTGGTGCGGTAGACGTCGTGCCGCCAGGCCCTGAGCCGTGCCCCGAGCAGGACCGCGGCAACATCCTCGGCGCTCAGCGCGGTGCCGGTCAGGTCGAAGGTCAGCACGGTCTCGCCCGAGGTCAGGAAGCGCGCGGCCAGGGTCGCGCCGGCCTTCTCGAGATTGGCGGTCCGGCCGCCGGCCGACTTTTCCCCAGCTCCGACATTTTCCCCAGCTCCGACAAGGGCCAGACGGACGGCCTGTCCCTCGCGCTCGACGAAGATCTCGAAGACCTGGCCCGCCTTGCCGGTGAACCGCGCGGCCTTGGCGCCCTGGGCGACGACCGGCTCCAGCGCGGGCGGAAGCGCGCCCTGATCGACGATGCTCGCGACCACACCAACTGCGACTTCGGCGAATTCGATTTTCATTTGGGCTCCCGAACGGAATGCTATCCGCGACAAGACGTTATTTGCGGCGTTTCAGCGGATTGCAGTTAAGCGCGGGCAGTGCGATAGGCAAGCCATGCTCCCCGCGTCGCAGCCCCCGCTGCAAGCTCCCGTCCGCCGCTTGCTGCGCTGGCAAATCGCCGCCGCGATGGGCCTGGCCGTGGCCGGATTGAGCGGCACCACGGCCTTCGCGCAGGACGCGCCGGAGATTTCGGGCCAGGCGGGCGGCATTACCGAAAGCGAGCAGATCGGCTTCGAGGCCGACCGGCTCGAATACCAGCAGGACAGCGAGGTCGTGAAGGCGCTGGGCAATGTCGTGCTGCGCCGCGCCAACCAGACCGTGCGCGCCGACACCGTCACCTGGAACCGCCAGACCGGCCAGATCTTCGCCGAAGGCAACATCCGCTTCGTCGATGCCGACGGCAACCAGCTCTATGTCGAGAAGCTGGAACTGACCGACGAGCTCAAGGCCGGGGCGATGGAGAACATGCTCCTCGCCCTGCGCGAAGGCGGCCGCCTCGCCGCGGAAAAAGGCACCCGCGGCGCCGACGGCAAGGTGATCCTGGAACGCGCCGCCTATTCCGGCTGCGAGGTCGAGGACGCCAAGGGTTGCCCCAAGAAGCCGAGCTGGCGGATCACCGCGCGCCAGGTGATCTACGATCCCGACGCCAAGACCGTCCGCTTCAACGGCGCGCGGCTCGAGCTGTTCGGCGTCCGCCTGATCCCGCTGCCCGGCCTGGTCGTCGCCACCGACGGCCGCGCCATTTCGGGGCCGCTGATCCCCGACGTGCGCCTCTCGGCCTCGAACGGCGTCGAGATCAACGAGAGTTACTACCTGCGCCTCGCCGACAACCGCGACCTGACGCTGACCGGCTACGCCTACACCAAGGCGCTGCCGATGCTCTCGGCGCAGTACCGCGCGCTGACCGACAAGGGCGCCTATCAGATCACCGGCTACGCCACCCGTAGCGAGGTCATCCCGATCGGTGCCGTTTCGACCGGCCAGAGCGACGAGTTCCGCGGCTACGTCTATGCCAACGGCAAGTTCCAGCTCGATCCGAAATGGAGCGTGACCTTCTCGGGCCGCCTCGCCAGCGACCGGACCTTCCTGCGCCGCTACGACATCAGCCGCGACGACCGCCTGCGCTCGATGATCGAGGTCGAGCGAATCGACCAGGACAGCTACCTGTCGATCTCGGGCTGGGCGACCCAGACGATGCGCGTCGGCGAGAGCCAGGGCCAGCAGCCCTTCGCCCTGCCGCTGATCGACTATCGCCGCCGCCTGAAGGACCCGCTGCTGGGCGGCCAGATCGAGCTGCAGGCCAACAGCCTCGCGCTCACCCGCACCACCGGGCAGGATACCCAGCGCGCCTTCGCCAGCGCCAAGTGGAGCCTGCGCACGCTGACCCGGATGGGCCAGGAAGTGACCTTCACCGCGCTGGTTCGCGGCGACGTCTACCATTCCGACAACAACGCCCTGTCGAACCTTGCCTATGCCGGCCTGCCCGGCTGGCAGGGCCGCGGCGTGGCGATCGGCGCGGTCGACGTGAAGTGGCCTTTCGTCGGCTCGTTCATGGGCGGAACCCAGGTCTTCACCCCGCGCGTCCAGTTCGTCGCCAGCCCGCCGATCCGCAATCTCGACATCCCCAACGAGGATGCCCGCGCGATCGAGCTGGAGGACAGCAACCTCTTCGCGCTCAACCGCTTCCCCGGCTACGACCGGGTCGAGGACGGCGCGCGGGTGACCTACGGCTTCGACTGGCAGTGGGAAAAGCCGAGCTGGCGGGTCTCGACAACGATCGGCCAGTCCTACCGCCTGTCGGACAAGCCGCAGCTGTTCGCCAGCGGGACCGGCCTGTCCGAGCAGTTCTCCGACTTCGTGGGGCGGACAGAGGTCCGCTACAAGGACTTCTTCAAGCTGACCCACCGCTTCCGGCTGGACAAGGACAGCCTGGCCTTCCGCCGCAATGAAATCGACGCGACCATCGGCAGCCAGAGCACCTATCTCGAAGCCGGCTATCTTCGCCTGAACCGCAACATCAACTTCGACCAGATCTATCCGCCGGGCACGCCGCTGCCCCAACTGCAACCCGAAGACCTGCGCGACCGCGAGGAAATCCGCCTGTCGGCCCGCGTCGCTTTCGCCAAGTACTGGTCGTTGTTCGGCTCGGGCGTATTCGACCTGACCGACGATCCTTCGGTGTCCAATTCCGACGGTTTCCAGGCGCTGCGCACCCGCCTCGGCCTGGCCTATCAGGACGATTGCATGGAAATCGCCTTCACCTGGCGGCGCGACTACGTGACCACCGGCGACGCCCAGCGCGGCAATACCTTTCAGCTCCATTTCGCGCTGCGCAACCTCGGCTTCCGCCGGTAGGCATCAATCCGCAGGTTAGAATGCCCGTGGCGTTGGCAGCGCGAACTAAACGCGCTATCGGCACTACAGCTTCGGTTAAGGCGTACGCCGCCATTCGCCGCACAAGACGGTCGGCCGATCCATGCTTGGAGAGTGGCCTCGGCCTGAAGACAGGAATGACGCACGCGTGAACATCACCTTTCGCAAGTCGATTTCGGGCAAGTCCGTGACGGGACGCATCGCGCTGAGCATCGGTCTCGCCGCAACGGTCGGCGCCGCGGTGCTCGCCACTTCGGCCGGCGCGCAGGATGCTGGATCGCAAAGCACCTCGGGCGGGCTCAACATTCCGAACGACGTCAAGCTGTTCGGCAATCCCGATCCGAACATGCGCCGCCCCACCGCCGTGGTGAACGGCGACATCATCACCGGCACCGATGTCGAGCAGCGCCTGGCGCTGATCCTGGCCGCCAACGACAACAAGCCGAGCGGTGAGGAACTGCAGCGCCTGAAGCTGCAGGTCCTGCGCAATCTGATCGACGAAACCCTGCAGATCCAGGAGGCCAAGGCCAACAAGATCGACATCGACGACGCCGAAGTCGAGCAGACCTATGCCCGCGTCGCCCAGCAGAGCTTCAGGCAGAGCGTTCCCTCGCTCAATGCCTATCTCACCAAGATCGGCTCTTCGCCGGGATCGCTGAAGCGCCAGATCCTGGGCGAACTGTCGTGGCAGCGGTTGCTGCGCCGCAATGTCCAGCCGTTCATCAACGTGTCGGAAGAAGAGGTGAAGGAAGTCCTGGATCGCATGAAGGCGGACAAGGGCACCGAGGAATACCGTCTCGGTGAGATCTTCCTTTCCGCCACGTCGGAAAGCAAGCCGGCCGTGCTGGAAAACGCCAAGCGCATCATCGGGCAGCTCAAGGAAGGCGGCAGCTTCGTCGCCTATGCGCGGCAGTTTTCCGAAGCTTCGACCGCATCGGTCGGCGGCGACCTGGGCTGGGTTCGCCTGGGCCAGCTCCCGCCCGAGCTCGCCCATGCCGCGCAGGAGATCGGCCCCGGCCAGCTCGTCGGCCCGATCGAAGTGCGCGGCGGCTATTCGATCGTCTACATGATCGACAGGCGCCAGGTGCTGACCGCCGATCCGCGCGATGCCCTGCTCAGCCTGAAGCAGATCTCGATCAGCTTCCCGCCCGGGATGAGCGAAGCCGCCGCCAACAAGAAGGCCGGCGAATTCGCCGCCGCGATCAAGTCCGCCCAGGGCTGCGGCGCGGTCGATGCCGTCGCGCAGAGCGTCGGGGCCGAAGTGGTCGCCAACGACCAGGTCAAGGCGCGCGACCTGCCGGGACCGCTGCTCCAGGCCATGCTCGACCTCCAGATCGGCGAGACCTCGCCGCCTTTCGGCACGGTCAAGGACGGCGTGCGGATGCTGATGCTCTGCGGCCGCGACGATCCCAAGGCCAACGACGGCCCGAGCTTCGACGACCTGATGACCCAGATGGAGGACGAACGGGTCAACAAGCGCGCGCAGATGTACCTGCGCGACCTGCGGCGCGACGCGATCATCGACTATCAGTAATGCCATGACGGCGCCGCTCGCCGCTTCCCTGGGCGATCCGGCCGGGGTCGGGCCGGAACTGCTCGCCGAAGCCTGGGCCAGCCGGGAGAGCGAGCGCCTCCCGCCGTTCTTCGCGGTAGGCGGCGCGCAGATCCTTGCCGCCGCGGCAAGCTCCCGCGGGCTTGAAGTTCCGATCCGGCTCGTTTCCAGCCCGGCGGAAGCAGCCGCAGCGTTCGCCTCGGCGCTCCCCGTGCTTGGCGGGTTCGACGGCATCTACACGCCCGGCGCGCCCGATCCGCGAGGCGCGGAACTGGCCCTCGCTTCGCTCACCGAAGCTGCTCGGCTGGCCGCCGGCGGAGCTGCCGGCGGCATCATGACCGGCCCGATCGCGAAGTCGCGCCTGGCCGAGATCGGGTTCGCCTATCCCGGCCAGACCGAGTTCGTCGCCGCGGCTTGCGGCGTCGCCCCGGAGGCGGCGGTGATGCTGCTCGCCGGACCGAGCCTCAAGACCGTGCCGATCACCGTCCACGCCGCGCTCGCCGCGGTGCCGGACCTGCTGACCGAGGACCTGATCGTCACCAAATGCCGGATCGCCGCCGCGGCCATGCGCCGCGATTTCGGGATTGCCGCGCCGCGCCTCGCCGTCGCCGCGCTCAACCCCCACGCCGGCGAGGACGGCCGGATGGGCAGCGAGGAAGCCCGGATCATCGCCCCTGCCCTCGCCCGGCTCCAGGCCGAAGGAATCCAGGCCACCGGCCCGCACCCCGCCGACGGCATGTTCGCCCCGCACGAGCGCGGCGGCTACGACGTGGCGCTGTGCATGTACCACGACCAGGCGCTGATCCCCTTGAAGGCGCTGGACTTCGATGCCGGGGTCAACATGACCCTCGGCCTGCCGATCGTCCGCACCTCGCCCGACCACGGCACGGCTTTCGGAATCGCCGGCAAGAACCTGGCCCGGCCGGGCGCGACCATCGCCGCGATCCGCATGGCGGGCGAATGCGCTGGGCGGCGAGCCCGGGCATGACCCTCCCTCCCTTACGCGAAGTCATCGCCCGCCACGGGCTCCAGGCGTCCAAGGCGCTGGGCCAGAACTTCCTGCTCGACGAGCAGTTGCTCGACCGGATCGCCGCGATCCCGGGCAGCCTGCAGGACCGCGCGGTGCTCGAGATCGGCCCCGGGCCGGGCGGGCTGACGCGCGCCCTGCTCCGCGCCGGCGCGCGGGTCACCGCGATCGAGATGGACCGGCGCTGCCTTCCCGCTCTCGCCGAACTGGCGGAAGCCTTCCCCGGAAAGCTGCGGGTGATCGAGGGCGACGCGCTGAAGGTCGACCCCGCCACGCTGTTCGGCGAGCCCTATGCAGTGGTCGCCAACCTGCCCTACAATGTTGGCACCGCGCTTTTCACCGGCTGGCTCTCCGAAAAAGCCTGGCCGCCCCGCTGGACCTCGCTGACGCTGATGTTCCAGCAGGAAGTCGCCCAGCGCATCGTCGCGAACCCGGCCGATCCTTCCACCTACGGCCGCCTCGCCGTGCTGGCGCAGTGGCGCGCGGTCCCCAAGCTGGCGCTAAAAGTCCACCGCAGCGCCTTCACCCCGCCGCCCAAGGTGATGTCGGCGATCGTCCATGTCGTGCCGGCCGAAATGCCCGAGGGCGTCTCCACCCGCATGCTGGAGCGCGTCACCGAAGCCGCCTTCGGCCAGCGCCGCAAGATGCTGCGGCAGAGTTTGAAAGGACTGCCCGGAGCGCTGGAGGCCTTGGAGGTGCTGGGAATCGATCCGCAGCGGCGGGCGGAGACGCTCACGGTCGCGGAGTTCGTCGAGATAGCGCAGACGCTGTCTGCCCGCCCCCTTGCAAACGGCTGACCCCGCCCTAGGTTAAACCTTGCGGACCGGGCCCCTCTGGCGATGGCTTTATAGCGATCGTGATGTCGGACCGCATCGGGTTAGCTCGATGCTGGTTCAGGCGGTCATCCCCCTCCCCCATGCGGCCGACCCGATCGATGCAACGTCAATTCGAGAGAGCGGCAATGAACCAACCCCACCCGACAATGTCCTGCCCCGTCTGCGCCACCGGCCTCGTCATGTCCGAGCGCCAGGGCATCGAGATCGACTACTGCCCCAGCTGCCGCGGCGTCTGGCTGGACCGCGGCGAGCTCGACAAGATCATCGAACGCTCGGCCGCGCCGGCGCCCGTCCAGCAGGTGGCGCCACCGCCCTCCCTCCTACGGTTCCGGCGGCTACGCCCATGATCCGCGCGGCTACAAGCCGCACAAGCGGCGCAAGTCGTTCCTGGAGGAACTGTTCGACTGATCAGTTAAGCGTACGCAGGTTAGCTCGATACGGATGAAGAGGGTCCGGGCCACCCATCCCATGGCGCGGCGTCATACGCCCGTCGGTGCTCCGAAAGATATCGATCGCCCAACCGCTTCACCTTTGCGATTTCACGATCTGCGTACGCTACCGCTTCGATCGACTGGGTACCTGGCAATCCGAGATCGTCGGTAATCAGCTTGCGAGGCGAACGGACGACAACGTCGCGTGCGCGCTTGAGGAGATCAATCCGCTCTTGCGGCGCTAATCCGTCATCCAGCGATCGAAGCATGTACCGCTCGAATTCACCCTGCATTGCCCCCGGATCGAATAGGGCAAGTCGGCGGTTCAGATATTCCTGAACCAGTCGCTCATTCTCCTTGTAGGGCTGACTTCCCAACGGCTGATCGTCTCGCCGCCACTGATAATACTCCTGCATCTCCCTCAGGGAGCGCAGATCATTCCGTGCTGCACCCGCCCGATAACCGGCAATCTCCTCGGCGGTATAGCTACGCGACTCGCAAGCGCATCCGTAAGTTTCGAGAGCCGACTGACTGCAAGCTGCGATCAGGAGATAGATGCCCGACCGAAATGCAATCCGGGCGGTTCTTCTGAGATCGATTGCCATCGCGATATCCTTGGGATCTGTCGGCAAGAATTCACCGACATATCTTAGTAAATTACGAAGAGCAGTCCAATTTTGCTACGCAGCGGCCTTCTTCTTCTGCCGCCAGGCGTGGAGCAGCGGCTCGGTATAGCCGCTGGGCTGGTCGACGCCCTTGAACACCAGGTCGCAGGCGGCCTGGAAGGCCATCGAGCTTTCCCAGTTGCCGGCCATCGGCTCGTAGAGCGGGTCGCCGGCGTTCTGCGTATCGACCTTGGCGGCCATGCGCTTGAGCGAATCCATGACCTGCTCCTTGGTGCAGACGTCGTGGAGCAGCCAGTTGGCCATGTGCTGGCTGGAGATGCGCAGCGTCGCGCGGTCTTCCATCAGGCCGACGTCGCTGATGTCCGGAACCTTCGAACAGCCGACGCCCTGGTCGATCCAGCGCACCACGTAGCCGAGCAGGCCCTGGGCATTGTTGTCGAGCTCCTCGCGGATCTCCTCCTCGGAGAAGTTCTGGCCCGTCGCGAGCGGGATCGCCAGCAGGGCATCGAGGCCCGGGATCGGCTCCTTGGCAATCTCCTCGCGCAGGTCGAACACGCCGACCTGGTGATAGTGCACCGCGTGCAGCGTCGCGGCGGTCGGCGACGGGACCCAGGCGGTGTTGGCGCCGGTCTTGGGGTGGCCGACCTTCTCGACCATCATCGCGCCCATCCGGTCGGGCGCGGCCCACATGCCCTTGCCGATCTGGGCGACGCCCGAGAGGCCGTGCTTGAGGCCGATGCCGACGTTGCGCTTCTCGTAGGCGGCGATCCAGCCCGAGCCCTTGATCGCGCCCTTGCGGATCATCGGCCCGGCGCGCATCGAGGTGTGGATCTCGTCGCCGGTGCGGTCGAGGAAGCCGGTGTTGATGAA
>JASGGH010000044.1:0-24509 GCA_047605105.1 Novosphingobium sp. | reverse complement strand
CCTTCTCGATCGCGGGGATATATTCCTTCGGAATGTTGCCGCCCTTGATCTCGTCGGTGAAGATGATGCCCGAACCGCGCTCGCCCGGCGTGACCTTGACCTTCACGCGGCCGAACTGGCCCGTGCCGCCCGACTGCTTCTTGTGGGTGTAGTCGACGTCGACCGGCTTCGCGAGATACTCGCGGTAGGCCACCTGCGGCGCACCGACGTTGGCCTCGACCTTGAACTCGCGACGCATGCGATCGACGATGATGTCGAGGTGAAGCTCGCCCATCCCCTTGATGATCGTCTGGCCCGATTCGTGGTCGGTCGACACGCGGAAGCTGGGGTCCTCGGCCGAGAGACGGTTGAGCGCGACACCCATCTTCTCCTGGTCGGCCTTGGTCTTAGGCTCCACCGACAGCTCGATGACCGGCTCGGGGAACTCCATGCGCTCGAGCACGATCGGCGCGCGTTCGGCGCAGAGCGTGTCGCCCGTGGTGGTTTCCTTCATGCCGGCCAGCGCGACGATGTCACCGGCATAGGCCTCTTCGATGTCCTTGCGGTCGTTGGCGTGCATCTCAAGGATGCGGCCGACCTTCTCCTTCTTGTCCTTCACCGAGTTCAGGTAGCTGCCCTTGCTCAGCGTGCCCGAGTAGATGCGGATGAAGGTGAGCGAGCCGACGAAGGGATCGTTCATGACCTTGAAGGCCAGGGCCGAGAACGGTGCATTGTCTTCGGGCGGACGGCTGTCCTTCTCGTCGCTGTCCATCTTGACGCCCTGGACGTCCTCGATGTCGAGCGGCGAAGGCAGGTAGTCGACCACGGCGTCGAGCAAGGGCTGGACGCCCTTGTTCTTGAACGCCGAGCCGCAGCAGACCGGGACGAACGAGTGGTTCAGCGTGCCCTTGCGGATCAGCTTCTTGAGCGTCGCGGCGTCGGGCTCGTTGCCCTCGAGGTAGGCCTCCATCGCCGCGTCGTCCTGCTCGACGGCGAGCTCGATCAGCTTGTTGCGGTATTCCGCGGCCTCGTCGGCCATGTCGGCCGGGATGTCCTCGTAGAAGAACTCGGCGCCCAGGCTCTCGTCCTTCCAGATGATCGCGCGGTTGTGGACCAGGTCGACCAGGCCCTTGAGGTCGGCCTCGATGCCGATCGGCAGATAGAGGACGGCCGGGGTCGAGCCCAGGCGGTCGATGATCGACTGGACGCAGTACTTGAAGTTCGCGCCGGTGCGGTCGAGCTTGTTGATGAAGCACATCCGCGGCACGCCGTACTTGTCGGCCTGGCGCCAGACGGTCTCGGACTGCGGCTCGACGCCGGCGACGCCGTCGAAGCAGGCGACCGCACCGTCGAGCACGCGCAGCGAACGCTCGACCTCAATGGTGAAGTCGACGTGGCCCGGGGTGTCGATGATGTTGATGCGATATTCATCGCCCTGGCCGCTGTCGGCCTTCCAGAAGCAGGTGGTCGCGGCCGAGGTGATCGTGATCCCGCGCTCCTGCTCCTGCTCCATCCAGTCCATGGTCGCGGCGCCGTCGTGGACTTCGCCGATCTTGTAGGACTTGCCGGTGTAATAGAGGATACGCTCGGTCGTCGTCGTCTTGCCGGCGTCGATGTGCGCCATGATACCGATGTTGCGGTATTTCTCGAGCGGATGGCCGCGTGCCATGGGGATTTCCTTGGATTGAATGGGGGGAGCCGGCTTCAGGCTCCCGCCCATATAGTGCAGATTATGACAACCGAAAGACGCGCAGCCTTACCAGCGGTAGTGCGAGAACGCGCGGTTGGCGTCGGCCATGCGGTGGGTGTCTTCGCGCTTCTTGACCGCGTTGCCGCGGTTGTTGGCAGCGTCGAGCAGCTCGGCCGACAGGCGCGCCGACATGGTGGTCTCGCTGCGGTTGCGCGCGGCGGTGATCAGCCAGCGGATCGCGAGGGCCTGGGCACGCTCGGGACGAACCTCGACCGGAACCTGGTAGGTCGCACCGCCGACGCGGCGGCTGCGGACTTCGATCTGCGGCTTCACGTTGTCCAGGGCAGTGTGGAACAGACCGATCGGATCGGCCTTCGCACGGGTTTCCATGGTCTCCATGGCGCCATAGACGATCGATTCCGCGACCGACTTCTTACCGTCGAGCATGAGGTTGTTCATGAACTTCGACAGGATGATATCCTTGAACTTCGGATCCGGCAGGATTTCCCGCTTCTCGGGACGACGACGACGTGACATCGGATGAATTCCTTATCCTCGGGCCGCAGCGCTCGGGCGCGGCCGATAAAAACCAGCCTGAGGCTTACTTCGGGCGCTTGGCGCCGTACTTCGAACGGCTCTGCTTGCGGTCCTTGACGCCCTGGGTGTCGAGCACGCCGCGCAGCACGTGATAGCGCACGCCCGGAAGGTCGCGCACACGGCCACCGCGGATCAGCACCACCGAGTGCTCCTGCAGGTTGTGGCCCTCGCCCGGGATGTACGAAATGACTTCGCGGCTGTTGGTCAGGCGGATCTTGGCGACCTTGCGAAGCGCCGAGTTCGGCTTCTTCGGAGTGGTCGTGTAGACGCGGGTGCAGACGCCGCGCTTCTGCGGGTTCTGCTCCATCGCCGGGACCTTGGACTTGGCCTTCTGCGGCACGCGACCCTTGCGGATCAGCTGGTTGATAGTGGGCATGAAATGACTTCACCTAGGTTGTGGCGAACCGGATCGGGCGAAGTGCATAAAGGTCGCGGGGCAGAAAACCCCGGCTTTCGCCGCGGCTGCGCTCTGCGAGCTTGAAACGCTCCACCCGGGCCGAGGCGCCGGGTTACTTTGAGGGATTACACGGGAGCCCCGCACGCACCGCCAATGTTCAGCTCTTATCTGAAGCGAGGCCTGGCCCCGTTCCGGAAGTCGGCGCCCTTAGGTGGATTCGCCCGCGGGGTCAAGCCGGACAATGCCGCCAGCCCCGATTGCCTCTAGCCGCCTGACCGCGACACATTGCGTCGAACACGGGAGACGACGATGAACCTGACGAGGCCCTGCCTGGCGCTGGCCCTGATCGACCTCGCCCCAGCTCCAGCCGCCCAAGGCGGGCGCCCCGGAGCGGGACTTCGTCGAATACCCGCTGAACCACACCGGCACCCTCACCGAGATCGAGCTGACCGGGTACGGGCACTACCAGGAGACCTGCGAGAAGGTCGACGGCACCTGGCTACCGAAAGCTCTATCCGGCATCTTCGCTGAGCGAGATCGCCCGCGCCGGGCACTGATCGGCCGCTCGGCGCATGGTGTCCTCGTCTTCCGGCCTCACCTCGCTGACCAAGACGATGGCGTAGCCATCGTCGTGCAGTTCGAACACCTCGGGCGCGATCCCCGTGCAGATCCCGAAACCGGCGCAGATCTCGGAGTTGACGCGGACTTTCATGTCAGCCGGCCTCCACCGGATCGAACTCGATCGCGATGTGGGTCAAGCCGCGCAGGATGAAGGTCGGCAGATAACGGTAGTTGCGGGCTCCGGCCGGTCCGTGGACCTTTTCGGAAATCCGGATGTCGCTGGTCCGATCGAGCATGCGATTGAGCGCCACGACCGTCTCCGCCCGTGCCAGGGGAGCGCCGGGGCAGGCGTGGCGGCCGGCACCAAAGCCGACGTGCAGCCGGGCGTTCTTGCGGTCCAGCTGGAACTCCGCAGGATTCTCGAACCGGCGCGAATCACGATTGGCCGCACCGTTAGCGATGAACAGAAAGGTGCCGGCTTCCACATCGACCCCGCCGACGGTGGTGGGCATCTTGGCCAGGCGGAAATCGCCCTTGACCGGGCCTTCGGTGCGCATGCACTCCTCGACGAAATTGGCGATGAGGCTGCGGTCCTCGCGCAGGCGCTGCTGGATGTCGGGACGATCGCCGATCAGCTGGAAGGCGTAGCTGAGCAGCCGCACCGTGGTTTCCTGGCCAGCGGCGAACACGTTGGCGGCGATCCGGGCGACGTCCATCGGCTCGGGCACCGAGCCGTCGGGGAACCGGGCGTCGGCCAGGCCGGTGAGGACATCCGCCTTGGGGGTGCGCCGGCGATCCTCGATATAGGTGGAGAACTTGTCGTAGAGAAATTCGAGCGGCCCGTGCGTCACTTCGCCGTCGGTGCCGCCGACCACCGCGCCGCCGCTTTCCTGCTCCACCCGGATCAGGTGCTTGCGGAACTCGACCCGGTCCTCGGGCGGCACCCCGAGCAGATCGGAGACGACGAGCACCGCGAAAGGCTGGGCGAAGTCATCCATGAACTCGCATTCGCCGCGCGACAGAAACGTGTCGATCTGCTCGTCGGCCAGCTTCCACATGAACTCCTCGTTCTCCTTGAGGCGCCGCGGGGTGATCAGCGACATCAGCAGGGAACGGTGGGCGGTGTGAACCGGCGGATCCATGGTCGGGAGCTGATCGTGGAACGGCGTCTTGTCGCGCCATTCCTCGATCAGTTCGGAAATGTCCTCGTTCCGGTGCTCGTCCAGGGGAATCGGGCAGCCCGCGAAAGGCCCGGTGGTCGACATGCAGGAGGAGAAGCGCTCGGGATCGTTGTAGATCTCCAGGGCTTCGGCGTAGCCCGTCACCATGACGATGCCGTTGTGCGGCTCGCGCATTACCGGAGACCGTTCGCGCAGGTAATCGAAATAAGGATAGGGATCGGCAACCCACCGATCGCTACGAAAAAAATCGTGCTGCTCGAACTCGTGGACGGTATCGCTCATGTTGGCTCCTTGTCGGACGTTGCCGACACTCTCCCGGATGCCGATCGACCGACAGCCGACCGAACCTTGAACGGCACGATAAAGGCACTCGATTCAAAAGCAATCCCGTGCTGCCAAGCCGGGGCAGCACAGCCTGCGAATTAGGACCAATCGCCATTCAGCCCTTCATCATCTGAATGGCGATTGGTCCTAGCTCAGCAGCGGCAGCGGCGCGGCGGGGATGCCGAGGTGGTCGCGCAGGGTCGTGCCTTCGTAGTCCGTGCGCACCAGCCCGCGGCGACGCAGTTCGGGAACGACCTTGTCCATCACGTCGTCGAACGAGAGCGGATTGATCGCGGGGAGGAAGTTGAAGCCGTCGCAGGCGCCCTGCTCGAACCAGTGCTGGAGCAGGTCGGCGACGTCCGAGACCGAGCCGACCGCGGCGAGATGCGCGTTCGAGCCCGACGAGCGGATCAGCACCTGGCGCAGGGTGAGGCCTTCGCGCTTGGCCGCCTCGACATGGTTCGCGCCGCGGCTGACCACGCTTTCGGCCGGCACCTCGGGGAACGGGGCGTCGAGGTCGTAGCCCGAGAGGTCGAAGCCCTTGAGCGCCAGTTCGAGCGAGGCGCGTGCGGCGTCGAGATCGATCAGGCCCTGCAACTCGGCCCACTTGTCCTCGGCCTCCTGGCGGGTCTCGCCGACCAGGGCCAGGGCGCCGGGCAGAACCTTGACGTGATCGGGATCGCGGCCCCAGGCCGCCGCGCGGGCGCGGATGTCGTCGCGGAAGGACTTGGACTGCTCGAAGGTCGATTGCGCGGTGAAGATCGCCTCGGCCACGCGGCTCGCCATGGCCCGGCCGTCGGGCGACTGGCCCGCCTGGATCAGCAGCGGGCGCCCTTGCGGCGAAGGCACGCCCTTCAGCGGCCCGCGGACCTTGTAGTACTTGCCGGCGTGGTTGATGAGGTGGATCTTGTCCAGGTCCTTGTAGATCCCGCCCGCCTTGTCGCGCAGGTAGGCGCCGGGCTCGACGCTGCCCCACAGCTTGAGCACGACGTCGACGAACTCGTCGCCGCGGGCATAGCGCTCGTCGAGCGGCGGGAAAGTCTGGTCGGCATATTGCGCGGCGTCGTCGGGCGAGATGCCGGTGACGATGTTCCAGCCGACCCGGCCCCCGGCGATCACGTCGAGCGAGAGGACTTCGCGCGCGGCATCGTAGGGTGGGCGGTAGGAAGTGGCGATCGTGCCCGCCAGACCGAGCTTGGTGGTGTGCTGCGAGATCGCCGCGAGCAGGGTCATCGGCTCGAGATTGTCGCCGGCCGCGAGGTAGCGGAACACGTCGGGGTTCTCGGCATTGCTCGGCGAGGCGGTGTCGGCGACGAACAGCATGTCGAACTTCGCGGCCTCGAGCTTGCGGGCAAGGACGATCCAGGCGGCGAGGTCGGTGCCGAAGCCGGCCTGGCTGTCGGGGTGCCGCCAGCCCGCCTGATGGTAGCTCCCGCCGCAAAAGGCGCCGAGCTTCATTTGCCGATTGTCGCTAGCCATTTGAGTGCCTCGTACTGTTTTTCGAAGTATCGTTTTCGAGATGGCCGCCGCCCTGGCTACCGGAACCGCGCTTGGCAAGCTGCCTCGCCTGCTCGTTCTTCCTCGATTGATGACCGTACGTCCGGAGACGTGCCTCAGTCGGTCATCAGGAACAGCGCCGCCGCCAGACCGATGGCCGCGATCATCAACGGCCAGGACCAGTAGAGGTGGTGGTGCATGATCTCATAGCGGTGGATGTCCAGCATTCCGCCCTTCGATCCCCCCGAACCGACCAGCGAGGCCACGATCCAGGTCAGGATGCAGCCGGGGATGAAGCCCTTTACCAGTGCCACCATCGAGGTTCTCCGCAAGCCAGCAAGCCGGCACACCATAGCGCGCCCGCGGGATCGCGCAAATCGTCGTGGCCGATGCTGGCCCGCGCCAGCCCCCACGCGGTCCCGGCTCAGCCACGGCTTGACGAGGGCCGTGCGGATCCCACGATAAAACGTTGAACTTATGGGAAACCTTCGACCCTTTGGCGATTGACCCCAGGCAGCCGCACCCCTCGGCGGCTCGCAGATGGAGATTTGACATGAGCCAGAACAAGGACAACCTGCGTCAGAACGCCCCGCGCCAACCGCAGCAGGACCAGGCCGGCCGATCGGGCCAGCAGGGTGATCAGAATCGCCAGGCCGGCCAGCAGAACCAGCAGTCCGGCCAAGGGGATCGGCAGTCCCGCCAGGCAGGCGGACAATCGGGCTCGCGCCAGAGCCGTTAGGCCCTCGGCCCGACGGGCGGGCGGTCGTCCTGCGGGACGGCCGCCCGTTCTTCATGAGCCGCGCAGCACCGCCCGTCCCTCGTCGCGCTGCGCCGCAAGCTCACGCTTGAGCCGCTCGGGGCTGCGCGCCCAGAGGAACCCGAAGCTCACCCCGCCCTCCTTGCCGATCGTGGCATGATGGAGCCGGTGCGCCTGGACCAGGCGCTTGGCATAGCCGCGCTTGGGCACCCAGCGGAACCAGCGCTGGTGGACGAGGCCGTCGTGGACCAGGGTGTAGATCAGTCCGTAGCCGAGCACACCCAACCCCAGCCAGGTCGCGGGCCACCAAGCCTTCCCGCCCATGATCCACGGGCTTCCGAACGCGAACAGGCCGATCGACAGCGCCGCGCCGAACAAGGCGAAGCGGTCGTTCTTCTCGAGAAACTTGTCGTGCGGCTCATGGTGATCGCGGTGCCAGCCCCAGCCGAGCCCATGCATCACATACTTGTGGCTGGCCCAGGCGATCCATTCCATCGCCGCGACGGTTCCCAAAACGAGCAATGAACGGACGAGCCATGAAACGGTCATATCGGACATGGCAGGCCTTTTACCGCAGACCCGCAGCGCTGGCCACCGGCTGGCGGGTGAGCCCCGGATAACGGGGAACGCCCGGCGCTCCACGGGGTTTTTGCCGAGGTCACAGAGGAGAAGACCAATGAAGAAGATAACCGCCCTTGCTTCCGCCGCACTGATGGCCGCGACCGCGCTCGGCGCCGTCGCGATTCCCGCCGCGGCCAATGCCCAGGTCACGATCCGCTTCGGCGCACCGGGCTATTGGACGCCGGAACGCTCAAACGCGATCCGTACCCAGATCTGGCGGCTGGATCAGGACATCGACCGCGCCTCGCGCAACCACACGATCACCCGCCGCGAGGAGATGCGCCTGCGCCGCGATGTCGCGAACCTGCGCCACACCTTCCAGATATACAACCGCAACGGCCTGAACTTCCAGGAAGTGCGCCAGTTGCAGAGCCGCGTAAACCAGGTCCGCACCCGCCTGCGGCTCGAGCGGGCCGACTGGGACCGCGAGGACTACTGGCGCGGCAACCGCTGGCGCGGCGACCGTGACGGCGACGGCATCCCCAACCGCCACGATCCGCGTCCGAACCGCCCCTACTAAGGCGCTTCGCTGATTTGAAGGGGCGTCCGCCATGCGCGGGCGCCCCTTCTCTATTGTAAATGGGCGCACGGCTTTCTAGGTCGCGCCCATGTCTGAAACTCCGCGCACGCTCTACGAGAAGATCTGGGACACCCACGTCGTTGCCCGCCAGGATGACGGCACCTGCCTGATCTACATCGACCGCCACCTGGTCCACGAAGTGACCAGCCCCCAGGCCTTCGAGGGCCTGCGCGCCGCCGGCCGCAAGGTCCGCCGCCCCGACCTCACCCTCGCGGTGCCCGATCACAACCTGCCGACGACTCCGCGCAAGGACGCGGCGGGCAACCGCGTGCCGATCGCCGACGCCGAGAGCGCCAACCAACTGGCCACCCTGGCCAGGAACGCGCCCGAGTTCGGCATCCGCTACATCTCCGAGGTCGATCCCGAGCAGGGCATCGTCCACGTCGTCGGCCCGGAGCAGGGCTTCTCGGTCCCCGGGGCGACGATCGTCTGCGGCGACAGTCACACCTCGTGCCACGGGGGCCTGGGCGCGCTGGCCTTCGGCATCGGCACGACCGAGGTCGAGCACGTGCTCGCCACCCAGACCCTGCTGCTCCAGCCGAGCAAGACCTTCGAGGTCCGCGTCGACGGCAAGCTGGCCCCGGGCGTGACACCCAAGGACGTCGTCCTCCACGTCATCGGCGTGATCGGCACGGCGGGCGGCACCGGCCACGTCATCGAGTTCTGCGGCTCGACTTTCGAGGACATGTCGATCGAGGGCCGCCTGACGGTCTGCAACATGAGCATAGAAGGCGGCGCCCGCGCCGGCCTGGTCGCGCCCGACGAAAAGACCTTCGCCTATGTGAAGGGCCGCCCCTATGCCCCCAAGGGCACGGAATGGGACAAGGCGGTCGCCTGGTGGTCCAGCCTGAAGACCGATCCCGGCGCGAAGTTCGACAAGTCGGTCCACATCCGTGCCGAGGACATCCAGCCGACCGTCACCTGGGGCACCAGCCCCGAGGACGTCGTGCCGATCGGCGGCGTGGTCCCTGAACCGGCCAGCTTCGCCGACCCGTCCAAGCAGCAGGCCGCCCAGGTCAGCCTCGACTACATGGGGCTGGAGCCGGGCACCCGGATGACCGACGTCGAGGTCCAGAACGTCTTCATCGGTTCGTGCACCAACAGCCGGATCGAGGACATCCGCGCCGCCGCCGAGGTCCTCAAGGGGCGCAAGAAGGCGCCGGGCGTCAAGTGGGCGATCGTCGTCCCGGGCTCGGGCCTGGTGAAGGCCCAGGCCGAAGCGGAAGGGCTCGACAAGATCATCACCGCGGCCGGCCTCGAATGGCGCGAGCCGGGCTGCTCGGCCTGCCTGGCGATGAACCCCGACAAGGTCCCCCCCGGCGAACGCTGCGCCTCGACCAGCAACCGCAACTTCACCGGCCGCCAGGGCCCCGGCGCGCGCACGCACCTGGTCTCGCCGGCCATGGCGGCAGCGGCGGCGGTGACGGGCAAGCTGACCGATGTGCGGGAGCTTGTCGGCTAGGTATATCCCATTGACATATCCCATCATCGGGAGCATCTTCGGGTAATGAATGCCCATTCGAATATCTCCCGCCGGGCTGCCCTCTTCCGCTCGAACCGCAATCAGGCGGTGCGAATTCCAAAAGACATGGAGTTTCCTGAGGGGGTGAACGAGGTCGTGGTTCGCAGGGTAGGCAAGCAAATCATCCTGACCCCTGCCAATGCGTCGTGGGACGATTTCTTTGACGAGCCCGGGATCGATCTTGGTCCTCGTGACCAGCCTCCTCCTCAGGAGCGCGACTTCTTCTGATGCTCCGCTACATGCTGGATAGCGACTTCTGTATCGAGCTGTTGCGCGATAAAACTCCAGAGTTGCGTCAAAGGTTCAACGAGGACAGCGAAATCTACTGCCTTTCGACCGTTGTGGTTCAGGAACTGCTCTACGGAGCCGCCAAGTCGGCAAGACCCGATCATCATGCAATCAAGGTCGAAGAATTCACTGCAAGGCTGCAAGTCCTCGATTTCGATCACGAAGCTGCTGCCCATGCGGGCGAGATCCGCGCGAATCTCGCCAAACGAGGTTGTCCCATCGGGGCTTATGACGTGCTGATAGCCGGTCATGCGAGGAGCTTGGGCCTGACCGTATTCACCGGGAATCTGCGCGAATTTTCCAGGGTCGAAGGACTTCGCAGCGAAAGCTGGCGCTAGTGCGCAAATCTGCCTTCGCGCCGATCACAAATGCCCAAACCCGCGTCCTGATCCTCGGTAGCCTGCCGGGCGAAGCCTCACTCAAGGCGCAGCGCTACTACGCGCATCCGCAGAACCTGTTCTGGCGGCTCGCCGGGGCAGTAATCCAGCGAGAGGATTTGCCCGCGCGCGACTATGAGGCGCGGCTGGAAGCGCTGCTCGCCGCCGGAATCGGCCTGTGGGACACCATTGCCTCCGCCACCCGCACCGGCAGCCTCGATGCCGCAATTCGCGAGGCTGAGCATGCGCCGCTGGCCGAATTGGCCGCCACCCTGCCCCGCCTCCGCGCCGTCGCCTTCAACGGCAAGACCTCCGCCAAGATCGGCCGCGCGCAACTCGCCGGCGGCGACCTCGCGCTGATCGACCTGCCTTCCAGCAGCCCCGCCTATGCTTCGATGCCCTTCGCCGAAAAGCGCGAGCAGTGGCTCCGGCTCAAACAATTCCTCGCTTGAGGCTTGAAACCTGCGGCCCTCGCCCCCTAGTGGGGAACCATGAGCGACAAGAACGACAAATCCGACCTGCCGAACTGGACCGGGAAAGCCGCCCTCGCCGGCGCCGCGATCGGCTCGGCCGCGCTGACCGCCGCGCTGCTTTACGCCTCGCACCGCAAGGAACGCGCCGAAAAGGCCAGGAAGGCCCCGGCCCTCCCCCCGGAATCCGACTGATGGAGCCGATCAACCAGGTCGCGGGCCGGGCGATCCCGTTCGGCCGCAAGAACGTCGACACCGACGTGGTCATTCCCGCGCACTGGCTCAAGACCGTGACCCGCGAGGGCCTCGGCAAGGGCGCCTTCGAGGCGGTGAAGAAGGAGCCGGGCAACGTCTTCGTCGATCCGCAGTACGCCGGCGCGCCGATCCTGATCGCGGGCGACAACTTCGGCTGCGGCTCCAGCCGCGAGCATGCCGCCTGGGCCCTGCTCGACATGGGCGTGACCTGCGTGATCGCACCGAGCTTCTCGGACATCTTCTCGGGCAACGCCTTCAAGAACGGCATCCTCGCCGTGGTCCTGCCGCAGGAGAACGTCGACCGGCTGATGGAGGTCGCCCAAACCGATCCGATCCACGTCGACCTGGAGCACCAGACCGTCACCACCCCGTTCCAGGACCGTTTCACCTTCGAGGTCGATCCCTTCCGCAAGCACTGCCTGCTGAACGGTCTCGACGAAGTCGGCCTGACCCTGGCACGCCAGGATGCGATCGCCGGCTACGAAGCACGGGCCAGGGGCGAGCTCTCGTTCCTCTCGGGCAGCGTTTCGCAGGCGGCGTAGTTCACTCCAACCTCGCTCGACACGAACGGGGTTAGCAGGTAGTTTTCGAAAAGTTCACCGAGGAAACGCAGATGACCGATTTCAACGACCGCGAACGCGCCGAGGAAGCCAAGTTCGCGCTCGACGCCGATACGCTGTTCCGCATCACCGCGCGCCGCAACCGGCTGCTCGGAACCTGGGCTGCCGAGCGGATGGGCCTGAGCCAGGCCGAGACCGACGCCTATGCCAAGGCCGTGGTCCAGGCCGATTTCGAGGAGGCGGGCGACGAGGACGTGGTCCGCAAGCTGCTCGGCGACCTGGTCTCGGCCGGAGTCGACGCCGACGAGGCCCAGGTCCGTGCCGCGCTCGCGGAAAAGGCCGTCGAGGCCCGCCGCGCCCTGATCGGCGAGGCCTGATCCGATGGGCATGGCCGCGGCCGAGATCGAGGAACTGATCCGCGCCGGGATTCCCGATGCCGAGGTCACGATCACCGATCTGGCCGGCGACGGCGATCACTATGCCGCGCACGTCGTTGCCGCCTCTTTCGCCGGCAAGCCGCGCGTCGCCCAGCACAAGCTGGTCTATGCCGCGCTCGGCGGGCGGATGGGCGGCCAGCTCCACGCCTTGCAACTGACCACCGGCGTTCCCAACTGAGGGACAGCAGCGCATTCTTCCGAGGTTCTTCAGCCCATGTCCGACAGCAACACCCGCATCGCCGAGATCGTGAACGGCAACCCCGTCGTCCTGTTCATGAAAGGCACCGCCCTGTTCCCGCAGTGCGGCTTCTCGAGCAAGGCGGTGGCGATCCTCGATCACCTGGGCGTCCAGTACGAGACCGTCGACGTGCTGCAGGACATGGAGATCCGCCAGGGCATCAAGGCCTATTCGGACTGGCCGACGATTCCCCAGCTCTACGTCAAGGGCGAGTTCGTGGGCGGCAGCGACATCATGATGGAGATGTTCGAGGCCGGCGAACTGCAGCAGTTGCTGACCGATTCCGGAGTCGCAGCGGCGCAGTAATCTCTCCGCCAGTTTGATTGGTTCACACGAAGGCACGAAGATGTTGCGCCTGCGGCGCAGCCGCTCTCATCCAGCAGGCGCGGCGCTGCGGGTGACGTGCGAATGCCTGCGGCAAGCGCGGCATCTTCGTGTCTTCGTGCGAAATTTTCGGGAGAGAGCTTCTCGGGGAGGCGGGGCCTGGGAGACTGTGTAGGCCCCGCCTCTATTCGAGACTGCTTTCGGGTATCCGATACATAGCACGAGCCGTGCCAGTTTTCGAAAGTCGCGCGAATCCGCCGATTTTGCGCAGGACCTGGCCAGGCGCCGCTCGCAACTTGTAAAGCCTGCCGACAGCGCGCGGTAAATTTCGCCTTACTGCTCGGGGCTTGCCAGCCCGGCCCGGCTTGGCCAGGGGACTATCCATGGCCGAGCCCGAGACCCTGACCTTCAAGCCCGCCGCGACCGTGGTGATCTTCCGCAATGCCGCTGACGGCGGCCCGGCCGAAGTGCTGATGGTCCAGCGAGCCCAGGAGATGCGCTTCGCGGGCGGGGCGGCGGTGTTCCCCGGCGGGCGGATCGACGCGGCCGACCGGGTGCTCGCCGCCGAGATCGGCGGCGGCGATGCCGATGAAGTGGCCGCCAAGATCGCCGCGGTGCGCGAGACCCTGGAGGAGACCGGCCTGGCCATTGCGGTGACCCAGGCGGTCTCGGCCGAGCAGGCCCGCCAGGCCCGCGCGCTGCTGCTCGAACGGGGGGCCCTCGCCCCGGTGCTCGAACGGTTCGGCTGGAGCCTGGACCTCGCCCTGCTGCCCTCCTTCGCGCGCTGGTGCCCGCGCTGGGACGGGGCCTTCGACACGCGGTTCTTCCTCTGCGACCTCGGCACCGGCGCGGTCGAGATCGCGGTCGATGCGACCGAGAACACCCGCCTGTTCTGGACCAGCGCCGCCCGCGCGCTGGAGATGGCCGACAGCGGCGAGATCAGCGTGATCTTCCCGACCCGCCGCAACCTCGAACGCCTCGCCCAGTTCGCCAGTTTCGCCGAGACCCGCGCCCACGCCGAGGTCACCCCGATCCGCACGATCTCGCCGCAGCGCGTCGAGCGGGGCGGCGAGATGTTCCTGACGATCCCCGAAGGCCTCGGCTATCCGATCACGTCGCAGGCGATGGCGACGGTGAAACGGGGTTGAGCCGCTTATAGGCATAGAGCGCCAGCAGAGCCGCGATCGCGAAGTATCCGGCCATGACCTCCAGCGCCGGGGCATAGGACCCGGTCTTGGCATAGACCCCGGCCGATCCCGGGAATCGCTCCGGCGCCGCGCATGCCGATCAGGCCGACGATCACCTCCGCCGAGGCCAGGAAGATGCCGAAGTGGCCCATGATGAGCCGATCACGACATTGCGCGAAACCCCGGCGATGATGCCCATGCGGATCGCCAGCGGAGATTGGGCGACCTTCTCCGGCAAAGCGCCTCTGCCTGGGCCATTCCCGTCCTCTCCATGATTTTCCCGGCCTCTACGGCTCGCTTGCGACGGAGAGCCGCAGCCGGGCGACGGGATGACCAGCGGGAAATGCGGCGTAACCGAACTGACGCACAAGCGTCATGAGCGCGCAACGGGACCGCAGTAGGAGAAGGCATGCAAGGAACAACAGCCAAGGACCTTCCCATGCTGTTCGACGAAGCCGATCTGCTCGCGACAAAGCCCCATAATCCGCCCTCGAACCCGGCCGTTCCCGCCGGGAAGATCCCCAACTGGCTCTCCCTGCCAGATCCCAAGGGCTTCCGTCCCAAGCGCAAGTACCGCACCGTCTGGATCAGCGACGTCCACCTCGGCACGCGCGGCTGCAACGCCGCGCTGCTCGTGGATTTCCTCCGCTCGATCGAGTGCGAGACGCTCTACCTGGTCGGCGACATCGTCGACGGCTGGCGGCTGCGCAAGGGCTGGTACTGGCCCGACGAGCACAACGAGGTCATCCGCCGCGTGCTCAAGATGGCGCACCACGGCACCCGGGTGATCTTCGTCGCGGGCAACCACGACGAGATGCTGCGCGACTATGCCGGCCTCACCTTCGGCGGGGTCGAGCTGGTGATCGAGGCGATCCACGAGACCGCCGACAACCGCAAGCTGCTGGTGACCCACGGCGACAGCTTCGACGGCGTGGTGCTCTATGCCCGCTGGCTCGCCTTCCTCGGCGACCAGGCCTACGGGCTGCTGCTGCACGCCAACATCTTCGTCAACGCCGTGCGCCGCCGCTTCAAGCTGCCCTACTGGTCGCTTTCCGCGCACCTCAAGCGCAAGGTCAAGAACGCGGTCGAATACGTCTGCAACTACGAGGAAGCCCTGGCCCGCGAAGCGCTCGACCGCGGCCTCGACGGGATCGTCTGCGGCCACATCCACTCCGCCGAGATCCGCCAGATCGGCACGATCACCTATTACAACGACGGCGACTGGGTCGAAAGCTGCACCGCGCTGATCGAGGACTTCCAGGGCCACATGGCGATCGTCGACTGGGCGATGGAGACGGCGAAGGCATCGGCTGCTGCCAAGGAACTTGAAACTGCCTAACCTTTCTCCGTTCCTCCCGAGCGAAGTCGAGGGACTAGTTCGAGCGGAGCGAGAATTCGCACCGCAGCCGCCTCGCTGACGCTCGGCCTAGTCCCTCGACTTCGCTCGGGAGGAACGGAGTTGCCTATCGGAGATAAGCCTATGAAGATCGCCATCGCCACCGACGCCTGGTATCCGCAGGTCAACGGGGTCGTCCGCACCCTCGCCGCCACGGTCGCCGAGCTCGACCGCCGCGGCTACGAGGTCGAGCTGATCACGCCCGAGCGCTTCACCACGATCCCGATGCCCGGCTATTCCTCGATCCGCCTGGCCCTCGCCCCGCGGTTCAGCGCCCGCAAGATGCTCGACGCCTTCGCCCCCGACATCGTCCACATCCCCACCGAGGGCCCGATCGGCTGGTCGGCGCGGTCGTGGTGCCTGGCCCGCGGGGTGCCTTTCACCACCGCCTTCCACACCCATTTCCCCGACTATGCCGCGCTGCGCACCGGGATCAGCGCCGAGCGCTTCTGGCCGATCATGCGCCGCTTCCACGCCGCCAGCCGCGCGGTCATGGTCGCGACCGAGACCCTGACCAGGTGCCTCGCCGAACGCGGGATCGAGCGCACCCGGCGCTGGAGCCGCGGGATCGACCGCTGGATCTTCCGCCCCGGCGGCGAGACGCACCCCGCGCTCGCCGACCTGCCCCGCCCGATCCTGCTCAACGTCGGCCGGGTCGCGCTGGAAAAGAACCTCGAAGCCTTCCTTGCCGCCGATGTCCCCGGCACCAAGGTGGTGGTCGGCGACGGCCCGGCACTCGAAGACCTGCGCCGCCGCTATCCCGAAGCCAGGTTCATGGGCGCGCTGTCGGGCGACGAGCTCGCCAGCGCCTACCGCTCGGCCGACAGCTTCGTCTTCCCCAGCAAGACCGACACCTTCGGCCTGGTGGTGATCGAGGCGCTCGCCTGCGGCGTGCCCGTGGCCGCCCTTCCCGTTCCCGGCCCGCTCGACATCCTCGGCCCCGCGGGCCGCGGCGTCGACGGCGACTTCCCGGCCACGGTCGGCGCGCTCGACCACGACCTCACGGTCGCGATCCAGCGCTCGCTCACCCTCGACCGCCAGGCCGCGGCGATCTTCGGCGCGCGCTTCTCGTGGGAAGCGGCCACCGACCAGTTCCTCGCCGCGATCCACGGCGCGCTGGAAGGCCGCGGCAAGAAGGAGCAGGGGGAGCTGGAGACCGCTTGAGCTCGGTAATTCTGAGGAATTCACCCAGTTGACAATCTTTGCCATCAGCGACATGCTCCAGCCAGGAGGTCGCTGATGGCTACGATGAACGTTTCGCTGCCGGACACCATGAAGGCTTGGGTCGAAGGACGGGCCGAAACCGGACGCTACAGCAACGCAAGCGACTATGTTCGCGATCTCATCCGCCGCGACCAGGAGCGCGCCGGCAAGATTGCCGCCATTCAGAACCTGGTCAGTGAATCGCTCGCCAGCGGCATTTCCGCCCGCAACGTCGAAGAGATTTTCGATGAGGCCATCGCCCGTCACAAGGCGATTTGATGCCGTCCTACCGGCTGTCGCGAAGCGCAGAGCATGACATTGCCGACATTGCGCGGTATACGGTCGAAGCATTCGGCGTTGAACAGGCACTCCATTATCGCGACGGACTGATTCACACATTCCGGTTTCTGGCGGAATTTCCGCGAGCAGCGCGTGAGCGAACCGAGATCGACCCACCAGTCCGCGCCCACCTCTACAAATCCCACATCACGATCTATGTCATCGATGCCGATGGCGTCCTCATTCTCCGTGTGCGGCATGCCAGCGAGGATTGGATCAGCGATCCGATCGCGGAGCTGTAAGGTTGGGAGAGTTGGCGCGCCCGGCAGGACTCGAACCTGCAACTACCCGCTTAGAAGGCGGGGGCTCTATCCAGTTGAACTACGGGCGCGCGCCGTTCGCCTCATAGGCGGCACTTGCCAGCCGCGCAAAGGGCGTTAGGCATTCATCCCCATGGATCAGCCGCTTTCCCGCATCGAGGGCAGTACCGGCGCGCGCCGGCACTTCCGGTATTTCGACTATGTGATGGCGGCCTTCGTCGCGATCCTGCTGCTGTCGAACCTGATCGGCGCGGCGAAGCAGGCGCAGGTCGTGCTGCCGGTGTTCGGCGCGGTGACCTTCGGCGCGGGGGTGCTGTTCTTCCCGGTGTCCTACATCATCGGCGACATCATGACCGAGGTTTACGGCTATGCCAACGCCCGCCGCTGCGTGTGGATGGGCTTCTTCGCGCTGCTGTTCATGGCCTTCATGAGCTACGTGGTGGTGAACATGCCGCCGGCGCCGGGCTGGGCGCTGGCCTCGGGCGACTATCACATCCTCGGCCAGGTCGTGCGGGCGCCGAACCAGGCGGCCTACGAATCCGTGTTCGGCAGCACCTGGCGGATCGTCGCGGCCTCGCTGATCGCCTTCTGGTCGGGCGAGTTCGTCAACAGCTTCATCCTGTCGAAGATGAAGATCCTGACCGACGGCAAGCACCTGTGGAGCCGGACGATCGGCTCGACGATCTTCGGCGAGGCAGTGGATTCGGCGCTGTTCTACCCGATCGCCTTCCTTGGCCAGCCGGGCTTCACTCTCAAGGGCATCCTCCTGCTGTCGCTGACCCAGTGGCTGATCAAGACCGCGTGGGAGGTCGTGCTGACCCCGCTGACCTATGCCGTGGTCGGCTGGCTCAAGGCGCGCGAGGGCGTCGACGTGTTCGACACCGACATCGAGTTCTCGCCCTTCGCGAAGACGGATGCGGGTTGATCTGACCTCAACGATCTAGGCATGCCGCTCGATCGCATCCTGCTGACGAACTTCCGCAACCACCGCGCGAGCACCATCGCGGGGACGGCGCGGTTCAACCTGCTGGTCGGCGACAACGGCGCGGGCAAGACCAACGTGCTGGAAGCGCTCTCGCTGCTCGCCCCGGGGCGCGGGCTGCGGCGTGCGGCGCTGGCCGACATGCCGGCGCAGGGCGGGGACGGCGGCTTCGCGATCAGTGCCGAGCTGTCCGGCGACGTTCGCCTCGGCACCGGCGTCTCGCCCGAGCGGCCGGGGCGGCGGATCGTCTCGGTCAACCAGGCGGAGGTTTCGGCAGTTGCCTTGAGCGAATGGCTCAGCGTCGGCTGGCTGACCCCGGCGATGGACCGGCTCTTCGCCGACAGCGCGGGGGCGCGGCGGCGGTTCCTCGACCGGCTGGTGCTGGCGCTGGAGCCGGGGCATGCCCGCAACGCCACGCGGCTGGAAGCGGCGCTGCGCGAGCGCAACCGGCTCCTGGCGGGCGACGGCGAGCCCGATCCGCGCTGGCTCGACGCCAACGAGGCGCAGCTTGCCGAAGCCGGCGCGGCGGTCTCACAGGCGCGGGCACGGATGGTCGCCGGGCTGAGCGAGGCGCTGGCCGCGCTGCCCGACCGGCCCTTCGCCCGCCCGGCCCTCACCTACCGGCCCGGCGGGCCGATCGCGCAGGATGCCCTTGCCCGCGCCCTCGCCGACAGCCGCCGCCGCGACCGCGCGGCGCAGCGCACCCTGGTCGGCCCGCACCGCGACGAGCTCGGCGTCATGATGGTGGGCCGCAAGAACAACGGGGAGGACCAGCCCGCGGCGGAGTGCTCGACCGGCGAGCAGAAGGCCATGCTGATCGCGATCACCCTTGCGCATTCCGGCCTGCTCGACCTGACGCGCCCGCGGCTGCTGCTGCTCGACGAGGTGGCGGCGCACCTCGACCCGGTGCGGCGCGAGGCGCTGTTCGAGCGGCTGCGGGCCGGGCCGGCGCAGGTGTGGATGACCGGGACCGAATTGGCGCCTTTCGCGGCGGTCGAGCGCGAGGCCGCGGTCTGGCGGGTCAGCGATGGAAGGGTGGAGCGGCTTTAGGACGTGTTTCGCCTGAAGAAGCGGCTTCGCGTGAAACTCGCTTACGTGGTCGGCTGCGTGATCAGGCTCAGCCCATCTTCCGCGAACTCGACCGCATCGACACCCCGAGCCAGCCCGCAGCCGCCCGGCGCGATCGCCTCGCCGTCGATCCGCACCTCGCCGGTCAGCGGAATGACCAGCAGCGGCCCGATCCCGTAGTGCGCCCGCGTCGCCACGTCGGGCTTGCCCGCCACGCGGTCGAGCCGGAAACAGGGCCCGTCGACCAGTTGGGCATTGCCATGCTCCGCCAGGCGATAATGCAGCGAGGGCGGATAGCTCTCGCCGAGCGCGACCTCGACGCCCTGTTCGAGGTGCAGTTCGCGCGGGCGGCCGTAGTCGTAGAGGCGGTAGGTGATGTCGCTGTTCTGCTGGACCTCGATCAGGCTGATCCCCGCGCCGATCGCGTGGACCGTGTTGGCGGGGATATAGAAGAAATCCCCCCGCGCGACGGGGTGCCAGGTCATCAATCGCTCGATCGAGCCGTCGAGCGCCGCGGCGCGCAGCGCCTCCGCTTCGACATGCGCCTCGAAGCCGATGCCGAGCACCGCATCGGGCTCGGCGTCGATCACCAGCCAGCACTCCTCCTTGCCCTGCCGGCCCAGCCCGGCCGCCTGGGTCTGGAGGTCGCTGGGATGGACCTGGACCGAGAGCGCCTCGCTGGTGAAGATATATTTGACCAGGAGCCGGTCCAGCGCCGGCGGCGGCTCGAACCACACCTCGCCGATCTTCTCCGGCTTTTCCGCATCGAACGGCGCCGGGAGCGTCCGGCGCCCCCAGGGCTTGGCGACTTCGCGAAGAGGCAGGAGCGCGCTCACTGGTTGACGGCACCCCCGAGCTTGCCGACCTTCTGGGCACCGGCGGCCGTGGTCACGAGCACGTTGCCGCCGTCGACCACGACGATCACGTCCTCGAGGCCGATGACCGAGACGTGCGGCCCGTCGCTTTCGATCAGGACATTGCGGCAATCGACCAGCTCGGCGTTGCCGACCACGGCATTGCCCGCCTCGTCGCGGTCGCGGGCAAGATGGAGCGCCTGCCAGTTGCCGATGTCGGACCAGCCCATGTCGGCGGGGACCATCGCGGCCTTCGCCGTGTTCTCCATGACCGCATAGTCGATGCTCTCGCTCTCGACCTCGGCGAAAGCCCCCGGGTCGGGGTGGAAGCGGTGGCCGTCGGCCTTGCCGGCTTCCACGGCCTTGCGCACTGCCGCGGCGATCTTCGGACGGTAGGCCTCGAGCTCGGCCAGGAAAGTCCCGACGCGAAAGGCGAAAATCCCGCCGTTCCAGGCATAGCCGCCCTCGGCGAGAAACTGCTCGGCCCGGGCGAGGTCGGGCTTTTCGACAAATTGCGCGACCTTGAAACCGTGCTCGCCCAAGCTTTCGCCCCGGCGCAGGTAGCCGAAGCCGGTCTCGGGCGACCTGGCCTCGATCCCGAAGGAGACCAGCCAGCCCTCGGCGGCGAGCGAAGCGGCCGAGCGGGCGGCCGCGGCGAAGGCCTCGCAGTCGGCGATATGGTGATCGCTGGGGCAGACCAGCATGATCTCGTCCTCGGGCAGCCGCAGCGCGGCGAGCGCGATGGCCGCGGCGGTGTTCCTGGCCGCCGGCTCGACGATCACCCGGGCACCGGGCACGCCGCAGAGCTGGCCCTCGACATGATCGAGATGGGCCGCGCCGGTGACCACCACGGCGGGATCGAAATGCGCCTCGTCCCCGCACCTCAGCAGGGCCTGTTCGAACAGCGTCCGATCCCCGACCAGCGGCAGGAACGGCTTGGGCTTGCTCGCCCGGCTGCGCGGCCAGAGCCGCGTGCCGCTGCCGCCGCAAAGGATGACGGGAGTGATCTTGGTCATGAATGGTGCTCGATCATTTTGGCGCTGTTGCCCCCCTAGGCAGCGCCTTCGTCACGTCAACCACGGTGGCGGCGACCAGTTCCTCGATCCCCTTGTCGGTCGGGTGGATATGATCGGCCTGGCGCAGCTCGGGCTTGTCGATCACCGCCTGGAGGAAGAACGGCACCAGCGCGGCGCGGTGCTGCCTGGCGAGCTGCGGATAGATCGGGTCGAACTGCCCGGCATAGTCCCGGCCGAGGTTCGGCGCGGCGAGCATGCCGAACAGCAGGGCCTTGATCCCGCGCTTGTCGAGCTCGGTCAGGATCGCGTCGAGGTTCTTGCGGGTTTCGGCGGCGGGCAGGCCGCGCAGCATGTCGTTGCCGCCCAGGCTGATGATCACGAGGTCGGGCTTGCGCGGCTGGTTGTCGAGGGTGAAGGCCAGGCGCTGGAGCCCGCCCGCGGTGGTATCGCCCGAGACCCCCGCATTGGCGATCCGCGCGTTGACGCCCCTCGCCCGCAGCGCGCCTTCGAGTTTCTCGGGATAACCCTCGCCCGCCTTCAGGCCGTAGCCCGCGAACAGGCTGTCGCCGAGCGCGAGGATCCGGCGCTCCTCGCCGACCACGGGAATGTCCGGCGGGGCATCGGCGGAGGACAGGCCGGGGGCCGCACCCGGCCGCGAGCTTGCCGCGGCATCGGGCGAATTGCCCTCGCCGCCGCAGCCGCCGAGCACCAGCAGCCCGGCCAGAACCGCGGCCCCATACAATTTCATACACCTGCCTCCTTGCCCGTCGCGCCCTAGCTATGCCATCTCGGCGCCGTGACAAGCCCCTCGAGTGCGCTGGCGATCGCCGCGCGCAACCTTACCCTGACCCTCGGCAGCGGCACGGCCGCGGTGGAAATCCTCAAGGGGATCGACCTCGACGTGCCCCAGGGCCAGACCCTGGCGCTGCTCGGCCCGTCGGGCTCGGGCAAGAGCTCGCTGATGGCGGTGCTCTCCGGCCTGGAGCGCGCCAGCGGCGGAACGCTGAGCGTGGCGGGCGAGAATTTCTCCGCGATGAGCGAGGACGACCTCGCCCGGGCGCGGCGCGGCCGGATCGGGATCGTGCTGCAGGCCTTCCACCTGCTGCCGACGATGACCGCGCTGGAAAACGTCGCCACGCCGCTGGAGCTTGCCGGCATCGCCGATCCGGCCGGGACCGCCCGGGACGAACTGGCCGCGGTCGGCCTCGGCCACCGGCTGAGCCACTATCCCGCCCAGCTCTCAGGCGGCGAGCAGCAGCGCGTCGCCATCGCCCGCGCCACCGCCCCACGGCCCTCGCTGATCTTCGCCGACGAGCCCACGGGCAATCTCGACGGGGCGACCGGCCACGGCATCATCGACCTCCTCTTCGCCCGCCGTGCCCAGACCCAGGCGACCCTGGTGATGATCACTCACGACGTCGAGCTGGCCGGGCGCTGCGAACGCGTGGTGACCCTGGCGGACGGGCGGATCGTGAGCGATGAGCGTCCCTAGGCCGATTGCCTGGCCCACCGCCTGGCGGATCGCCCGCCGCGACCTTTCGGCGCGGTTCCGGGGCCTGCGGCTGCTGCTGGTCTGCCTGTTCCTGGGGGTCGGCGCGATCGCCACGATCGGCACGCTTACCGGCACGATCGAGCGCGAGCTCGCCACCCGCGGCCGGGCGATCCTCGGCGGCGACATCGAGCTGTCGGTCTGGCAGCGCGGGCTGAACGCCGACGAGACCCGGGCGCTGGCCGCGCTGGGGAAAGTCTCGCCCGGCACCCGGATGCAGGCGATGGCTTCGGCGGGGACGGGGGCCGGCGCCGAAGGCGCCATCGCCCCGATCGAGCTCAAGGCGGTCGATGCCCAGTGGCCGATGGTCGGGCGCCTGAAGCTCCAGGACGGGCGCGAGGTCGGCGCGCCGGCGGCGGGCAGCGCCTGGATCGCCGAAGGCGCGGCGGAACGGCTCGGCGTCAAGCCCGGCGGCACGATCCTGATCGGCGGACAGCCCTTGAAGGTCGGCGGGATCATCGCCGACGAGCCCGACCGGCTGGGCGAAGGCTTCGCGCTGGGGCCCACGGTGATCGTGCCGCAGGACGTGCCCGAGCGCGCCGGGCTGACTGCGCCGGGGGCGATGTACCGCTCCAAGGTTCGCGTGGCATTCTCCAAGGCGCTCGATCCGGGCGCCGAGGCCGAAAAGCTCAAGCGCCGGTTCCCCGACGCCGGCTTCCAGCTCCGCACCCGCGACAACGCCGCGCCCGGCGCGGACCGCTTCGTGCGGCAGATGGGCGAATTCCTCATCCTGGTCGGCCTGGCCGCGCTGGTCATTGCCGGGATCGGCATCGGCGGCGGGGTTTCGTCCTATCTCGAGGCGCGCCGCGCCAGCATCGCCACGCTCAAGGTCGTCGGCGCGGCGAGCGGCGACATCGCGCGGATCTACCTGCTGCAGATCGCCGCGGCCGGGCTCGCCGGCGCGGCGGCGGGCCTGGCCGCGGGGGTGCTGGTCACGCCGCTGCTGGCCGGCGCGCTGGGCTCGCTGCTGCCCGTCTCGACCGGTTTCATCCTCGACGCCGCCCCCCTGGCGCGCGCGACCGCCTATGGCCTCCTGGTGGCGCTGATCTTCGCCGCGCCGCCGCTGCTGCGCGCCCGCGACTATCCGGCGATGGCGCTGATGCGCGCCCGCATCGCCCCGCTCGCCGCCGCCGGGCGGGGCGCGCTGCTGCCGGTAGGGCTGGGCGTGGCGGCGATCGTCGCGCTGGCGCTGGCGAGCTCGACCCGGCTGCCGACGACCGCGCTGTTCCTGACCGGAGCCGCGGGTCTGCTCGCGCTGCTGACCGCGCTGGGCCGGGCGATCGGGCGCGGCGCACAGCGCCTGCCGCGCCCGCGCAGGATCGGGCTGCGCTGGGCAACCTCCACCGCCCCGGCGCCCAGACCGGTGCGCTGGTGACGGCGCTGGGCTTCGGGCTCTCGGCCTTCGTGCTGCTGGCGGCGGTCCAGACCAGCCTGGACGCCAATATCCGGTCGCGGGTGCCGGCCAAGGCCCCGGACTATTTCGTGATGGACATTCCGAAAGCCCGCGTCGGCGAATTCGCGGCCGCCGTCCGCGGAGTCGCGCCGCGGGCGCAGATCCGCGCGATCCCGGCGCTGCGCGGGGCGATCCTGGCCTATGGCCCCGAAGGCCGGATGACCCGCACCGCCGACCTCAAGGACCTGCCCGAAGGCGGCTGGGCGCTGCGCGGCGAGCGCGGACTGACCTATGCCGACGCGGTGCCCGAGGGCAACAGCCTGACCGCGGGCGCATGGTGGCCCAGGGACTATTCCGGCCCGCCGCTGGTCTCGGTCGACGAGCGCCTGGCCCAGGCGGTCGGCCTGAAGCTGGGCGACAAGCTGACCGTCGGCGTGCTCGGCGTCGAGCGCACCGCGACGATCGCCTCGCTGCGGCGGATCGATTGGGATTCGATGGGCTTCAACTACGTCCTGGTCTTCTCGCCCAACGCGCTGCAGGACGCCCCGCACAACTTCGCCGCGATGGTCGATCTTCCCCCCTCCCCTTCAGGGGAGGGGCCGGGGGT
>JASGGH010000043.1:0-25002 GCA_047605105.1 Novosphingobium sp. | reverse complement strand
TCACCACGCCGACCTTCACGTCGTCGCGGTCGGGCAGGCCGAGGTGCTCCTTGGGCGTGACGTAGCAGAGCATCGCCGTGCCGTACCAGCCGATCATCGCCGCGCCGATGCCGCTGGTGATGTGGTCGTAGCCCGGCGCGATGTCGGTGGTCAGCGGCCCGAGGGTGTAGAACGGCGCCTCGCCGCAGGCCTCGAGCTGCTTGTCCATGTTCTCCTTGATCTTGTGCATCGGCACGTGGCCGGGGCCTTCGATCATCACCTGGACGTCCTGCGCCCAGGCGCGCTTGGTCAGCTCGCCCAGGGTGTAGAGCTCGGCGAACTGGGCCTCGTCGTTGGCGTCGTAGATCGAGCCGGGGCGCAGGCCGTCGCCCAGCGAATAGGCGACGTCGTAGGCCTTCATGATCTCGGTGATCTCGTCGAAACGCTCGTAGAGGAAGCTCTCCTTGTGGTGCGAGAGGCACCACTTGGCCATGATCGAGCCGCCGCGGCTGACGATGCCGGTCATCCGCTTGGCGGCGAGCGGGACGTAGGGCAGGCGCACGCCGGCGTGGATGGTGAAGTAGTCGACGCCCTGCTCCGCCTGCTCGATCAGCGTGTCGCGGAAGATCTCCCAGGTCAGGTCCTCGGCGATCCCGCCGACCTTCTCCAGCGCCTGGTAGATCGGCACGGTGCCGATCGGCACGGGGCTGTTGCGCAGGATCCATTCGCGGGTGTCGTGGATGTTACGGCCGGTGCTGAGGTCCATGACGGTGTCGGCGCCCCAGCGGATCGACCAGACCATCTTGTCGACCTCGGAGGCGACGTCGGAGGCGACCGCGGAATTGCCGATGTTGGCGTTGATCTTGACCAGGAAGTTGCGGCCGATCGCCATCGGCTCGCATTCGGGGTGGTTGACGTTGCTGGGAATGATCGCGCGGCCGCGGGCGACCTCGTCGCGCACGAACTCAGGCGTCACGTAGTCGGGGATGGAGGCGCCGAAGCTTTCGCCATCGCGCTTGTATTCGGCGAGGCGGGCGCGGCCGAGGTTCTCGCGCTCGGCGACGTATTCCATTTCCGGCGTGATGATCCCCTGCCGCGCATAGTGCATCTGGCTGAGGTTCTTGCCCGCCTTGGCGCGCAGGGGGCGCTCGACCACGTTGGGGAAGCGGGCGACGCCGCCCGAGCGGTCCGGACCCTTGAGGCCGTTGTCCTCGGGCTTCAGCGCGCGGCCCTGATATTCCTCGACGTCGCCGCGCTCGAGCTGCCACTGGCGGCGCAGCAGCGGGAGGCCGGCGGCGATGTCGATATGGGCGTCGGGATCGGTATAGGGACCGCTGGTGTCGTAGACGCGGACCGGCGGCTCGCCCGAGCTCGGCTCGAGGTGGATCTCGCGCATGGCGACGCGGCGGGGGCCGACGTAGATCTTGTTCGAGCCGCGGATCGGCCCGGTGGTAACCCCGATTTCGAGCTTGGAATTGATGTCGGCCATGTCTCGCGCTTTCTCCATCGACGGGGGTGGGAGCGCTTCACGGCAACCCTTCCCTCCGCCTGTATCAACAGGTTCAGGTTCGACGGGTCGGGCTGCGTTACCAGCCCCTCTCAGTCACGCGACTCCCCGGGGATGGCGGGGACATTAGGCGGAATGCGCGCCGAACGGAAGGGGCGTTTACCGGATCGCAAAGCCGCATTGCTAGAGCACTGCCGATCGGCAGGGGAATGACGATGAATCGCATCATCGGCGCAGGCGTGCTGGCCATGGCATTGAGCGGCTGCTCATTCGTCCGGGCGGACTATGCCCCGCCGACCGAAGCCGAGGCCAAGGCGGCCTTCGTCCGGGAAATGAAGAGCTATCTGCTCCGGCCCTCGAGCGTCGAGAAACCCAGTGCCACGCTGCTCGACGCTGCCGTGCCCGAGGTCGCGATGGCCAAGGGCGCCTACTACGCATTCGATAGCTATCGCGACGCACAGGACCGGAACACGGTGCGCGGGAAGATTTCCTCGCTGCAGCGGGTCGAAGTCAGCAACTGCGAATGGGAAACGGTCCGCTGGGCCAAGGTGGACGACCAGGCCGAGGCTCGGATGGCGGGGATCCACTTCGGCCATTTCTGCAAGTGCCGGGAATTTCACCGCATCGCTTCGGGCGACATGGTGAGCCGGACCGGAAGCGGCTATTTCTTCCGCGATGAACAGGGCTTCCAGTTTGCCGAATTCGTCAAGGACCGAACCGCCTACGAGCGGGTGCGGCGGGAGCCGAAAGCTCAATAGTGCGGGTTCGGCATGACGATGCTCTATCACCTCGACGCCGATGCCCAGGTGATCGCAACGCACTTCGCCGCGAACGCGGGGAGCGATCCCTGGGAGGGCGGGCCTATCTCGCCGGGGCAATTCGCCCCGGTCATCACCATGGGGCGCGAATTCGTTGCCGGGCCGCGTCCTTCCGGCGAGCCGACACGGCGGATGATCCCGCGGCTGTGGGGTGTCCCGCCGCCGCCCTCGGCGTCCTTTGGCGCGGGCGACCCGGCGCGCGGGGTCATGACGGTGCGCAACCTCGACAGTCCGTTCTGGGTCGGCTCCTTGCGCAACAGCGAGTTCCGCTGCCTGGTCCCCGCCACCGCCTTCATGGAATGGGGGAAAGGCCGGGATGCCGAGGGCAAGCGGGTCCAGCACCGGGTAACCCTCGCCGACCAGCCGCTTTTCGCTTTCGCCGGGGTGTGGAAGGACAGCGAGGTGCCGAGCTTCGCCCTGCTCACCTGCGAGGCCAACGCCGCCCTGCGGGCGCTGGGCCGCGAGACCATGCCGGCGATCCTCCCGCCCGATCCGCGAAGCTGGCGGACCTGGCTGAACGGCGGCTGGGACCAGGCGCGGGCGCTGGTGGCGCCCTATGCCTCGTCGCTGCTGCGGCCCTATCACTACTTTGGCAGGAGTTTGATTTTTGGGATTCCCAAGCGGATTGATGGGTGATTCATAGAGAGCCGACGTTGGAAGGATGTCGGTGATGGATGGTGATTGGCGGGATGATCTGGAGCGCTGGCTGGAGCCGTATCTGAAGGGGCTTGGCCATAAGGCACGGCAGCGGATGTGCCCGGCCTATGTCGCCGGCCTGATTGGGCCGGGAGATCGCAAGAGCATTCAGCCGATGGCGGCGCGTACGGGCGAAGTCGGCTATGATCGTCTGCATCACTTCATTGGTGCGGGCCTGTGGGACAGCGCACCGCTGGAGACGACACTTTGGGAACAGGCCGATGCGCTGGTCGGCGGCGGCTGATCATCGACGATACCGCGCTGCCGAAGAAGGGAACGGCGTCGGTGGGAGTGGCGCCGCAATATGCGTCGGCGCTGGGCAAGAATGCGAACTGCCAGACGCTCGTATCGGTGACGCTGGCGTCGCGAGAGGTGCCGATCATGCTGGGCTTGCGGCTGTTCCCGCCGGAAAGCTGGACGAGCGACGAGGCGCGCATGGTCAAGGCCGGCGTACCCGATCCCTTCCGCCCGTATCGTACTAAGCCGGCCATCGCGATCGAGGAATCGACCGGGTCATCGCCGCCGGTGTGCGCTTCGGCTGTGTGCTTGCGGATGCCGGATATGGGCTCTCAGCCTCTTTCCGCCAGGCGCTGAGCGCCAGGGGCCTGCATTGGGCGGTCGGCATCCCACGGCACCAGAAGGTCTATCCCGCCGATGTGCAACTGATCTTCCCCGTGGCGGACCGCGGACGTCCCCGGCAACGCCATGTGCCGGACATCGCATCGCGCGCCGCACACGCCATGCTCGAGGACGCGAAATGGCGACAGGTCAGTTGGCGCCGAGGAACGAAGGGGCGTCTGAGCGCACGCTTTACCGTCATGCGCGTGCGCGTCGCCGACGGCCCGCCACAACGCATCGGCGCTTCGGGCGCGCAGCACATGCTCGGGGAAGAAGCCTGGCTGGTTGGCGAGCATCGCTCCAGCGGCGAGCGCAAATATTATCTCTCGAACCTGCCCGCAGATACGCCGATCCGGGAGATCGCCGGCGCCATCAAGGCGCGCTGGATCTGCGAGCAGGCACACCAGCAACTCGAGGAAGAACTCGGTCTCGACCATTTTGAAGGTCGATCATGGACAGGTCTCCATCGCCATGCCCTTATGACGATGATCGCCTATGCCTTCCTGCAATCCCGCCGCCTCGTTCAGGCGGGACGGGGAAAAAAGAACGCAGGTCCGCCGCCGCAGCCGAGCCTGCCAGCAGTCCGGCAAGCCATCCTTGATCACCTATCCAGGCCGCCGCCTGCTTGTTGTCCACAATGCGGATATCGCATCACCGAAGCGACCATCAAACTTCTGCCAAAGTAGTGCTATAAGGTAGGGACAAAGGTGGGAACGCATCGCCTGTCACCACCTTCAGGCCAGGAAGATGAAGAAATTGCCGTCTGCTGTGTTGTACGTCAGCGGCGCATTCTCTGCGATATGATCGTGCAGCGTATCATTAGCTGCGACCATGAAGTGGCCCTTCACCTCGGGAATCACCATGGTGATCCACGTGATACGAATCGACAGCAGTGACCAGAGCACGGGCGAACTCGACGCGATCGCGATGATCGACTGTCGGCCAATAACTGGGTCTTGGGGCTGATGTCCATGGCCAAGTTGAGCACGGCGTTCGGGTTGATGAACGAGTACGTCGCCAACGCGAGCGAGGCCATCATATGGAAGTGGTAGCTCTCATAAACGGTGAGAGCCGTCCTGGCGGCGACGCTGGGACTGGTAAGGGAGGTGCTATGAGCCGAAGAATTCGGAGCAAGCGCCCAGAACACGCCAACCATCGGCTACGTGCTGGTGACCGCATGCGTCGCGTTCGCCACCGAGATCGCCGGCCTCCATGTCAGGGCCGGTTGCGTGCTCGTGATCGCGTGCGTGGAGTTGCTGACAAGCAGAGCCACCTTGGCCCCGATCGTCGGAGCGGGGACCTTGCCGATTATCCGGATTCGTCAGCCGAACGAAGGATGCGGCCGTTCGTTCAGCTGACGTCCGTCGGTCCAACGAACGACCGCTGGTGGGGACTGGTACGAACGCGGGGGCACTTTTTGAATCAGCGCTTGACCTCACCAGACCGGGTCGCAAAAACAGTGGATGGCTTCAGACAAGGCCCTCAATGCCAAGAACCTCGCCGCACTCGGCGCTGACCGGCTTGCCGAACTTCTGCTGGAACTGGTGGCGAGGGATGCCGCAGCGAAGCGCCGCCTGCGCCTGGAACTTGCAAGCCGCAGTGGCGACGGGGACGTTGCACCGGAAATCCGCAAACGATTGATGGCGATCGGCAAGTCGCGCTCATTTGTTGACTGGCCCAAGGTTCGTCCGCTCGCGGCGGATCTCGATATGCAGCGTAGCGCGATCCTCAAACATGTCGCGCCGACACGGCCGGTCGAGGCCTTTGACCTGCTCTGGCGCCTGCTGGACCTCGCGCCATCGATCTATGAGCGCTGCGACGACAGCAACGGGACAATCGGCGGCATCATGACCAGGCGCTGAACGATCTGGGGGCAATCGCCATGCAGGCAAAACCGGACGCCCGCACATTGGCGGATCGGGTTTTTGCTGGGGTCTGCACCAACGACTATGGACAATTTGATGGGCTGATCGGCCTGATGGTGGAGGCGCTTGGGGCCGAAGGATTGGCGATGCTCAAGGTCAAGTTCGAGGCCATGGCAACCGCATCCCCCGCCAAGCCTAAGGCCGCCGATCGCCGGGTAATCGGCATCGGCACGCGCGGCCCGATCTTTCAGGATGATTTTGAAGCGCGGTACAATGCCCGCCGGGTTCGATCTGCGTTGACCGAGATCGCCGATGCGCTTGGAGATGTCGATGGTTATGCGGCGCGTTTTTCGTTCGAGGAACAAACCAATCCGTCAATCGCGGCCGACATCGCGGAGCGACTGCTCGGCGCGCATCGGCCCGAGGAAGCCATGGCGGCGCTCAACCTTGCCGAAGCAAATTATCACAACGGTCGGCATTGGCCTGACTGGCAACGGGTGCGGATCGATGTGCTAGACGCGTTGGGGCAATCGGCCGAGGCTCAAAACGCACGATGGGCTATCTTCGAGCGCTGCCTGGATGCCGAATACCTGCGCGCTCACCTTAAGCGCCTACCGGATTTTGATGACGAAGAGGCGGAAAACCGCGCGCTGAATTATGTCCGACAGCATTCCGATTTTCATCGGGCGCTGAGCTTTCTGATGGATTGGCCAGCGCATGGTCTGGCGGCAGATTTGGTTCTGGCGCGTCATACGGAACTCGACGGCAATCATTATTGGCTGCTCACGCCGGCAGCCGAAGCCCTGGAGCAACGAGAGCCGCTGGCGGCTATACTAATTCTGCGATCGATGATCGATTTCTCCCTCGATCGCGCCAAATACAAGCGTTACGGCCATGTCGCCCGGCATCTCCAGACCTGCGGCTACCTCGCCAAGCGGGTCGGGAGTTTTGGGGAACACCCTGATCACGAGGCCTATGTCGCAAGCCTCAAGGCGCGCCACGAGCGCAAGAGCGGGTTCTGGAACGCATAGGGCTGGTGTAGGCACCGATATCGGCGGAAGATGAATGCACTGCGGCTTCTAACGGGTTGGTTCGAGGCCGGGAATGGCAACTATATCAGCGAATCCTTCCGGCATCTGGCCTTGGAACCAGTACCGCCACCCAGCGGATTATGATCGGCGGATTGCCCTTGTTCATCGGCAAGCTCGCGACGCAACCGCTCAGCCGCCCGCCACAGGACAGCCAACACCACAGCGGAGAGGACGCCAACGCACGGTAGTGTGCGTGAGGTTCTGCAAAATCGCTTGAGGAGCGAGGCGGTCATGGCAGGCTGGTGATGTTCGACGTCACCAAGGAGCCCCACCATGACCAGGAGTAAGTTACGCCGTCGATAGCCGCAGTTAAAGAGTTGATGGCACAGGAGCCCGATGGGCTGCGCGAGACTGTGCGCTCTGTGATGCAGGCGCCGCGGCGATCGAGCCCAGGTCCGCCCCGGCGCAGAACCCCCGCCCCGCACCGCGCAGGACGACGCAGCCGATCGTCTCGGTCTGCCGCTCGAGCTCCGCGAGGTGCGCGTCGAGTTCCTCGAAGGCCTGGGTGTCGAGCGCGTTGAGCTTGTCCGGACGGTTCAGCGTCAGGGTGGCGAGGCCGCCCTCGTCGCGGCGGACAATGCGCTGCTCGGTCATGCGGTCACTTCTCCCTTGGCCAGCGCGGTCCTGGCGGCGTCCGCCATGTCGGGGACGGCGCAGGCCGCGACATATTCCTGGCTCAGCCGGCGGACGAGTTCGGCCACGCTGGGGACGTCGTCGATCAGGGCGATGCCCTGGCCGCCGCTCCAGATGTCGCGCCAGGGGGTCTTGCCGTGGGGCAGGTGCTCGGTCGAGCGGCCCTCGGGGATGAACAGATCGTCGGGATCGAGCCCGATCCCGCGCAGCGAGGCCTTGAGCCACGAGGCGGGCAGGCCGTTGACCCCCCGGGTGTAGATCACGTCGGTGACCCCGCCCGCGATCAGCATCGCCTTGTAGGCCTCGGGCGCGGCGCTTTCCCGGGTGGCGATCATCCGCGTGCCGACATAGGCGAGGTCGGCGCCCAGCACTTCGGCCGCGCGGATCACCGCCCCGGTCGAGACCGCGCCGGCCATGACCACGATGCCGCCGAACATCGCCCGGACCTTGGGGATGAAGGCGAGGTGGCTGATCGTGCCGGCGTGGCCGCCGCCGCCCGCGCCGATGCAGACGATCCCGTCCACGCCCGCCGCCGCGGCCTTCTCGGCGAAGCGGATCGTCGTCGCGTCGTGGAAGTGGAGCAGGCCGTATTCCTGGACCAGCGGGGCGTTGAGCGTGGGGTCGCCCACCGAGGTGACGATGATCCGCACGCCGTAGCGCTTGCACACGGCCAGGTGCTCGCGGAACTCGTCCTGCCCGAAGGTCGGCGAGATGTTCATCGCCAGCGGGCCGATCGTGCGGCCGGGGTGGCTGCCGGCGAAACGGTCGAGCGCTTCGCGCACCGCCTTGAGCTGCTGCTCCATCTCGGCCAGGTCGCGGCAGTGGTTGCGCGTCAGCGAGCCGATCACCCCCGCCCGGCAGCAGGCGACCGCCAGCTCAACCCCGCTCACCAGGAACATCGGCGCGGCAAAGACGGGCAGGGCGAGGTTCGAACGCAGATCGGCAGGCAGGGTCATGAAGAATGACGCTGCTTGGACAAAGCATCGGACGAGATTTTCGAGGGACCTATGCCTGATTGTTCATGCGCATGCGATCGATAGTCCATCCCCATCGGATCGAGGCCAAAGACGGTCGCAGGCATGTAGAACGAACTACTTTTCCGACAACGCCCCGAAGCTTGCTCGGTCACTGCACGTACCGCCCCAAGAAATCGAGAATTTGTGGAGCAAGCCTGGGCCAGCTGACGAACAAGGGACTGCCGTCCTTGACATGCTGTGAACAACGGCTGTTCCACTCACCATCATCCCAAGGGGGATCAACGTAATCGCACCCGGGGATCAGCCTCGCCAGCCAGTCGCTCGTCTTGCGCGGGTGACTGAGATCGCTCTTGCTGCCACGGAAGACCGTCGTCGGCATTCGCAGGGCAGCGAAATCCTTGGGCGTCATGCCCGGCACCGGGGAGATCGGGGACGGGAAGAAGAACTCCGTCCACCGCTCCATCGTGCGAATGAACTCGTCGGGATCCTGGGCGAGTATGGTCTCGCGGGCCTGCGGGTTATGCCGGATCTGGTCGGCCCAGTCGGGCAAGGCTGCCACCGCCTCCATTCCACCCCAGCTGGCCGCCAGCGCAGAGTTGCAGCTGTAGCCGGTTCCGGTCGTCAACAGGCCCGTGGTGCCCCCGCTGATCCACCAGACGATCAGGTGCGAGACGATCTCGGGATCGCGAGAGGCGGCGATCAGGGAGACCCGCGCCCCGCCCGAGCCGCCGGCGATCGCCGTGGGCCCGAGGTCGAGGGCGCGGATCAGCTTCGCCAGCGTCCGGCCCTGCAGTACGGATTCGTACTCGGCATCGAAGGTAACGTCGGACGCACCGCAATTGGGGCGATCCCACAGCAGGACCCTCCGCCCGCCCGCAACAAGTTCCTGGGCGAGTTCCGGCAGGCCCGGCGATTCCTTAGCAAAGCGGCCGCCCGGAGTCAGCGCGATCGCCGGAGCACCGGCCTCGCCGAGCAATTCATAGGCGATGTTCAAACCGGATATCTCAATGTGGGGCATTTAGGCATCTCCCAACCGATTTTTGTCCGCGCGCATCCTATCCATCCGGCTGCGCATCGATACTGAAAAGCGTGATTCCGCGCCGCGTGCACCCGCACAGGCAGAGTGACGACATCGAAGTTCCCTGGGGCGCCCCCCGACTAGAAAGTGATCTCACCGAGCGCGGTGCTCGGTGCAACGTCCGAGGCCTCGAACCGACCAAGCCCATAGTCGCCTGCGATCGTCGTCCGATGCATCCGGCGCCGATTCAGCGGCGGGTGGCCACTGACCGCGTGGAGCATCCTCCAGTTGTCCCAGATGACCATATCGGTCGTCTTCCACTGATGGAAATAGGAGTGCTGCTCGGCGATATCGAATATCTCGCGGCAGACCTCTTCCAGCAGAGCGTCTCCCGCCGGGTTTTCGGCTCCCTGGATGCCTTCAGCCATCCAAGGCGACACATGCAGTACCTTCTCGCCGGTAGCCCGGGTCCAGACGGCCGGATGGATTGCGCGCGGCTGCCCGGCCATCTCGTCCATGACGGCCTGCGACTTAGGATGCTCGGCCAGCACCTCGTAGCGCTGCGGGCGCCCGAAGTGGAAGTTCTCCATGATCACGTTCATCCGGTAGAGGATGTTGTGCCCTTCGATCTCCTTGCGCAGTTCCGGAGAGAACTTTTCGTAGAGCAGGATGCCATCGAGGAAGCCGGTCATGCCGTCCGCCGATGGGACCTCAAGCGCCCGGAGCACCGCACCGCGATTGAGCTGGTCGTTGTAGCAATGATCGAAATGCCACGGGAGCCAGCCGGCGCGCACTTCTCCGGCCAGGGCGATGGTCTGTTCCTGCTGCGGCGCGCTCGATATCTCGATCACCCCGGGCAGGCCTTCCTGATCGACCCGGGGAACGCTCTTCTGGAGATGCTCTTTCAACGGCCCGGCGATGGTGCTGATCGCGACTTGCAACTCGGCCGTAGGCTCGATGTCCGAGAACACGATCATGCCGGCGGCATCGAACAGCCGGACGAGATCCGCGTGGACCGCTTCCGTTCCGATGTTCTCAAGAGTGACGCCCTGGACGCAGGCGCCAAAACCGAGTTCTTCACGTAAGGCGGTGATATGCAGCGTAGTCATGCCAACCTCGTCGTTATGCAGATGGCAAGGGCGCTTCACCCGACGCGCCCGCCTCTCTCCGGAGTGATCTTTCGTCAGCGTCGGAACGGGCCGACTCTGCAGCGATTGGTCTAGGGGCTTGGTATACGTATGCAGTACTTATGGCAAGCGCCTGCGGTCGCCCGAACCCCTCACGAAATCAGGCCCGCAGGGGGATCTGCGCGAGCTTTTCCGCGGTCTGGTGATCAAGCATCGCCTGGCTGAATCGCGAAGCGAACGCCGTGTTGTTGCTTTCGGTCTGAAACACGGATTCGTTGATGATCCAGATGGCGAAGCCGAAGGCCAGGAAGTGCGCATACTGATTCAAGGCGTCGGAGAAGCTCGGCGCATCGACACCGTGGCGCTTGAGTTCCTCGAGATAGGCCGCGATGAGGGCCCCTTCGTGGGCCCGGCGGACCGAGGAATCGAGGGCGCTGCCTAGATAGTAGCTGATTTCGAGAAGCCCCGGCGCACGGCAGGAGATGCAGTCGAAGAAGCCCGGTTCGCCATCGATGTCGACGTACTGGTTGCCGATGTGGGTATCGCCGTGATTGGCGCACTGCGGCAGGCCGCGGGCAAACACGTCCATTCGGTCCAAGGCATCCTGCATCCAGTGCCGATCGTGGAACTTCACCGACACTGCGGCTCCGCGCGGCGAACGGATGTAGAAATCCCACACGTCCGGTTCGAGGTACTCGCCGAAATAGCCGTTCCAGTTCCCAGTCATGTCGTGCAGCCAGCCCCACCGGCCGCCAGCTTGGATCTCGGGGCTGCCCCAGGTCTGGGCGTGAAAGCGGGCAAGGGCCTTCACGCGCTTGTTCGCGTGCTCAAAAGAGTGCGGCTCCAGCGGAGAGCAGAACTTCACACCCCGCGCCTTGAGATCCTCCATGATGATGATGCCCTGGAGGGCGTCCTCGTCCCAGGCGGCAAAGTACGGAGTCGGCACGCGCAGACCGAGTTGCGTCACGATGGTCGAATAGGACAAGGCTTCGTGCTTATGCATGCCCCACATCTTGCGGCTGTGCGGCTCGAACCCGCCCTTGAGGATCACCGTCTCCGGGATCGGACCATCCGTCCGGTTGTTCTCGAGATCGAGGCGTATCCGGATCTTGGTGCAAGTGGTGTTGATCGTGTCCAGGAACTCGAAGTCGCGGACCCGTACCCCCGGTGCATAGCCGGACAGGGCCTGTTCGAGCCAATCAGCGGTGATGCCGGAAGTTTCGGTAGGCAGGGCAAGCTTGTTGTCGAGCATAGTTACATTCCTTGGCTGGGGATTTGAGGATCGACATGAACTTTCAGGTGATCGTGCTGGCCGCGCATCTCGTCGAACAACGCGGGCAAGGCATCGAGGCCGACGGTTTCGCCGACCATCTGCTCGGGCCGCACCTGGCCGGCGTCGAAGGCACGGATCGTCGCGACGAAGTCGTCGGGCGAGTAACCCAGCGGAAAATGCAGGACCACCTCGCGGAAGGTCGCCAGCACCGGCACGAGCGGATCGGGCACCCCGCACATTCCCATCGAGAGAACGCGTCCGCCGAGCCTAGCACGGTCGATGGCCAGTTGCAGCATTCCGGGCTTTCCTACGCATTCCGCGACGATATCGGGAGGGCCGAACCAGGCAAGCTCCTCGGACGCGGCGGTCGCATCGTCGAGCCGCAGAATCCGATCCGCACCCATGGCCAGAGCGATCTCGTCGCGCCGGGCTGAGCGGGACAAGACGGCGATGCGCCCTGCTCCGAGCCTGCGCGCCCAGAAGATCACCGACAGCGCTATGCTGCCGGCGCCGATCACGAGCACAGATTCGCCCTTGCCGAGGGCCGCCATGCGCATGGCCCTTCGTCCGCACGCCATCGGTTCGACCAAGGCTCCGTCGCCGAAGCTCATGTCCATGGGCATCAAGAACGCGGCGCTCGCTGGAAGGATCTTGCGCTCCCCGAAACCGCCGAACAGCGAAGTGCCATGAAGGCAGAACAGCGGCCGCCCGGTCCGGCAGTTCTCGCATTCGCCGCAGAAGGCGTTGGGCAGGACGGCAACGCGCTGCCCCACTCGCAGCGCCGTGACGTCCTTGCCGGTCTCGATGATCTCGCCCGCATATTCATGGCCGAGGACCGAGTTTTGCGGGTAGTCGAATGCCGACCCGGAAGTCATCGATATGTCGCTGCCGCAGATCCCGCAGCGTTTCACCTCGATGCGGATGTCCTCCGGCCTCAACTCCTCGTCCGGCAGATCCCCGATTTCGATCGGCCGGCTCGCGCCATGGAAGACCGCGACCTTCACGAGCGCCCCTCAGTGGCAGCTCGGCCCAACCGCGCTGCCGCTGCGCCGAATCCGCGATCCGGTACAACGCTCCAGACAACACGATCCGGGGCACGGCCGCGAGATTGGCTCCACCCGCGGCAATGCTCGCAACTGCAGGCGCAAGCCCGCCGGGCTATCGGCATGGGTCACCTCTCCTTTCCGCTCGTTCGGCCGACCTCTGCGTAGACAGATCGCGCCAAAAGGAAGCTGCGCCCGCCAATGCGGATGGGCACCCATCCCAGATGTTCTTATCGAGGCAAGATATCACCAACGCATACGTATGCAATAGTGATGTTGGCTGGACCGAATCCTTGCTATTCCAAAAGGATGTCCGGCAGTCCGCGCCGACAGCCAGCCAGTGCTCGAAAGCCCGACGCATCGCCCGCGCTATGGCATCGCCCTCGGTTTCATCATCATGGGGGTTTACACCGAAAAATTTTATGCATACGTATTCTGTCACACCCGGAACCACAGCACTCCTGAACAGCCCAAAGGCAGCATTCAAAATATGCTCCGCCTGCAAATTACAAAAATCTGCATCCCCGATTTATCTGAATTATAAAAATTCAATAAAAATATTCCAACCGTAGAATAAACATTGCGACGGGAGAGAGAAATGAGTAATTTCACGAACCAAGGGAAGCGGCTGCTTGTTCAAGGCCTTGTGGGGGGCATATCAGCAACGTCGATATTCGCATACACCCCCGCCCTTGCCCAGGCCGCTGACACGGATACTGTGGACCACGATACGGACATCGTCGTTACGGCCCAGAAGCGGAGCGAGCGGCTGCAGGATGTGCCGATCTCGATCACCGCTCTTTCAGCCGACGCACTGAAATCGTCGGGTGCCGACAAACTAACCGACATCGGCGACATAACCCCCGGCCTGACTTTCCAACCGGCCGGCACCTTCGTGCAGCCCATGATCCGCGGCGTCGGCAGCTCCAACATCGCCCCTGGGTATGGATCGAACGTCGGCATCTACCTCGATGGGTTCCTGCTACCCAACCCGGGTACGTCCGACTTTCAGCTCCTGAATGTCCAGAGCGTGCAGATCCTCAAAGGCCCGCAAGGCACCCTGTTCGGCCGCAACACCACCGGCGGCGCGATTCTCGTCACCACCAGCGATCCGTCCGAGATGCCGCACGTCCAGACCGAGGCCAGCTACGGCAGCTACAATGCACAAAGCTATCAGGCCTATGCAACGACTGGACTTGCTCCTGGCCTCGCCGTCGACATCGGGGTCCGCTACGCGCGCGGCGATGGCTGGCTGTACAACATCGGCACCGGCAAGAATGTCGGCCAGTACGAGAACTTCAACCTGCGGATCGGATTGAAGTACCAGGTCACCGACAATTTTTATCTGCTGGCGCGGTACACTCATTCGTTCACCAACGACGCGAGCATGGTCTACCATAGTGTCCTATGCTGCAACGCCGATGGCGTTCCCTGGACCAACACGGCCTATGCCCCCGGTGTCAAGATCGCCACCGGTCCGAACGAGGTATCAAGTGCCGGAGACATCGGCGTCAGGACGCCGGTCGATGCGTACCAGTTGACTGCCGGATTGGACCTCGGCTTTGCGAATTTGACATCCTACACCCAGTATCGGACCGAACTGGTCTATCAGGGTGTCGATCTGTCCTCCTCGTCGGTTCCTTCGTTCCTGCTGCAGTTCGGTTACCGGGACAAGATATTCACCCAGGAACTCCTGCTCGCGTCGAAGCCGGGACCCCGGCTGCAATGGACCACGGGTCTCTATTTCTTCTCCGACATCGCCTCGGCACATACTACCGGCAGTCTCGGTGGCGCACCACAATCGGTACTGGTCGACGTGAAGAACCGAACCGAGACCTATGCCGCCTATACCGACGCGACTTATGAAATCACCGATAAGCTGTTCCTGACGGGAGGCATTCGCGTCGCCAAGGACAGTTTCGTCGACGCCTATGCTGACAACGGGCCATTGACGAACCTGCTCGGCGATCCACGCACCCACATCGACTTTTCGCCAATCAACAAAACTACCGTCACTCCGCGCGTCGTGGTCCGCTACAAGCCGGACAGCCGGTCCAGCCTCTACGCCTCGTTCACAAAGGGCTACAAGTCGGGTTTCCGGAACATCACCGCTGGCAGCGATCTTGAAGTGAAACCTGAAAAGATCACGTCGTACGAAATCGGCTACAAGTACGCTTCACCGCGTTTCTCCGCTTCGGTCGCGGCTTATTACTACGATTACAAGGATCTGCAGGTCGGCAGTTACCAGGGGCCCGTCGAACTCGTGACGAACGCGGCCAGCTCGCGCGTTTATGGCGTCGAAGGAGATATCCGCTTTGCCGTGACGCCCGATTTCGAGATCACCGCCGGCGCGGCTTACACCGATGCCAAATACAAGACGTTCAACGGCGCGCCCTTCGCGATCCAATGCACGATCGCGCAACAGGTCACGAACTGCCCTGGCGGCAGCGCGCTGACAATCCCGCCGGGCGCCACGGTCCCGCCGCTCGGATCCTTCGCAACCGGCCTCGCCGCGGCCCGCGACATCACCGACTCGCCGATGCAGTTCGCCCCCAAGTTCTCAGGTAATATCGGATTCCGCTACAATATGCCGCTCGGCGGCGGTAAACTGGTCTGGTCGGGCAACATCAGCTACGTGACCGAGTACTATCTCGACGCTGTCGCCCAGTTCGCCACCGACCCGCACGAGAATCTCAAACTTCGCGCCGAATGGACCGACCCGAGCGACCACTTCACGCTCGCCGTGTTCGGCGAAAACCTCACCAACAAGCGCTACCGAACAGTCATGATGCCCAACGGATCGGCGATCCTGACAAGCTGGAACGCCCCGTTGACGGTCGGCGGATCGGTCGGCGTCAAGTTCTGACGCGAGAGCACGGATCGAACTGGCCGGGAGACAACGAACGGGACCATCAGCTGACAATGGCCCTTCCCGCTTCGTTGTCCCGCATCCCGGCTGGACGAAACGGAACGATGGTCGCGCGCAACTCCGATTGCTGATGCGCCCGAAAGGCGTCCGCAAGCGGCTATCGACTACAAGAGGATACGAATGTGAAGGTTGCTATCATCACCGGTGCAGGAAGCGGGATCGGCCTGGCCACGGCCAAGCTGTTGCACGCCGCCGGCAACGCGGTCGTCGGGGTCGGCCGCGATACGGCAAAGCTGGCCAATCTCGAACGCGAGATCGGCAATCCCAAAGATATCCTGACCTTGCCCCTCGACGTCACCACGGTTGAAACGCCGGGCAGGGTCGTCTCGGCCACGCTCGAGCGCTTCGGTCGGATCGACTACCTCATCAACAACGCCGGGATCGGCAGCCCCAAGCCGCTCGACGAAACCGACAACGAAACGCTCCACCGATTCCTGGATCTGATGCTCGTCGCCCCCTTTCGGCTATGCCGCGACATCATTCCGCACCTCACGGAAGGCTCGAGCGTCGTCAACATCACCTCGACCTTCGCTCACGTCGGCGGCCGCCGCGGTGGCGCCTACTCCGCCGCGAAAGGCGGCCTCAAGTCGCTGACCGAACACATGGCCTGTGAATACGGCCCGCGCGGTATTCGCTCCAACTGCGTGGCGCCCGGCGTAACCCGGACCGACATGGTCGCGCACCGGCTCGACGATGAGGGGTTCAAGCGCATCAATGTCGAGACCACGCCCTACCCCCGTCTGGCTGAACCCGAGGACATGGCGGCGGTCATCGCCTTCCTGTGTTCGCCGGCCAGCGAGATGATCAACGGCCAATCGATCGTCGTCGACGGGGGCTGGACCAAGACCAAGTACCTGTCGCCCCGGGCGGTCGGCAGCGACTGGGTCACTGCCACGTAACCGCCGCGCCGACCTGCGTCCGGCAGCACCCGCCGGATCGTACCTGATCAAACCCCTCGCCGTCCGAGAACTTCCCATGACCCTCACGAAAACCGACCAGGCCGACCTGCTCGTACACGATCCGGAAAGAATTCCGGCAGGCCGCTACTACGACGATGCGTTCTTCGAACTCGAACGCGAACACCTCTGGCCCCACGTCTGGCAGATGGCCTGCCGGCTCGAGCAGATCCAGAATGTCGGGGACTGGGTGGAATATTCGAACCTAGGCAAGTCAGTGATCGTCGTGCACACCCGCAACGGCGTGAAGGCCTATCAGAACCATTGCCGTCATCGCGGCGTGCCGATCGCGGGGGGCAAGGGCAACGAGCACGGCAACTGCGCCAAGTCGGGCTTCATCTGCCCGTTCCATGGCTGGCGCTGGAACATGGATGGCGCGAACACCTTCGTCTACGGCCGCCACATGTTCAGCAAGGACGTGCTGGACCAAGCCGAGCTAGCACTGCGCTCCGTCCGGGTCGAGACCGCGATCGGTTGCGCCTTCATCAACTTCGACGACGATGCACCCGGCTTGCGCGAAACGATGGGACCCGTGTTCGACTACTTCGATGCACGGAACGTCAGCCAGCTGCGGGCCGAGTGGTGGCTGGCGACCGAGTTGCCCTCCAACTGGAAGACCGCAATGGAGGCCTTCATGGAGGGGTTCCACGTCATGCGGACCCACCCACAACTCCAGCATGCCCTGCCGTCGCTGTACAACACGCTGTACAGTATGGACACCGGCGGGATCGGCGCGCCGATCAACCCGCACCTCACGCTGCGCCAGAACCTGGAAGCCCAGGTCGCGCACATGGAACAGGTCAGCCTCGGCATGTCGGGCCAGTGCCATGCCAAGGAAGTCGCCATCGCCCGCACGTTGCTCGACGTCGATCTGCCGGAAGATCCCAACGAGGCGATACCGAAGTGGTACGAGATCCTGCGGGGCGAAATCACGCGGCAGCTGCGCGAGCACGGCGAGCCGGTGCCCGACATCAACGAAGTGGTGGTTTCCGCCCCACTTTCCGGGGTCGAGTTCATGTTCCCGCACTATTTCCTGCTGCCCTATTTCAGCAGCATGGCGTCCTATCGCATACGCCCCCTGGGGCCCGAGCGCTGCCTGTTCGAGCTGTGGTCGCTCACCTTCTTCCCCGAAGGCGAGGAGCCGGCGCCGCCGCTCGAAGCGACGGTCCTGAGCTATGACAGCGAACAGTTCCCGCCGATCCCCCGCCAGGATTACTCGAACATCCCGATCCAGCAGATCGGTCTGCGCTCCGACGACTTCGAGGTGATGCGCCTGGCCCGGGAGGAAGAGGGCCTCATCAGCAACTACCAGCGGCTCATCGATGGCTACATCCGCAAGGTGGCGCCGGAAAAGCTGGCTGCGGCGACCAGCCGACTGGTCGGGAACTTCGATGGCGAGATCATGGACCTGGGCTTCTAGCTGCGGGATACTCTGGATCGTCCCTGGGGCGCCTCCCAGACGTTGCCCCGGCGACGAGTGCAGTGCATTCGTAGTCATCCGAAAGGCCAGGGCCGCTGGCGAATGAGACAGGAGTTGGATGTGGTGCAGGAATCGAACCTGAACCGAGAGCTTGTCCAGGATTTCTTCGCCGCCCTCAGTGCCAAGGACGTGTCGGCCCTCGCCCGCGTCCTCCACCCCGACGTCACTTGGACCATGATGGCAAGCGATGCGGCCAATCGGCTGCGCGCCATGGGCCTCGACGAAGCCGCCGCGCTCTTCGTCAGTGGCAGCGAAGGCGTCTTCGCCCCGGGTGATCCCAAGAGCCGGATCACGGGCTTCGTCAGCGAGGGCGACCGGGCCATGGCCGAAACCTCAGGCAGCGGCCGCCGCAGCGACGGCAAGCTCTACGACAACCTCTACGCCTGGGCCTTTGAATTCACCGAGGGTCGCATCGCCGAGATCAGGGAATATACCGATACCGCCTACGCCCTGCGCTTCTTCGACCTTTCGGCCGATTAGCGCGGCGCGGCACTAGCGAAAGCAGGACAAATCGCATGACGCAGGCGTTCGACTACATCGTCGTGGGAGCCGGGAGCGCCGGCTGCACCCTTGCGGCGCGGCTGAGCGAAGACCCGGCTATCCGCGTCCTGCTGATCGAGGCGGGAGGCCCCGATCGCTCGCTGTGGGTGCATATGCCCGCCGGCATCGACACGCTCCTGTCCAAGCCCAATCCGTTCAACTGGTTCGGCGCGACAGAACCGCAGGAGCATCTCGGCGGACGCCGCATGTACTGGCCCACCGGGCGGGGCTGGGGCGGAACCTCGTCCATCAACGGCATGGCCTATATCCGGGGCCACCCCGAAGATTTCGACGGATGGGCCGCGCAGGGTCTCGACGAATGGTCCTACGACAGGGTTCTCCCGTACTTCCGCCGCGCCGAAGGCAATTCCCGGGGATCATCGCCCTATCACGGCGGCTCGGGCCCCTTACGCGTGTCGGACTCACCGACCTGGATGCCGATGTCGGCCGCATTCGTCGCCGCGGCCGAGGCGGCCGGCCACCCCCATTGCGACGATTTCAACGGGCGCAACCCAGAAGGCTTCGGCAAGCTGCAGATGACCGTCCATCGCGGGCGCCGCTGGAGCACCGCGACGGCCTATCTGCGCCCGGCCCTGCGCCGTCCCAATCTGGCGGTGGCGAGCCATACCTTGGCGCGCCAGTTGATCGCCGAAGGCGAGCGGATCGTAGGGGTCGAATGGCTGCACGAAGGAATGGTGTCCTCGGCCCGCGCCGAGCGCGAGGTGATCCTCTGCGCGGGGGTGACGCGCACGCCGCAGCTTCTCCTGCTCTCGGGAATCGGTGCAGCGGCGCAAGTGCGGCAACTGGGTGTTCCGCTGCTCGCCGACCGGCCGGAAGTGGGGCGCAATCTCCAGGACCATGTCAGCGTTTCGCTGCGGTGGTCGTCGTCTGCTCCGGTCAGCCTCTACCTGCAGACGCAGTGGCACCACCGCCTCGCGACCGGCCTAAACTACCTGCTCTTCCGCAAAGGCTTGGCCCAGGGGATCGGGGTCGAGGCCTACGGCTTCATGAAAAGCGACGAACACCAGCCGCGCCCGGACCTGCAGATGGCCTTCGCCAATTCCCTGCTGGAAGGCGATGGCCTCGACGCGATCACGATGAAACGGCACGGCTTCGGGGTCACCCTCTGGCACCTGCGGCCCGAGAGCCGCGGCACGATAACCCTGGCCTCGGACGATCCCGCAGACCATCCGCTCGTCCAGCCCAACTACTTCGCCTGTCCCGCAGAACGCGTGGCCCTGCGCAAGGGCATCCGCCTGGTCCGCCAGATCATCACGCAGCCGCCGTTCGATCCCTATCGCGGCGACGAGGTCGCACCAGGCCCCGCCGTCGTCAGCGATGCCGAGATCGATGCCTACCTGGTCAATGCGGCCAGCGGGCTGTTCCACCCCGTCGGTTCGGCGCGAATGGGCTGCGATCCCGATTCCGTGGTCGACCAGCATTTGCGCGTGCGCGGCGTGGCGGGGCTTCGGATTGCCGACGCATCGATATTCCCGCGCATCATTTCCGGAAACACCAACGCCGCCACGATCATGGTCGCAGAGAAGGCGGCCGATCTGCTGCTTGGCCGCGTCGAACCGTCACGCGACGCCCCCTGAAGCGAGAACTGCCATGTCCAACGAAGAGTTGCCGCTAGATCCGGCACGTCCGATCATCGACCCTCATCTCCACGCCTGGGAGATCCAGGCGGCCGCCGATGCTCCGCAACAGGCCCAGCGCTTCCTTCTCCACGAATCGGCGCAAACCATCGCCGCGAGCGGTCACAACGTGACCCATTCCGTCTTCGTCGAATGCCACCAGATGTATCGCGCCGATGGTCCCGCCACGCTGCGCTGCCTTGGCGAAACAGAATTCGCCAATGGAATCGCCGCGATGAGCGCGAGCGGCAGCTATGGCCCAGCGCGCCTTGCCCACCGGATCGTCGGTACGGCGGACCTGACGCTCGGCGCGGCGGTTCGCGACGTGCTTGAGGCGCATCTCCGCGCTGCGGGCGAACGCTTCCGGGGCATCCGCATGAACACCGTCTATAGCGATGCCCCGCTGTTCGGCCTGCCGCCGATGCCCGAACTGCAGCATCTGCTATGCAGCCGCTCCTTCCAGGAAGGCGCCGGCATATTAGCCGACCTTGGCCTCAGTCTCGACGTGTGGAACCTCGGCTCGCAGCTCGACGACGTCATCGCCCTGGCCGACGCCGTGCCGGACCTCACCATCGTCCTCGATCACTGCGGCACGCCCGAACTGCACGGTCGGCGCTCCGAACCCGGCAGCGAGGCGTTCTCACAGTGGCAGGACGCGATCCGCCGGCTTGCCGAGCGGCCCAACGTGCGCATCAAGCTGGGCGGTCTCGGCATGGAGCTGACCGGGGCAATCAGCGCGGAAGCAGGCCCCGGCCGCTCGGCCGAGCTCGCCGCGCGGTGGCGGCCGACCATCGCGGCCTGCATCGACGCCTTCTCGCCGGCGCGCGCGATGTTCGAGAGCAATTTCCCGCCCGACAAGGCCGCCGGCAGCTACGGTGCGACGTGGAACGCGTTCAAGATCATCGCGGCAGGCTTTTCCGAGGATGAGAAGGATGCCCTGTTCCGGCACACCGCCGCCTCGACCTACGCGATCGCTCTCGACAGCTGAGGCAAGCCCGCCGGTCAGGTCCGCCTGGTACTGGCCCTGATCTTCAGTTCGCCGGACACGACCTTGGTCTCCGCCGCGGCGGCGCGTTCCGGATCAAGGAGGATGTCGCTGACAACGTCCACCAGTTGCTGGATCGGCTGCGAATAGGTAGTCAGCTGAAACGATGGCCAGTCCGACATCTCGATGTCGTCGAAGCCAGCGATGCCGACTTCCCGGCCGACTTTCAGCCCGAATTCCGATCGAGCCACCTCGATCGCGCCCAGCGCCATGACGTCGTTGGCGCAAAAGATCGCATCGGGGCGGGATTTCCCGGACAGCAACTCCCGGGCGGCGGCCATACCGGCCTGCCGCTCAAAGTGGCCTACCACACGCTCGGGTGGCGGCATCCCGGCTGAAAGCAACTGGGCCGTGAAGGCCGCCTCGCGCTCGCGGTTGGTGACCGAATCCTCGCGTCCCGAGATGAACCCGATCTTGCGGTAGCCCTGGTCGATGAGATGCTGGGCGATCTGCCGGCACCCCTCGTAGTTCGCCCCGCTGACGCAGGAAAAGCCTTCCACGATGCTGCGCCGGTTGAGAAACACGACCGGGATCCCCTCGCGCCGGCATTCCTCGGCTGACTTGGCAGAGATGCTGGTCCACATCAGCACCAGGCCATCGACGCGGTACTTGAGCAGATCCTCGACGTGCAGATCGGCGCTGGCATTGCTCTCGCCGGTGAAGACCATGACGTGGCGCCCGGCCGAGGACATCCGCGCCGAGAGCGCCGCCAGCGCATCGACAAAGGTCGCGTTCTGCGGATTGCCAATGACCACGCCGATAATGCCCGAACTGCCCTTGATCAGCGAACGGGCCAGCAGGTTCGGGCGGTAGCCGATCTGCTGCGCGGCGACGATGACCTTCTCGCGCGTGGCCTTGGAAATGACCGCGCCCGGCGTAAAGGCGCGTGATACCGCCGCCTGGGAGACACCGGCAAGCCGGGCTACATCGTGCGCGGAAGGACGGCTGGAACGGCTAGCCATTCCTATTCGATCTCGAACTGATGGCAATCACCCATGAACAACCAAGTCTGCTGATGTCACGAGCGGTCGTGATCCACAGCCAGCGACGGACCCCAATGAATACGTTCACTATCGTACGCGGCCCGTCATGACAACATTCGCGCCGCGTGCCGCCCCCCGCCGAAGAGCCTTGCCGGACGGTCGGCAACCGAGACGGCACCGCCGCCGCGCCGCCTATCGACCGAACAGCCCGGCCAGCTTGCGCCAGTCGTCCAGATCGCCGCTGATCGGGCGCATCATGCCACCGGGTCCGATCGCCTGGAGCGCCACGTGATCCGCGCCCGCGTCTATGTGCTCGCGCACCCGCACCGCGATCGCGTCGATGTCACCCCAGGCGATCAGGCCGTCGATCAGCCGGTCGCTGAGCCTCGCAATGTCCTCTTCGGAGAAACCTTCGCGTAGCCAGCTGTTCGTATAGTTAGGCAGGCTCGCATAGCCCTGCACCACCTCGCGGGCGATGGAGCGCGCCGTGGCCGGGTCAGTCTCGAGCACGACGCCCTGCTCGGGCGCCAGCAGCGCATCAGAGCCCAGGATCGACCGGGCGGTCGCCGAATGGCCCGGGGTCACTAGGAACGGGCAGGCGCCGCCGACCCTGCTCGCCGCCAGTTCCAGCATCTGGGGGCCGAGCGCGGCGAGCAATACGCGATCCAGCGGCATCCCGTGGTCGTCCAGCGCGGCGAGATAGGATCGCATCTTGGCGAGGGGACGTTCGTATGCGTCGCCGATCAACGCGCCGTGACTCACCCCCATGCCGATCAGCAGGCGAGCGCGGCGAGCGGGCGACTGGCCAGCCCACCACCGCGCTACGTCGCTCGGATCATGCTTCCAGATATTCAGGATGCTACTGCCGAACTGCAGCGAGGTCGTCGCGTCGAGCAGCAGATCGAGCGACGCCAGCACCCCATCGTCTATCCCGCCCGGCACCCAGGCCATCCGGCAGCCCAACTGCTCGAGCTCGGCGGCCGCCGCGGTCCCCGCACCGTCAGGTGCAAACCTGACCCCCGCCGACCAGATGCCCACCGTGCCAATCGTGGCAGCGGGTGCACGAGGGACTGCGATCGTGGTGCCCATATTCATTCTCCAAGACTTGCTATGCCGCAGGTTCCGGCGCTTCGCCCGTCCGTTGGGAAACCGGCAGATGCGGCATCCGGCGGGAGCGCAAAAAGGCTATTATGCGACACTGTATTCGTATGCAACAATATGCTACCGCATCGCCGCAGAGACGGATAACGATGGCCGCCAGGCGGGAAAGGACAGCCATGGGACAGGATCAGGCAATGCAGGACGTGCTCCATGCGGTACGCGACCCCCGCCTCATTCCGGCGAAGCGCTATTACGACCCTGCATTCTTCGAGCTGGAAAAGGCCAAGCTGTGGCCCCGCGCCTGGCAAATGGCCTGCCGCCTGGAAGTGATCCCTGAGGTCGGCGACTTCGTCGAATATACGATCTTCGAGAAGTCGGTCCTGATCGTCCGCACCAAGGCGGGGATCAGGGTCTATCACAACGTGTGCCGCCATCGCGGGATGAAGCTTGCCGAAGGCGCCGGCAACTACAAAGCTGGCGGCCTCGTATGCCCCTTCCATGGATGGCGTTACGACCTGGAAGGCAGGAAGACCTTCGTCTTCGCCCGCAACATCTTCGACGAGGAAATCATCGATCCCGTCGAGATCGCTCTGAAGCCATGCCGGGTCGAGACCTGGGGCGGCTGCGCCTTCATCAACTTCGACGACGACGCGCCGTCGCTGCGCGACCATCTCGGCCCTGTCGCCGACAAGCTCGACGCGCGCAATGCCGACAAGCTGCGGACCGAATGGTGGTATGCCTCCGTCGTGCCGACCAACTGGAAAGTCTCGGTCGAAGCCTTCGTCGAACAATACCACATCATGCGGACCCACCCTGAGTTGCACCAGTCGACCCCGTCGGTCCTGGCGGCGCGGGATCCCGCCGGCCTGTACCAGGGGCACCAGCGCCCGGTCGCGCTTGAGCGCGGTCGGCGCCTTGTAGCGAAACACCTTGAAGTCGGTACTGGACCCGGGCCGACCGGTGATGGCAGCGACTCGCGTACACTGACCACATTTTCTTCGTCGTCCATTATCATGTCGCTCCCGTTGGTGCTGCCCGCTGCGCGAAACTTTCCATCACGATAGAGGGCTTGCCACCCGAGGCGAGCGGCGCCGCTCCCGTATATCTGCCCGTCCGTCCAGTAATGGTCGCGCCCGCGCAGGGTCACGGCCTACACGTTTATCGCGCCGCTATATCCGCCCGACCTGAAAGCTGCCTGCGCAGGATGGGACAGCGCGAAATCCGGAACGGCCGGGCCATTCAACTCGATGCTGTCGCGCCTGCGGGCGCGCATCTTCGCCGGGGTTATCTTGAAGTAGTCCTCAAAGCGGCGATTGAATGCGGACTGCGAATGATACCCGACGCGTTCGCCGATCTCAGCGACCTTCAATGGAGTTTCGGTGAGCAGCTTGGCCGCCTGCTGCATGCGGATTTCGGTCAACATCTCCATGGGCGGCTTGCCCACCTGCGTCAGAAATCGTTCGGCAAAGGTGGATCGCCCCAGGCCGACCTTCGCCGCAAAACCCGCTACCGTCCACTCCTGGTGTGAGTGCTTCTCCATCAGTTGGACAGCACGCGAAATCGGATCCCGGAAGTTGGAATCGCGGAACAGCGTCTGACATTGCGGGTGATCGCGTAATCCGTCGACAAGGATCAGCGCGGCCGCGCGCGTCAGAAGTGCAGACGCGCCATATCCCCTGGACTTTT
>JASGGH010000042.1:0-25363 GCA_047605105.1 Novosphingobium sp. | reverse complement strand
CGCGGCGCGACGCCGCGGGCTGGCGGCTGGTCCTGGCCGACGGGCGCGAGGTCGCGGCGAAAGTGCTGGTCGACGCCGCCGGCGCCTGGGCCGACCCGGTTGCCGCGATGGCGGGGGTGCGCCCGCTCGGCATCACGCCCTACCGGCGCACCGTCGCCCAGCTCCGCACCGCGCCCGGGGTGCCGGACAGCCTGCCGCTCGTCCTCGACCTGAACGAGGCGTTCTATTTCAAGCCCGAGTCCGGACGCCTCTGGCTCAGCCCCCACGACGAGACGCCGAGCCCGCCCTGCGACGCCGCCCCCGAGGAGATCGACGTCGCCACCGCGATCCACCGCCTCGGCAAGGTGACCGACTGGCGGATCGAGCATGTCGAGCACCGCTGGGCCGGCCTGCGCAGCTTCGCCCCCGACCGCTTGCCGGTCTATGGCTACGATCCTGCGAACCAAGGGTTTTTCTGGTTCGCGGGGCAGGGCGGCTTCGGCATCCAGACCGCGCCGGCGGCGGCCCGGCTCGCGGCGGCGCTGCTCCTGGGCAGGCCGGCCGGCGCGATCGATCCGGCGCGCTATTCGCCCGCGCGATTCGGCTAGGGCCTGTTTCACTGACGTGGGAGCAGCCCCGGCCCGTTCCCTCGGAAAAAGGCTCTAGCAAACCGCGCGGCTTGATCTAGGTTAGCGGTTCTGGGGGCTGAACTTGGAGGAATTCAAATGGCGCATCGTTTCGAGATCCGGAAGAACAAGGCCGGGGAGTTCGTGGCCTATTTCTGCTACAACAGCGAAAGCATCTTCTGGACCGAAGGCTATTCCAGCAAGGCCGGCGCGAAGAACGCGATCGAATCGGTCCTGAAAAACGGCCCCGGCGCGCAAGTGGTCGATACGACGATCGAGTGAGGAAACAGGCCCTCCCCATTTGCGCTCCGTGAAATGGGGAGGGCCGAACGTTACCCGGCGCTGAGCGCCGCGTCGCTGGCCAGCTTGTCGACCCGTTCGTTTTCCGGGTGTCCGTCGTGGCCCTTGACCCAGACCCAATCGATGTTGTGCGGCTGAGCCGCCTCGATCAGGTCGTGCCACAGGTCCGAATTGCGGACCGGCTGCTTGCTGGCGTTGACCCAGCCCTTCTTCTTCCAGCCGTGGACCCACTTGGTGATCCCGTCGATGACGTAGCGGCTGTCGGTGTGGAGCACCACGTCGCAGGGCTCGATCAAGGCGTTCAGCGCACGGATCGCGCCGGTCATTTCCATGCGGTTGTTGGTGGTCGCGGGATCGGAGCCGGACAGTTCCTTCTCGTGGCGCCCCATGCGCAGGATCGCGCCCCAGCCGCCCGGGCCGGGATTGCCCTTGCAGGCCCCGTCGGTGAAGATTTCCACCCGCTTGCGCGGTTTTTCGCCGGATTCGTTCATCGTGCGAATATCTCCGATCCAAGAGGGGTTGCATAGAAGGACAGCCGCCGCGCGAAGGCGAGCGGGTCCTTGCGCGTGACGAGCGCTCCGGCCGGCGTGTTCAGCCAGTCGTAGGCGCGGGTCATCAGGAAGCGCATCGCTGCGCCCCGCGCCAGGACGGGCAGGGCGGCACGCTCCTCCGCCGACAGCGGCCGCACGCTTTCGTAGCCTTCCAGCAGGGCGTGCGAGACGGCCGGATCGAACCGCTCGCCCGCGGCGTCGAAGCACCAGGCGGCGTGGGTCACCGCGACGTCGTAGGCGGTGATGTCGGTGCAGGCGAAATAGAAGTCGATCAGGCCGGTCACCCGGTCGTCCAGCATCAGCACGTTGTCGGGAAACAGGTCGGCGTGGATGACCGAGGTGGGCAGTCCCTCCGGCCAGTCGCGTTCGAGGCTCGCCAGTTCGCGGGCCACCAGGCCGGCAAGCCCGGGATCGATCGACGCGAAGCCTTCCGGACCGCACCGATCGGCGAAGTCCCGCCACTGCGCCAGGCCCATGCCGTTGGCCCTGACCGCGGGAAAATCGCGCGCGGACAGATGCATTTTCGCCAGCGCCTCGCCGACCGCGCGGGCCTGGGCGGGCGTCGGCTCGCTGACCGAGACCCCCGGCAGGAACTCGATCAGCGCCACGGCCTTTTCGCCGACGAAGCGAAAGCTCCCGCCGTCGCGATCGTGGATCGTGGCCGGAACGGGGCAGGCCTGGCCGGCGAGGTAATCGAGCAGGTCGAGGAAGAACGGCAGTTCGGCGAGGTCGGTCCGTTCCTCGTACATCGTCAGGATGAAGCGCGCGCCGGTTCCGTCGCAGCCGGCGGTCTCGATCAGCCAGTTGCTGTTCGAAACCCCTTCCGCGATGCCCTTGGCCGAGCGCAGTTCGCCGACGTCGAACGCGGCGATCAGTTCGGCGAGGGCTTCGGCGCCGAGGTGGGTGTAGACGGCCATCCGGTTGCGGGGCTCAGGTGGTGAGCTCGCGCGGCAGCTTGAAGATCATCTTCTCTTCGGTGGCGACGACGGTCTCTTCGGAAATGGTCCGGAATTCCGCCAGGCGGGCGACGACCTCGCGCACCAGCTTCTCCGGCGCCGATGCTCCGGCGGTCAGGCCCAGGGTCCCGACCCCTTCCAGCCAGGCCGGATCGACTTCGCAGCCGCGCTGGACCATCACCGCCCGGGTGCCGCAGCGCTCCGACACTTCGACCAGGCGGAGCGAGTTCGAGCTGTTGGGCGCGCCGACCACGATCACCAGGTCGCACTGGCCGGCGATGGCCTTGACCGCCTTCTGGCGGTTCGAGGTCGCATAGCAGATGTCCTCGGCCCGGGGCCCCTTGATCTGGGGGAAGCGGGCGCGCAGCGCGGCGACGATCTCCGCGGTGTCGTCGACCGACAGCGTGGTCTGGGTCAGGAAGGCCAGCGGCGATTCGGTGTCGAAGGGCAGCGCGGCGATGTCTTCCACGGTCTCGACCAGGGTGATCTGCCCCTCGGGCACCTGGCCCAGGGTCCCGATCACCTCGGGATGGCCTCCGTGGCCGATGAAGATGATGTGGCGCCCGGCCTCGATCTGGCGCTCGGCTTGGCGATGGACCTTGGAGACCAGCGGGCAGGTCGCATCGAGCCAGCCCAGGCCGCGGCGCGAGGCCTCGGCCGGGATGACCTTGGGCACGCCGTGGGCGCTGAAGATCACGTGTTCGTCGTCGGGCACCTCGTCGAGTTCCTCGACGAAGATCGCGCCCTTTTCCTTCAGGCCGTCGACCACGAAGCGGTTGTGGACGATCTCGTGGCGGACGTAGACCGGCTTGCCGTACTTCTCGATCGCCTTCTCGACGATGTCGATGGCGCGGTCGACGCCGGCGCAGAACCCGCGCGGGGCGGTGATCAGCAGGCGCAGCGGCGGCTTTTCCGCGGAAGGTGCTTCAGGTGGCTGAAAGGGCGCGTTCATGTCGGTCCCTCTAGCGCTTTGCGCCGGGCGCCGCTAGGGCATGCGCAACGAATACTCGAGGACCCGCTGAATGACCGCTCGCACCCACCTGTTCTGCGCCGCCGCCATCGCCGTTCTCGGGGCAGGCGCGCTGTCCGGATGCAAGTCCAAGGGCGAGATCGTCGTTCAGGAAGGCGTGGGCATCACCGCGGTGCGCGGCGCCTGCCCGGCGGTCGGCATTCCCGACTATACCGGCGACGTCACCCTGTTCCGCACCGCCGGCGCGCGCGATGCCGCCTCGATCGACGTGACCGCGGCGATCACCAACCTGCGCAGCCAGTGCGACGACGGGGCCAAGAACCTCAGCCCCAAGGTCTATTCGGGCATCACTTTCGACGTGCTCGCCCGCCGGGCCGATACCCGGGGCGCGCGCCAGGTCTCGCTGCCCTATTTCGTCACCGTTCTGCGCGGCGGCCGCGCGGTCGTCACCAAGCGGATCGGCACGGTCGTGCTGAACTTCGCCGACGGCCAGGAACGCGCCCAGGCCCGGGCCCAGGGCGGCGCCTATATCGACCGGGCCGAGGCGACCCTGCCCGAGGACATCCGCCAGCGGATCACCCGCAAGCGCAAGGCTGGCGATCAGGACGCTGCGGTCGATCCGCTGACCGAGCCCGAAGTCCGCGCCGCGGTCCAGCGCGCGACCTTCGAGGTGCTGGTCGGCTTCCAGCTCGACAACGACCAGTTGAGCTACAACGTCCGGCGCTAGAAGCCGCGCGGGCGTTCGGTCCGCGGGTACTTCCTGAGGTAGGCGCTGGCGAGGCGCAGCAGCGTGGGCTCGCTGTCGGGCAGGCCCGCGCCCGCGCCGGGCATCACGGTCGAGCTCACGATCATCGCACACCTTTCCCTGCCGCATCAAACCGGCTAACCGCGCGCCCATGTCACAGGTTAAGACCGTCCACGCCGCGCTCGCGGCCCAGATCGCCACCGCGCTCGATGCGCTCGAAGCCCAGGGCACGCTCCCGGCCGGGCTGAACCGAGGGGCCGTTACCGTCGAGCCGCCGCGCGATCCGAGCCACGGCGACCTCGCGACCAACGCGGCGATGGTCCTGGCCAAGCCCGCCGGCACCAACCCGCGCGCTCTGGCCGAAGCCCTCGTCGGCGAACTGAAGAAGCTGCCGCAGGTCACCGCGGCGGAGATCGCCGGGCCGGGCTTCATCAACCTTCGGCTGGACGAAGCCGCCTGGCTCGACGAACTGCGGGCGATCGCCGCGCTGGGGGCGGACTACGGGCGCTCCGAAGTGGGCGGCGGCACCACGGTCAACGTCGAGTACGTCTCGGCCAATCCGACCGGGCCGATGCACATGGGCCACTGCCGCGGCGCGGTGGTCGGCGATGCGCTGGCCGCCTTGCTCGAGTTCGCCGGGCACAAGGTGATCCGCGAATACTACGTCAACGATGCCGGCGGCCAGGTCGACGTCCTCGCCCGCTCGGCGCACCTGCGCTACCGTGAGGCGCTGGGCGAGACGATCGAGATTCCGGAAGGCCTCTATCCGGGTGACTACCTCATTCCGATCGGGCAGGAACTCGCCAAGGAATTCGGCGACAAGTACGTCGCCGCGCCCGAAGCGGAATGGCTCGTGCCGTTCCGCCGGAAGACCGTTGCCGCCATGCTGGTGATGATCAAGGCGGACCTCGCGCTGCTCGGGATCAGACATGACCTGTTCTCCTCCGAGGCCGAGCTCCAGGCCGCGGGCAAGCCGGCCGAGGCCGAGGCCTGGCTGCGCGCGCGCGACCTCGTCTACGATGGCGTGCTCGAAGCGCCCAAGGGCAAGACGCTGGACGACTGGGAACCGGTCGAGCTGCCGCTGTTCCGCTCGACCCGGTTCGGCGACGACCAGGACCGGCCGATCAGGAAGAGCGACGGCGCCTGGACCTATTTCGGTGCCGACCTCGCCTACCACTTCCAGAAGGCGCAGGCCGCCGACGCGCTGGTCGACATCTGGGGCGCGGACCACGCCGGCACGGTCAAGCGGATCAAGGCCGCGGTCGCGGCGATGACCGGCGCGGATGGGACGGCGACGCCGTTCGAGGTCAAGCTGGTCCAGATGGTCCAGCTCCTCCGCGACGGCGAGCCGGTGAAGATGTCCAAGCGTTCCGGGACCTTCGTCACGCTGGCGGATGTGGTGCGCGAAGTCGGCAAGGATGTCGTGCGCTTCACCATGCTGACCCGCAAGCCCGAAGCCCAGATGGACTTCGACTTCGCCAAGGTGGTCGAGGCCTCGAAGGACAACCCGGTGTTCTACGTCCAGTACGCCAATGCCCGGATCGCCTCGACCATGCGCAAGGCGGCGGCCGAGGGGCTGGCGCCGTCCGCCGCCCATCTGGACTTGCTGGGCGGGGAGGAACTCGCCTTGGTCAAGCTCGCCGCCCAGTTCCCCCGTCTGGTCGAGGCCGCCGCCGCGGCGCGCGAGCCGCACCGGGTGGCCTTCTTCCTCGGCGACCTCGCCGCCGCGTTCCACGCCTACTGGAACCTCGGCAACGACAAGCCCGAGAAACGCTTCATCGTGGCACAAGACCCGCAAGGGTCGGGCGCAAGGCTTTTCCTTGCCGCGCAAATCGGGCAGCTTATCCGCAATGGCCTTGCCTTGCTGGGCGTCGAGGCCGTGGAGGAAATGTGATCATGATGGCCGACGAAAATCGGAACGAGGGACACGAAGGGCACGCGGAGCACGGGGGCCAGGACGGCGCGCAGGAGCAGCCGTTCGTTCAGAGCGACGCGCCCGAAAGCGGAGCCGCCCGGCTCGATCTCGACGAGGAAGAGCGTCTGCCCTGGCTCGAATCGATCGATGACGAGGACTACGACAGCGCCGACAGCGGCCGCCTGGTGATGTTCCTGGTCGCGGGCCTGGCGGTCCTCGCCGCGCTGGTCGGCGGCATCTGGTGGGCGAGCCACCGGGCGGGCCGCGCCGAGCTCCAGGCCGACGGCAGCGTGATCGAGGCGCCCAAGGCGCCTTACAAGGAAGCGCCCAAGGACCCGGGCGGCAAGACCTTCGCCGGGACCGGCGACACCAGCTATCAGGTCTCGGAAGGCAAATCGACGCCTCCCAAGCTCGACCAGAGCGGTCAGGTGATCGCTCCGGCGACCGATCCGGCCAAGCCCAGCGCCCCGGCCGCGCCTGCGCCCAGCGGCGTGGGCGTGCAGGTCGGCGCCTATACCTCGCTCGCCACGGCCGAAGCCGGCTGGGCCAGCCTGTCGCAGCGGCATGCTGCGGTGCTGTCGGGGGTCAAGCACCGCGTGATCGAGGGCAAGGCCGACATCGGCACGGTCTATCGTCTCCAGGCGGTCGCCGGCGATGTGGCCGGGGCGAACGACCTCTGCACCCGGCTCAAGGCCGCGGGCGTGGCTTGCCAGGTGAAGAACTGAGGCGAATTTCCACACCTGCGGATTCGCGCCGCTTGCGGCAAGCGCACGATCCTGCGACTTTCGGCGGATGACCCCTGCGATCTTCGGGCTTTCCGGCACGGTCCTCAGCGACGCCGAACGGGCGTTCTTCCGCGCTGCCGATCCGGCTGGCTACATCCTGTTCGGCCGCAACGTGGAAAGCCGCGAGCAGCTGCGTGCGCTGACGGACAGCCTGCGCGCGATCCACGGGCGTGAGCGGCTGCTGATCACCATCGATCAGGAGGGCGGCGGCGTCACCCGGCTCAAGGCGCCGCAGTGGCCCAGCTATCCCGCCGGCGTGGCCTTCGACGCGCTTTACGAGGTGGCCCCGGCCAGCGCGATCGAGGCGGCGCGCGCCAATGCCGAGGCGCTGGGGCTCGACCTTGCCGAGGTCGGGATCACCTGCACCCATGCGCCGGTGCTAGACGTGCGCCAGCCGGGCACTCACGACGTGATCGGCGATCGGTCCTACGGCTCCGAACCGATGCGGGTCGCCGCGCTGGGGCGGGCGGTGCTCGACGGGCTGGCACGGGCCGGAATTGTGGGCACGATCAAGCACATGCCGGGCCATGGCCGCGCCGGGGCGGACAGCCACAAGGAACTGCCGACCGTCACCGCCAGCGCGGCGGAACTGGAGGTCGATCTCGCCCCGTTCCGCGCCCTGGCCGACGCGCCGATCGCGATGACCGGGCATGTCCTGTTCACCGCCTGGGATGCCGAGCGGCCGGCGACGCAATCGCCGTTCGTCATTGAAGAGATTATCCGCAAGCAGATCGGCTTCGGCGGACTGCTGCTGACCGACGATCTCGACATGGAGGCGCTGTCCGGCTCGGTGCCCGAGCGGGCCGAGCGGGCGATCGCGGCGGGCTGCGACATCGCATTGAATTGCTGGGCGAAAATGGACGACATGACCGAAATCGCCCGGCGCTTGCCGACGATTTCGATGGCAGCCAGTAAGCGACTGGAACGCGCCCTCGCGGCCACCGGGCTCGACCACGACGCCGTCGCGCGGCAACCAGCGCTCCTCGCCCGGCGCGACGCCTTGCTGGATCTGGTTCAGGCATGAGCGATCAGGCCGAACGGACCGGGCTCTTCGAAGAGGACGGCTGGGACGGCCCCGGGTCGGCGGCGAGCGACTCCAATGCGCTCTATCTCGAGCTCGACGGCTGGGAAGGCCCCCTCGACCTGCTGCTCGACCTCGCGCGGCGGCAGAAGGTCGACCTGCGCAAGATCTCGATCCTCGGGCTGGTCGACCAATACCTGACCTATATCGAGCAGGCCGAGGCGCTGAAGCTGGAGCTGGCGGCGGACTACCTGGTGATGGCCGCCTGGCTGGCCTACCTCAAATCCGCGCTGCTGCTCCCGCGCGAGGAGCAGGAGGACCCGAGCCCCGAGGAGCTGGCGCTGCGCCTGCAATTGCGGCTCCAGCGGCTCGGCGCGATGCGCGAGGCGGCGGCGCGGGTCATGGCGCGCGACCGGCTGGGGCGCGACGTGTTCCGCCGCGGCGCGCCCGAGGGCCTGCGGGTCGACCGCAAGAACCGCTGGCAGTGCGAGTGGTTCGACCTGATCCAGGCCTATGGCCAGGTGAAGCTGCGGACCCAGCCGGTGGTCCACATGGTCCGCGACCGGATGGTCATGACGCTGGATTCGGCGCTGGCGCGGGTGTCCTCGATGCTCGGCGTGGCGCTCGACTGGATGGAGCTGCGCGATTTCCTGCCGCCCCGCCAAGGAGACGAATGGGCCGATCCCCGGCTCCAGCGCTCGGCGCTGGCCTCCAGCTTCGTCGCGGCGCTGGAACTGGCGCGGCTCGGCAAGGCCGAGCTGGCGCAGGAGCGGGTCTTCGGGCCGCTGCGCCTGCGGCAGGTCAGGCAGTGAGCGTTCACGGAGAAGCCAGGCCCGACGAGCTGGTCCGCGCGGTCGAAGCGACGCTGTTCGCCGCCGAGGAGCCGATGAGCGCCGAGGCGATTTCGAGCCATCTCGGGGGGGCGAACGTCACCGCGGCGCTGGCCGAGCTCGCCCGCCACTACGAAGGCCGCGGGGTCCGACTGGTCGAGCGCGGCAGGCGCTGGCATTTCCAGACCGCCCCCGACCTGGCCCATCTGCTGCGCCGCGAGCGCGAGGAGGTCCGCCGCCTGTCCCGGGCCGCCACCGAGGTCCTGGCGATCGTCGCCTATCACGAGCCGGTCAGCCGCGCCGAGATCGAGGCGATTCGCGGGGTCCAGACCGCCAAGGGCACGCTCGACGTGCTGATGGAGGCGGGCTGGGTCCGCGTCGCCGGCCGGCGCGAGGTGCCGGGGCGGCCGGTGATCTACGCGACGACGCCCGATTTCCTGGCCCACTTCGGCCTGGAGTCGCGCCGCGACCTGCCGGGCATCGACGAATTGCGCGCCGCCGGCCTGCTCGATCCGGTGGAAGAGGCGCTCGCGGAATTGACCGCCGCCGCCGAAACCGCGGAGGAGCCGCAGGTTTGCAACGAATTGTCGCAAGGGCCGGTGGGACTGGCAACCGACGGGGAAAGTGCCTAGATAGGCGCCGAGGAACCGGGGAGGCGCTTCGCCGCGCCAGGCCAGTCGGGTTTCAGGAGTTGATTCGATGATGGGTTTGTCACTGCCGCACCTGGTGATCCTGGCGATCGTGGTGCTCGTGCTGTTCGGCCGCGGCCGCATCTCCGAGATGATGGGAGACTTCGGCAAGGGCATCAAGAGCTTCAAGCAGGGCATGAGCGATGAAGAGGCGGCCCACGATGCCGCCGCGACCCCTCCGGCCGCGCAGATCCCCCCGCCTCAGGCCGCTCCTCAGGCCGCTCCCCAGGCCGCCCCCCAGGCCGCGGCGCAGCAGCCGGCCCCGCCGGCTCCCCAGCAGGCCACTCTCAACGGCGAGACGGTGATCGACACGAACCAGGCCGGTCCCCGCTGACCCGACAGGTTCGGTACGGCCATGTTCGATATCGGCGCTCAGGAACTGCTGTTGACGGCGGTGGTCGCGGTCGTCGTGATCGGGCCCAAGGACCTGCCGCGCGCGCTGCGCCTGGCAGGTAGCTGGATCGCCAAGGTCCGCCGCGTCTCCGGCCACTTCAAGTCCGGCATCGAGGAGATGATCCGCCAGGCCGAACTGGAGGAAATGGAGAAGAAGTGGCGGGAGAAGAACGAGGCGATCATGCAGGAGGAAGCAGCCAGGGAGGCGGCTGCGGCTTCCGCTGCGGCGGTTCCGGCCGAAGCGACCCTGCCCGATCATCCCCCCGCGCCGATGGGCGAGGCCCCCGCCGCCCATCCTGATTATCCCGACTACGGGGACCAGGCGCATCCGCTCGCCGCGCCGCTGCCCGCGGCGCATGAGCCGGCCGCCGACCAGGCCTCGCCCGAACTGCCGCTCGCGCCTCCGGCCCACAAATCGTGATCGTCCGGCCATGATCCTCAAGATCCGCGAAATCGACAATTCCGAGGCCCCGCTGCTCGATCACCTGCTCGAGCTGCGGACCCGCCTGCTGCGCTGCATCCTGGTGCTGGCCGCGGCCTTCTGCGGGTGCCTGTACTTCGCGAAGTACATCTTCGCCTTCCTGTCCCATCCGCTGATCGGCGCCTTTCCGGCGGGGCAGGGGCGGCTGGTCTATACCAAGCTCTACGAAGCCTTTTTCGTCGAGATCAAGGTGGCGCTGTTCGCGGCCTTCTTCATCACGTTCCCCTATCTGGCGAATCAGGTCTGGGCCTTCGTCGCGCCCGGGCTCTACAGCCGGGAGAAGCGCGCGTTCCTGCCGTTCCTGATCGCCACGCCGGTGCTGTTCACCAGCGGCGCGGCGCTGGCCTACTACGTGGTGATGCCGACGGCCTTCAAATGGTTCCTCGGCTTCCAGGGGGTCGAAGGCGGGATCAAGCAGGAAGCCCTGCCGGCGATGGGCGACTACCTCGACCTCGTCATGCAGTTCATCCTGGCCTTCGGGATCAGCTTCCTGCTGCCGGTGCTGCCGCTGCTGCTCAACCGCGCCGGGCTGGTCTCGCGCCAGCAGCTGGCGGGGGCGCGGCGCTATGTGATCGTCATCATCTTCGCGGTCGCCGCGGTCGCCACCCCGCCCGACGTGATCTCGCAGCTCGCCCTCGCGATCCCGCTGCTGCTGCTGTTCGAAGGCTCGCTGGTGTTCATGCACATCACCGACAAGCGCGCCGCAAAGGAAAAGGCGGAGGAGGAAGCGCGCGCGGCGGCGGAGAAGGCGGCCGAGGAAGCGAAGGCGCAGGCCGAAGCCCCGCCGGCCTTGCCGTCCCAGGCGAGCCCCGCCGAATAAGCCACCCGTCCATGCCGAGCTTGTCGAAGCACCGTACTTCACCTGCGGCGCGAGGCGCGGGGTCGCGGCCACTTGAAATAACCGGCAATTGGCCGTACATATGCAAGGCAAGGAGATACGGCCATGGCCCACGCACAAAGACAGGCAACCGCCCCGCCGGCTCGCCGGCGCGCCGAGCGACTGGAAGCGCGCGTGACCGCCGAACAGAAGGCGCTTATCGAACACGCGGCCGCGCTGGAAGGGCGCAGCATCACCGATTTCGTGCTGACCAGCGTGCAGGACGCGGCGAAGCGCGCCATTGCGGAGCATGAGGTCATCCAGCTTAGCGTGCGGGATTCGCAGGCGTTCGTGGACGCACTACTCAATCCGCGCGAGCCGAGTGCCAGGATGCGCGAGCGCGTGGCCGCCTACAGGGCGCGATACGGCGACCAATAGGCGTGACCATTGATACAAGGCCCGTTATCGAGCTGCTCGACGCGGCGCGCCACGATCGTTCCGGCTTCTCCTGCGGCGTCGAGATTCTCGACCGTTATCTGCAATCCCAAGCCGGCCAGGACGCGCGCCGTCGCGTGGCCGCTCCCTATGTGCTGATAGAACCGCCATCGCCTGATGTCCTGGGCTTCTACACTCTGTCGAACACATCGATCCAGGCGGCGGAGCTGCCGTTGGCATTCGTAAAGAAGCTACCGCGCTATCCGGTCCTGCCGGCAACGCTGCTCGGTCGCCTTGCGGTGGATGCAAAGGGGCGGGGCAGGGGGCTGGGAACGGAACTTCTGCTCGATGCGCTCCAGCGTTGCCTGCGAACCGAAACCGCTTCGCTCGCGGTCGTGGTGGACGCCAAGGACGACGCGGCGGCTTCGTTTTATGGGCGACACGATTTTGTAAGATTGGTCGAACAGCCCAATCGCCTGTTCAAGCCGATGGTCGAAATCGAACAGCTGTTCGCAGGATCGGGAAGGCTGGGCGCCTGACCGGCTCCGCAACAGCTAGGCCATATTCGCCGACCACGGGGCAGGGGGCACGGATGCGATACGGGCTTGGAATCTCGGCTGAGTGCCCTGCGCTACCTTGCTGATCGTCTGCCGATCGCCAGGACAGGGGAAGGCGTTGGTGTTATCGCGACATAGGTTTCGATACGGGTTTGCAGGCATCGGGAGCGGGAAGGGCCGTTTTCCGGGGCTGGCGGGCGCTTTGCCTGCAAAACGAGCCTTATCCAGCATAGCCCAGAGTAGCTAACTGCGCCTTGAACCACCAAAAGCCGAGGCCAGTGAGCAGAGCACTGACGGTGAACAATATCCAGCCTGCCGTCGTGAAGCTCTTCTTTTCGGCATTGCGGGTATCCATCCGTCACGGCGAAAGCACCGGCAATTAGGGCCACGGTGCCGCGCCAGCGGCAGGCGCTTAGCCGCTTAATCATTTGGCTGTCGGGGTTTTGGCTTGAGAGTAATGCAATTTTGCATTATATCGGTGCGATATGGAGGTAATAGCCATGACGACATTAAGCGTGACTGCGCGGGGCCAGGTGACTTTTCGGAAGGAGATTCTGAAGCATCTCGGCATTCGGCCCGGCGGCAAGATCAGGCTCGACCTGCTGCCCGATGGCAGGGCGGAGCTGAAGGCCGATCAACCCGATGGCTCCTGGGATGATCTGCGGAACTTCTTTGCCGGAAAAACCAACGGTGCCCGGTTCACGATCGAGGAAATCAACGATGCTATCGCCGAAGCGGGCGCAGCGGCGGGCATGGCCGGTATGAACAGGAAATGAGGATCACCGCCGATACGAACGTGCTGCTGCGCCTCGTCGTGCCGGATGACGCGAAACAGCAAGCACTCGCAGTCGAGACGCTGAAAGCGGCCGATTCCGTGGCGATCAGCGTTCATTCCCTGTGCGAACTCGCATGGGTGATGGAACGCAGCTATGACGCGGCCCGGCCCGATATTGCAGCCGCGATCCGGCGGCTCATGACAACGCGCAATGTCGTCCTGAACCGCCCTGCGGTGGAAGCGGGCCTGGCTATCCTCGATGCGGGCGGCGACTTCGCGGACGGGGTAATCGCCTTTGACGGCCAATGGCTCGGTGGGGAGACGTTCGTGTCATTCGACAAAACGGCGGTCAAATTACTGAAAGGGCAGGGGACCGCCGCCCAACTCCTGAAAGCATGAGAACGGCGAATATAGCGGGCGCGCCATCGTCATTGAAATGACGAATGTGCCGGGGAAGGGGAGAGGAGACAAAGGCAATGCTTTGTGTTACAACGTGCACAAGCACGAATAGGAGCATGGAGATGGGCGCAAGCACGACAATGACGATCCGGGTAACGCCCGATCTCAAGGAAAAGCTCGGCCGTTTGGCGCACAACACGCGCCGCACCCGGTCTTACCTCGCAGCCGAAGCCGTCGAGTCCTATGTGAACCGCGAGCTGCAGATCATCGAAGGCATCCAGCGCGGGCTTGCCGACATGGAAGCAGGCAGGGTGACGCCGCACAAGGAAGCGATGGACCGGATTGACGCCGCGATCGCGGCAGCGAGCAAAAGCGCCGCATGAAGCATGTTCAATGGTCGGACGACGCGCTTGATGATCTGGAAAGGCAAGTCGTCCACATCGCCAAGGACAACCCGGCGGCAGCGCGGCGGGTTGCGAAGCGGATTCGCGAAACCGGGGACGCCCTGGGCGAGTTCGCCACCGGCCATCCTGGCCGGGTCGCGGGAACCTACGAAAAATCCGTCAACCGGCTTCCCTATATCATCGCCTATGCGCTGAGCGACGACGACACCGTTCTGACGGTCCTGCATGTCGTCCACACGTCTCGCAACTGGCTTCCCGACCAATGGCCGGAATAGGAAGGGCCGAGAGCACATGAGGGCCATATTCATCCGTCACGGCGAAAGCACCGGCGAAGCGTAGAGCGGTCCTTCGACAGGCTGGGGACCTACGGGGCTGGGGAGTTACCGCCCGTCGGAGTTCTCGCCGCGCACCGGGCGCGGCGGCGCGGCGCTCTGGTCGTCGGCCTGATAGGCGAGCTGCCCGCCGATCCAGGTCTGCAGCACCCGCGTTCCGCGCAGCTCCTCCGGGGTGGCGAGCAGCGGGTCGCGGTCGAGGATCAGGAAGTCGGCACGCTGGCCCACCGTGATGCGGCCGAAGCGGCCCTCGGCGAAGCCGGCGAAGGCGGCGGCGGCGGTATAGCCGGCCAGCGCCGCCTCGCGGGTCAGGCGCTGTTCCGGCTGCCAGCCGCCGAAGGGCTCGCCGTCCGGGCCCTGGCGGGTGATCGCGGCGGTGATCCCGGCAAAGGGGTCTGGCGCGAAATTCGGCGCGGCCGACCCCAGGGCCAAGGCCGGGGCGTTCGCGGCCAGGGCGTTCCAGGCGAAGGCGCCGCCGAGCCGCGCCGTTCCTAGCCGAAGTTCCGCATCCTTGCGCCCCGCCGCCAGCGCCTGGGGCTGGACCGAGGCGATCAGTCCGGCCCGGGCCAGGCGCGGCAGGTCGGCGGGATCGATGACCCCGGCCTGCTCGATCCGCCAGCGCCGGTCGCCTTTGTAGGTGTCGGCGATCGCTTCGATCGCGTCGAGCACCTGCGCGGCGGCGGCGTCGCCGTTCGCCGTGACCGCGACCTGGAAGTTCTCGAAGGCGGCGCGGCTCATCAGGTTCTTGAGCGCGGTGTCGCCGAGCAGGGTCAGGCCCCTGGCGGTCGGCGCGTCGGCATAGGGCGCCTTGAGCAGCGCGGTCCGCGCGGCCAGCGAGCCGTCGAGCGCGAAGACCACGCCGTTCAGCTTCAGCCGGTCGTCGTAGAGCCAGGGCGAGGGGCCGGGGCCGCCGATCAGGGCCATGTTGTCCACGCCGTCGGCATAGGCCAGGATCCGGATCCTGAGCGCGCCGCTGTCGCCGGCGCGGCGCCAGGCCTGCCAGTCCTCGATCGTCGCGCCCATCGCGGTGACCGCGGTGATGCCCTTGGCGACGAGCAATTGCTGGGCCTTGAGGAAGGCCACGTCGCGGTCCTCGGCGCGGGGGGGCGGGACGGCCTTGTCGACGAGGCTGCGCGCGTTGCCGAGCAGGACCCCCGAAGGCGCGGTCGTCGCGCCGAGCCGGACGATCCGTCCGCCTGCCGGATCGGCCGTCGCGGCGACGATCCTGGCGGCCTTCAGCGCGGCGCTGCTGGCCCAGCCGGCCAGCCCGTCGGCGCTGGCGATCCAGACCGGGCGCCCGCCCGCCGCGGCGTCGAGGTCGGCGGCGGTGGGAAGCTGCGCCTTGTCCCAGCTCGGCGGGTTCCAGCCCGTGCCCAGGATCCACGGCCGGTCGGGATGGGCGGCGGCATAGGCGGCGACCCGGGCCTGGGCCTCGGCGGTGGTCCTGGCGGCCGAGAGGTCGAGCACGAGCGCGGCAAAGCCGTAGTCGGTCAGCCGCAGGTGCGCGTCGATCAGGCCCGGGATCACGACCTGGCCCTTGCCGTCGACGCGGTAGTCGACCTTGCCCGGGCGCTTGTCGTAGCGCGACAGGACCTGGGCGATGCGCCCGTCGTTGCCGATCAGGATGGCATTGAACCGGGTGACGTTGCCCTTGGCATCGGGGCTGATGCCCTCGACATTGTCGACCAGCGTGTCGGCGAGCAGCGGCGTTCCGCAGATCAGCGCAGCGGCGGCGAGCGCCGCGGGAAAAGCCCTCATTTCCCGCCCTTGCGCGGCAGCCTGCGGACCAGCGCGCTGGTATCCTCGCGGCCCGAGCCGAGCGCCTGGACCTCGGCATAGAACTGGTTGACCAGCGCGGTGATCGGCAGCGACACGCCCAGGCCGCGCCCCTCGTCGAGCGCGAGGCCGAGGTCCTTGCGCATCCAGTCCACCGCGAAGCCGAAGTCGAATTCGTCCCGGTTCATGGTCGACCAGCGGTTGTCCATCTCCCATGACTGCGCCGCCCCGCCGGAGATCGCCTCGTAGACCTTGCCCATGTCGAGATGCGCCGCCTGGGCGAAGCGCACCGCCTCGGCCAGGCCCGCGACGACGCCGGCGATGCAGATCTGGTTGACCGCCTTGGTCGATTGGCCGGCGCCGGCCTTGCCGACGTGGACGATGCGGCTCGAATAGGCTTCCATCACGCCGCGCGCGGCCTCGATCGCGTCGGCCCGGCCGCCGCACATCAGGGTGAGCGTGCCGTTCTCCGCGCCGATCTGCGATCCGGTCATCGGCGCGTCGACGCAGTGGACCTGCTTGTCGCGCGCCTCGACCGCGACCTGGCGGGCGATGCGGGCCGAGACCGTGGTGTGGTCGATGAACACGCCGCCGCGCTTCAGCGTGGTGAACACGCCCTGGGGGCCGAGCACGACATCGGAGAGGTCGTCGTCGTCGCCGACGCAGGTGATGACGACATCGGCTCCGGTGGCGGCATCGGCCGGGCCGGCGGCGACCCGCGGCGCCAGGCCGGAATTGTCCGCCAGCCATTTTTCCACCCGGGCCGGGGTGCGGTTGTAGATCGTCAGGTCGTGGCCGGCCTTGGCGATATGCCGGGCGATGGGGCCGCCCATCACGCCGAGGCCGATCATCGATACGCGGAGTGGGGCAGGGGCCGGCTTGTCGCTCATCAGCCCCTTGTAGCGGCATCGACCTTGCCAGCAACGGCCAATGCGCTATCCGCGAGCCATGCGCTTCCTTGCCGACCGCCGCTTCATCCGTTTCATGCAGGTGGCCTTCGTGCTCGCCTGCCTGTTCGCGGTGGTCATGGCGCTGCTGCCCAAGCCGCCGAAGCTGCCGACCGATCGGTGGGGCGACAAGGTCGAGCACGTCATCGCCTTCTCGACCCTGGCCCTGCTCGCCGCGCTGGCTTTCCCGCGCATGCCGCGCTGGCGGGTGATCGAGCGGCTGTCGTTCCTCGGCGCGCTGATCGAGGTGTTCCAGTCGATCCCGGCGCTGGGCCGCGACTGCGACGTGCGCGACTGGATCGCCGATACGGTCGCGGTGATCGTCGTGGTCGGCCTGGTCACCCTGTTCTCTCCCCAAGGCTCCAGGGTTCCCAAGGTCCGCGCGTTCCGCTAGGCGCGACCGATGTCTACCGCACCGCTTCCCGCCGACGCAGCCGAGCTGCTCACCGCCGCCGACGTCCGGGCCGCGGCGGCGCGGATCGGCGGCGCGGTCGTGCGCACGCCGACGCTCCATTCCCGGACGCTGAGCGCGATCGCCGGCGCGGAGATCTACCTCAAGTTCGAGAACCACCAGTTCACCGCCGCCTACAAGGAGCGCGGCGCGCTCAACGCCATGCTGATGATGGGCGGGGCGCAGTGCAGCAACGGGGTGATCGCCTCGTCGGCGGGCAACCACGCCCAGGGCCTGGCCTATCACGGCACGCGGCTCGGCATCCCGGTGACGATCGTCATGCCGCGCACCACCCCGGTGGTGAAGGTCATGCAGACCGAGGCGGTCGGCGGCACGGTGGTGCTCCACGGCGAGAGCTTCGACGAGGCCTCGGCCCATGCCCGCAAGCTGGAGCAGGACCTGCAACTGACCTTCGTCCACCCCTTCGACGATCCGCGGGTCGCGGCCGGGCAGGGGACCGTGGCGCTGGAGATGCTCGAGGACGTGCCGGACCTGGAAGTCCTGGCGATCCCGGTCGGCGGCGGCGGGCTGTCGGCGGGCATGGGCACGATCGCGCGGGACATGAAGCCCGACATCAAGCTGATCGGGGTCGAGGCCGAGCTCTACCCCTCGATGTTCAACCACCTCAAGGGCGCCAGGCGGCCGGTCGGCGGCGATACCCTGGCCGAGGGCATCGCGGTGTTCGAGCCGGGGCGGTTCACCTCGCAGGTCCTGGCGGGTCTGCTCGACGATTTCCTGCTGGTCAGCGAGAACGAGATCGAGGGCGCGCTGGCGCTGCTGCTGCAGATCGAGAAGACCGTGGTCGAGGGCGCGGGCGCGGCGGGCCTCGCGGCGGTGCTGGCCCATCCGCACGTGTTCGCGGGCAAGAAGGTCGGCATCGTGCTCTCGGGCGGCAACATCGACACGCGGCTGCTCGCCAACGTGCTGCTGCGCGACCTGGCCCGGTCCGGACGGCTCGCCCGGCTGCGGCTGGTGCTGCAGGACCGGCCGGGCTCGCTGTTCCGCGTCTCGAAGGTCTTCTACGATCACAACGTCAACATCATCGAGATCGTGCACCAGCGGGTCTTCACCCACCTGCCGGCCAAGGGCCTGGCAACCGAGATCGAATGCGAGGCGCGCGATGTCGATCAGCTCAACACGCTGATCGAGGCGCTGCGGGCCGAGGGCTTCGAGGTCAGCCAGATGGAGCTGAACTGACGGGCGGGACTGACGGTGATCGCGGGCCGGGCCCGGGTTAGGGAATTCGGTTAGGGAATTCGGTTAGGGCATTCCGGCCGGCCTGATCCAGAATGCGACGGATGGCCCGCGGCTGTGCAAAATAACCATTGGTTTACCCCGTTTCGTGGTTAAAGTTCTTTCACCATTGGGGAACTGCAGGCATACCTTGCAGCGCAGCACGACTTCCCGTGCGCCGCGCAGAGGAACTCGGAAAAATCGTGACGGCACCCGTTCGCTTTCCCCGGTTCTTTGTCACCAGCCCCGCGCCTTGCCCGTACATTCCGGGCAAGACGGAGCGGAAGGTCTTCACCGAGCTCAAGGGGCCGCATGCCGACGCGCTGAACGATGCGCTGGGCCGGATCGGCTTCCGCCGCAGCCAGACCGTCGCCTACCGCCCTTCGTGCATCGATTGCGCGGCCTGCGTCTCGGTGCGGGTGGTGGCGGACGAGTTCGCCCCTTCGGCCACCCAGCGCCGCAACCTCAGGCGCAATTCGGACCTCGTCGTCACCGTCTGCCGGCCCTGGTCGACCTCGGAACAATTCGAGCTGCTCCAGCGTTACCTGGGTGCTCGCCACCCAGGAGGCGGCATGGCCACGATGGACGACGTCGATTTCGCCGACATGGTGGAACATACGCCGGTTACGAGCTATGTGATTGAATATAGAGAGCCTTCCTTCGATGGGGTAACGCCGGGCCGCTTGGTCGGCGGCTGCCTGACGGACAAGCAGGGCGATGGGTTGTCGATGATCTATTCGTTCTACGACCCGGAACACGAAACGCGGACGGGGCTTGGCAATTACATTATCCTCGATCACATCCGCCGCGCGGCGCAGGACGGGCTTCCCTACGTCTATCTCGGCTATTGGGTCGATGGTTCTGCTCGCATGCAGTACAAGGTCCGCTATCGTCCGCTCGAGCGGCTCGGCCGCGCCGGGTGGGAGCGATTCGATCCTTCGGAGCAAGAGCAGCTTATCGCCGATGCCGCTGGCAGCCTCAGATCCCAGGTTCCCGCCCCGGTCGGCGGCGGCAAGGACGGCGTCCCCGGCGGGCAGGACCAATACCGCCTCGTGGAGCAGCCGACCGCCGATTGACCGGCTGTTCGCCGGCGCCCTGGCCGTGGCGCTGATGCTCCAGCCCGCGGCCCGGCAGGCCTGGGCGCAAAGCATCCGGACCGATGCCGAGCTCGAAGCGCTGATCCCGGATTCGGCGGTCGAGAACCCCGAGGAATTCGCCAAGGTCCAGCCGCCCGCGGACGGGACGGCGGTGGTCGAGGTCGATCCCGCCTCGCCGCTGGCCGTTGGGGCCGGGTTCACGCTGCCCAGGCCCGACGAGAAGCTCGAGCTGCCCGCGCTCGCTGCGCTCGAGCCCGATCCCGACATCGCCGCGATCCAGGCGGCCTTCGCCGCGCTGCCCGCCACGGGGATGCCCGAAGGCGACATCACCCGGGTCTCCTCGCGGCTGTCGCTCGCCTTCCCGGCGGACCCGGCGCAGTTCCCCGAGCGCGAGGAGTTCGGGAAGCGCTTCAAGAGCCTTTCGGCGCTTGAGACGCTCGGCGGCAGCGAAGAGGAAATCGGCCAGATCGGCGTGCGCGCCCGGACCGACCGCGAGCTGCTGACCAAGCTGCTGCGGATCTACGGCTACTACGACGGCGACGTGATCCAGACGATCAGCGGGATCGAGCCGGGGGACGCGGCGGCCGGGAAGGCGGCCGGGGTGCGCTTCGACATCGCGCCGGGGCCGCGCTACAAGTTCGGCAAGGTCGAAGTCCCGACGCTCGAGACGACCGGCACCGACTATCCGATGCTGCGGGGGCGTTACGGCATCTGGCCGGGCGATCCGGTCTACAGCGACAAGATCGTCTCGGCCCAGGGCGATCTCGACGTGGCCCTGGCGGAGAACGGCTATCCCTTCGCCAGGCTGGCCGAGCCGGACCTGCTGGTCGATCACCGCCGCGAGGAAGGCGACCTGACCCAGCCCGTCACGCCCGGCGGCAAGTACAATTTCGGGCGGGTCGCCTCGAACCTCGAAAAGTTCATGCCGTCCAGGCACCTGGAGGAGATCGCCCGGTTCGAGCCCGGCGACCTCTACAAGCGCTCGCTGCGCGACGACCTGCGCCGGGCGATCCTGGCGACGGGCCTGGTCGGCAGCGTGACGGTCACCCCGCGCGAGGTGCGCGCGCCCGAGCCCGGCGCTCCGGGCGAAGTCGCGCTCGACGTCGCGATGACCAAGGCGCCGCTGCGGACGATTTCCGGCCAGCTCGGCTACGACACCGGCGACGGGTTCCGCGCCGAGGTCCAGTGGGAGCACCGCAATCTGTTCCCGCCCGAGGGCCTGCTGCGCCTGCGCGCCGTCGCCGGGACCAAGGAGCAATTGGGCGGGGTCACCTTCCGCCGCAACAATTTCAAGGGCCGCGACCAGGTCCTGACCTTCGACGCCTATCTCAGCAATACCGACCGCGATGCCTATGCCGCGCGCACCGCGGCGCTGACCGGCACGTTCGAAAAGCTGACCACGATCCTGTTCCAGAAGCCGTGGACCTGGTCGGCGGGCTTCGAGCTGACCGCGACGAGCGAGCGCGAAGGCGGCAACAGCGCGACTCCGCGGACGACCTACTACATCGCCGCTCTGCCGGTGCGGGCGGCCTTCGACGGCACCGACGACCTGCTCGATCCGACCAGGGGGCTGCGCGGCGCGCTGCGCGTTTCGCCGGAGATATCGCGCAGCACCGGCGCGACCTCGACCTATGCGCGGGTCCAGGCCGACGCCAGCGGCTACCTGCCGGTCGGCAATTTCGTGCTCGCCGCGCGGGTGCGGCTCGGCTCGATCCAGGGCGGGAACCTGGCCGGCATCGCGCCGTCCAGGCGGTTCTATGCGGGCGGCGGCGGTTCGGTGCGCGGCTACGGCTATCAGCTGATCGGCCCGCGCAACACGGCCGACGACCCCAGCGGCGGGCGCTCGCTCTACGAGGCCTCGTTCGAGGCGCGGATCAGGACCGGGCTGTTCGGCGGCAATGTCTCGATCGTTCCCTTCGTCGATGCCGGCGGGGTCGATGAAGGCGCGATCCCCGGCTTCGGCGACATCCGCTACGGCGCCGGCATCGGCCTGCGCTACAAGACCGGCTTCGGGCCGCTGCGCGTCGACGTCGCCACCCCGCTCAATCCCCGGTCGGGCGACAGCCGCGTCGCGGTCTACGTGGCGCTGGGCCAGGCGTTCTGATGGCGGACGAGCCCGAAACCGAGCCCGAAGCGCGGGACGGCAAGGCCGCTGCGCCGAAGCGCAAGCGCTGGACCTGGCGCAAGTACCTGCTCGCCGCCTTCCTGGCGCTGTTCGGCGTGATGGGCATCGGGATGCTCGTGCTCAACAGCCCGATCGGCCACCGCTTCGTGGTCGAACGGCTGGCGCGCTATGCCCCGGCCTCGGGCCTGCGCGTCACGATCGGGCGGATCGACGGCTCGCTCTACGGCAAGGCCAGGCTGAGGGAGGTGACCCTGGCCGATCCCCAGGGCCCCTTCCTCCAGGTCCCCGAGGTCGAGCTCGACTGGCGGCCGTTCTCGTGGTTCACCAAGGGCCTCGACGTGCGCAACCTGGTGCTTCACCGCGGTATCCTGCTGCGTCAGTGGAAGCTCAATCCCGGCCCGGCCGATGCGCCGATCCTGCCCGATTTCGACCTGCGGATCGACCGGCTGGAGCTTGACCGGTTGTGGGTCGCCAAGGGCATCATGGGCGAGCGGCGGCGGGTGGACATGGTCGCCAAGGCCGACATCCGCAAAGGCCGGGCGCTGATCCGGACCCAGGCCAGCCTCGGCGGCGGCGACCGCTTCACCGCATTGCTCGATGCCGAGCCCGATCGCGACAAGTTCGACATGGGGCTGGACTATGCCGCGCCCAAGGGCGGGCTGCTCGCCAGCCTCACCGGCGCGCAGCGGGACCTGCGCGCGCGGATCGCCGGCAAGGGCACCTGGAGCGACTGGCGCGGGGCGCTGCTGGTGGATTCGCCCGAGGGACGGTTCGCGGCGCTCAAGCTGACCAACCGTGCGGGGCAGTACGGCCTGCTCGGCCTGCTCTGGCCGCAGGACGTGCTGAGCGGCCCGGCGGCGCGCGCGGCGGGGCCGGCGGTGGCGGTCGATGCCCGGGGAACCCTGATCGAGAGCGTGCTGCGCGGCCAGGCATTGGTGCTGGGCAGCGGGCTGCAGGTCGATGCCCGCGGCGGGGTCGATCTGGGCCGGAACGCATTCGATCGGCTGGCGGTGAAGGCCAGCCTGCGCGATCCGGCGATCCTGGGCGAGGGCACGCGGCTGGAGGGCGTGGGGCTCGGCCTGACGCTGAACGGCGCCTTCGACGACCTGACCCTAGAGCATGCCCTGGTCGCCCAGCGGGTGACGAGCGGGACCTTGCGGGTCGAACGCTTCACCCAGTCCGGCGTGGCCACGCGCAGCGGCACGGTCTGGAGCCTGCCGCTGGGCGCGCGGGCGGCCAGAATCGTGACCGGCAATGCCACGGTCGATCCGCGGCTGGTCGATGCCCGGGCCACCGGACGCCTGCGGCTCGACGGCTCGCGGCTGACCGGGGACGATCTCGCCCTCGTCGTGCCGGGCCTGGCCGCGCGGCTCGTCCTGCGCGGCGATGTCGCGCGCGGCGGCTATGCCCTGGCCGGGCCGGTCGCGGCACGCGGGTGGAAGCTCGAGAACCTCGGCACGGTCGATGCCAATGCCAAGATCCTGCTCAAGCTGGGGGACGGCGTGCCCTGGCGGCTCGCCGCCAATGTCGCGGGGGCGATGCCGCGGGTGGACAATCCCACGCTGACGACGATCGCCGGGACCGGGATCAAGTTCGCCGGTTCGGTCAAGCTGGGCAGCGGCATGCCCGTACTGTTCGAGAAGACCGGCCTCACCGCCAGCAAGCTCTCGCTCAACGTCGCGGGCCGGGTGGCCGGGGCCACGACCACGCTCAGCGGCGGGGGGCGCCATGTCGACTACGGGCCTTTCACGGTCGAGGCGCGGGTCGCCGGCGACGGCCCGCGCGCGACGCTGGTCTTCGCCAGCCCGCTGCCCGCGGCGGGGCTCAAGGACGTGCGCGTCGCCCTGGCGCCGGTGCCCGGAGGGTTCCGGATCGAGACCTCGGGCGGCTCTACCCTGGGGCCGTTCACCGGCACGCTGGGCCTGTTCTCGCCGCCGGGCGGCCCGACGCGGATCGACATCCAGCGGCTCGAGGTGTGGAAGACCAACGTCACCGGCGGGCTGCTGCTGGAGAGCGGCGGCGTCAACGGGACGCTGCAACTGGCGGGCGGCGGGGTCGACGGTTCGATCGTGCTCGAGCCGCGCGGCGGCGGCCAGGGCTTCACGGCTTCGCTGACGGCGGACAACGCGCGCTTCGGCGGCGAGACCCCGCTGACGATCACCAGCGGCAAGCTCGAGGCGAGCGGCCTCTTCGCCAAGGGGCACACGACGATTACCGGCAACCTGTCGGGCCAGGGGATCGGCCGCGGCAGCCTGTTCCTGGGGCGGATCGCCGCCAATGCCAGCGTGGCCGACGGACGCGGGCGGGTGACCGCCTCGGTTGCCGGGCGGCGCGGCAGCCGCTTCGCGCTGCAACTGCTCGGCGATTTCGCGCCGGGACGGATCGCGGTGCTCGCCAATGGGGAGTTCGCCGGACAGAAGATCATCATGCCGCGCCGCGCCGTCCTGACCGACGAGGACGGCGGCTGGCGCCTGGCGCCTAGCCAGATCGACTATGCCGGCGGGCGGATGATCGCTTCCGGGCTGTTCGGCCGGACCCAGACCGAGCTCAAGCTCGGCCTCTCGAACATGCCGCTGTCGATCGCCGACATCCTGGTGGCCGAGGTGGGCCTGGGCGGCAAGGCTTCGGGCATCGTCGAATACCGCCAGCCGAGAGGCGGCGTGCCGAGCGGCTCGGCCAGCCTGATGATCCAGGGCCTGTCGCGCTCGGGCCTGGTCCTGACCTCGCGGCCGGTCGACCTCGCGCTGGTCGGAAACCTTGGGGCCAACGCCCTGGAACTGCGCGCCGTCGCGCGGGAGGGCGGGCAGGTCCGCGGCCGGTTGCAGGCGCGGATCGCGAACCTGCCGCAGGGCGGCGGCCTGGTCGAGCGGCTGCGCGCCGGCGGGCTCTTCGCGCAACTGCGCTACAACGGCCCGGCCGATGCGCTGTGGCGGCTGGCCGCGATCGAGGCCTTCGACCTGACCGGGCCGCTGTCGGTCGCCGCCGACGTGACCGGCAACCTCGACAATCCCTCGATCCGCGGCTCGCTCGCCTCGACCGGCCTGCGCCTGCAGAGCCAGCTGATCGGCGCCGACATCAGCCAGGTCGCGATGCGCGGCACTTTCGCCGGATCGCGGCTGACGCTCAGCCAGTTCTCGGGACAGACGGCGGGCGGCGGCGCGGTGGCGGGCAGCGGCTTCGTCGATCTCAGCGATCTCGGCACCAAGGGGCCGGTGATCGACCTCAAGCTGGCGGCGCGCAATGCCCGCCTGATCAACCGCCCCGACATGGCCGCGGCGGTGACCGGGCCCTTGCGGATCGTCTCCGACGGCCTGTCGGGCACGATCGCCGGGCGCGTCTCGATCGATTCCGCCAGCTGGCAGCTCGGCCGGGCCGCGGCCGCGGCGCAGCTGCCGAACGTGCCCACGCGCGAGGTCAACGCGGCGGCGGACATCGCTCCGGCCCGCGCGCGGGGCTTCCCCTGGCGCTTCCTGATCGACGCGCAGGGCGCGAACCGGGTCGCGGTGCGCGGCATGGGGCTCGACAGCGAATGGGGCGCCGACATCCGCCTGCGCGGCACGACCGACGCGATGCAGATCTTCGGCCAGGCCGACATGATCCGCGGCAGCTACGAATTCGCCGGCACCCGCTTCGACCTGATCCGCGGCCGCATCAATTTCGACGGCGAGAGCCCACCCAATCCCCGGCTGGACATCGTCGCCGAAGCCCAGATCACCGGTCTGACCGCGCGGGTGACGGTCTCCGGCTTCGGCAACAAGCCCGAGATCGCCTTCT
>JASGGH010000041.1:0-25581 GCA_047605105.1 Novosphingobium sp. | reverse complement strand
CGACACAAGGAAGGCCCCGGGCGAAAGTCCGGGGTTTTTCTTTTGATGGCTCACCGTGCACGATTTCCTCCGAGCGGGCAGGGGCGGATTGGGCTTTGCTCCCGGGCCTCGCCGCGCCTATAGGCCGCCCGACATGGCCGCTGCGACTACCCTTCCGCTACCCGCCGAATGGCGCGATTTCTTTGCCCTGACCAAGCCGCGGGTGATGAGCCTGGTCGTCTTCACCGGGCTGTGCGGCCTGCTCGCGGCGCCGGGCCATATCAAGCCGGTGCTGGGCTTCACCGCGATCCTGTGCATCGCCGTGGCGGCGGGCGGGGCGGCGGCGCTCAACCAGTGGTGGGAAGCCGACATCGACGCCGGCATGAAGCGCACCGCCGGGCGGCCGCTGCCGTCGGGCAAGATGGACCGCACCTCGGCGCGCGACTTCGGCGGAGTGCTCTCGGTCTTCTCGGTCTTCCTGATGGGCTTTGCGGTAGGCTGGCTGGCCGCGGCGCTGCTGGCGCTGTCGATCTTCTACTACGCCGTGGTCTACACGATCTGGCTCAAGCCGCGGACCCCGCAGAACATCGTGATCGGCGGCGGGGCGGGGGCCTTTCCGCCCTTGATTGGCTGGGTCGCGGTGACCGGGGACATCACGCTGATGCCGCTGGTGCTCTTCGCGATCATCTTCATGTGGACCCCGCCGCACTTCTGGGCGCTCGCGCTGTTCGTCCAGACCGACTACGCCAAGGTCGGCATCCCGATGATGCCGGTCGTCGCCGGCGAGGCTTCGACCCGGCGCCAGATCCTGGTCTATGCCGCGCTGCTCCTGCCCCTGGCGCTGGTCCCCTGGTGGATTGGCGGAGCCGGGGCGATCTACGGCTGGTCGGCGCTGGCCCTCTCGCTCGCTTTCCTCGGCTACTCCGCCCGCGTCGGCCTGCGCCGGCGCGCGGGGCCGGACGACGCGATGAAGCCCGAACGGCAGCTCTTCTATTTCTCGATCCTCTATCTCTTCGCGCTGTTCGCGGCTTTGGTGGCGGATCGCTGGCTGGACCCGGCCCCGGCAAGCCTTGCCCGCCGCTTCGCGGTCGCCCAGGGAAGCCCGCTGGACGGCGTCACGCCGCTTGCACGGGGCACGCTTTCTTGCCGGCGGGCTTCCCTGGGCGGTCACGGCGTGCAAGGCTTGCCGGGGGCGGGCCTCATGGTGCAGGGCTGACCGCATGACCGAACCCCTCGACTCGGAAGCTCAGCGCAAGCGCATCCAGCGCCAGCGCAACATCGTCCTCGGGCTGATCCTCGCGGCCTTCGTGATCCTGGTCTACGGGATCTCGATCGCAAAGATGGGCTGACGTGAAGAAGCCCGACCGCAACGCCCGGGTAGGGCTGATGGCCGGGGGCATGGCGCTCGCCATGCTCGGCCTCGGCTTCGCCTCGGTGCCGCTCTACCGCCTGTTCTGCCAGGTCACCGGGTTCGAAGGCACCACCCAGCGGATCGACGAGGCCCGGGCGGCGGAGTTCAAGGCGACCGGCGACACGGTCTCGATCCGGTTCGACGCCAATGTCGAGCGGGGCATGCCCTGGCAGTTCCAGCCCGAGCAGATCACGCAGCAGGTCTCGCTCGGCGGGCGCAAGATGGCGATCTACACCTCGCGCAACGACAGCGATCGCGCCGTGACGGGCCGGGCGACCTTCAACGTCGAGCCCGAGCAGGCGGGCAAGTACTTCAACAAGGTCCAGTGTTTCTGCTTCACCGAGCAGACGCTGCAGCCCCATCAGGAAGTGCGGATGCCGGTGGTCTTCTTCGTCGATCCGAAGATCAAGGACGACCCGGACGCCAAGGACATCGAGCAGATCACCCTGAGCTATACTTTCCACCCCGTGGCGAATCCGACCGCGAAGCCTCTGGACCAAGGGAAGCCAGGCGGTTAAGGGGCCATCAAACAATCGCGGCGGCGTGACCGCCGGACATCTGCAAACAGGGATCCCAGCGATCATGGCCGGTACAAAGAACCACGATTACCACATCCTGCCGCCCGATCTGGTGCCGCTGATCACCACGATCGGCGCCTTCGTCTTTACCAGCGGCATGGTTCTGTACATGCACGGCATGGCCGGCGGTCACGTCGTGCCCTGGGCCGGCCTGGCGATTCTGCTCGCCTCGATGTGGCAGTGGTTCACCAAGATCGTGCGCGAGGCTCATGCCGGGGATCACACCCCGGTCGTCCAGCTCCACCAGCGCTACGGCATGATCCTGTTCATCGCTTCGGAAGTGATGTTCTTCGTCGGCTGGTTCTGGGCCTTCTTCGACTTCTCGCTGTTCCCCTCGACGCTGGCCGAAGCGGTCGGCGGGCAGTTCCCGCCCAAGGCGATCGAAGCGGTCATGGACCCGTTCGACCTGCCGCTGCTCAACACCCTGATCCTGCTCTGCTCGGGCACGACCGTGACCTGGGCCCACCACAGCCTGATCCACGGCGACCGTGACGGCCTGAAGAAGGGCCTCTGGGCCACGATCCTGCTCGGCCTGCTGTTCACCTCGATCCAGGCCTACGAGTACCTCCATGCGCCGTTCCCCTTCGGCAAGAACACCTACGGCTCGGCCTTCTACATGGCGACCGGGTTCCACGGCTTCCACGTGATCGTCGGCACGATCATGCTGATCGTCTGCCTGAAGCGCACCTACAACGGCGACTTCACCCCCAAGCAGCACTTCGGCTTCGAAGCCGCCGCCTGGTACTGGCACTTCGTCGACGTCGTCTGGCTGTTCCTCTTCGTGGCGGTCTACGTCTGGGGCGGCTGGGGCTACCCGATCCACTGATGTCGGACGGCAGTAGCCAGGAGACAACGAAGGGGCAGCCGAGCATCGCTTCGGCTGCCCTTTTCGGTTTGTGCCCGCGCTGCGGGGATCGGAGCCTGTTCGCCGGTTCGGTCGCCCAGTTCGCCGAGAAGTGCCGCACCTGCGGACTGGCCTTCCGCGAGTTCAACGTCGGCGACGGGCCGGCGGCGTTCCTCACGCTGATCATCGGCGCGCTGGTCACCGGGCTGGCGCTATGGGTGCAGAGCGCGTTCCATCCGCCGTTCTGGGTCCACGTGGTGCTGTGGGTGCCGGTCACCGCCGCCGCGGTCATCTGGGGGCTGCGGGCGGGCAAGGCCGCGCTGCTCGCCGCCGAGGTCCAGCGGAGCGCGGGCGAGGGCCGGATCCGCAAGGACGATGTGACGGACGAATGATCCGGCGCCTGCCCCTGCTTCCGACCGTGCTGGTGCTGCTGGCGGTCGGCGTGATGATCCGCCTCGGCTTCTGGCAGCTTGATCGGTTGCACGAGAAGGAGGCGCTGATCGCGCACTATGCTTCGGCCGAGGCGATGTCGGCCGGCGTGCCGTTCCCCAGGGATGCCGCCGCGGTCGAGCAGGCGCTCTATCGCCACGCGACGGTCGACTGCGCCAAGGTGACCGCGCGCACCTCCATCGCCGGGCAGAGCGCCACGGGCGAGGCGGGCCTGGCCCATGTCGCGACCTGCGACCTGGCCGGCGGCGGCACTGCCCGGATCGCCCTGGGCTGGTCGCGCGATCCGGCCGATCCGGTGTGGGGCGGCGGCCGGGTCCAGGGGGTGGTCGCCCCCGGGCCGAGGCTGGTCGCCGATCCGCCGCAGGCCGGGCTCGGCGCCAACGCCCGGCCCGACCCCTCGGCGATTCCCAACAACCACCTGTCCTATGCGGTCCAGTGGTTCCTCTTCGCCCTCGTCGCGGTGGTGATCTACCTGCTGGCGGTGCGCAAGCGGCTGCAGGGGAAGTAGAGAGAGTTTCTCGCACAAAGGCACAAAGGCACGAAGATGTTGCGGTTCGCCGCAGGCGTTTCTTGCCACTAAAACCTTCCCGCAAGCTCGATCTGAAAGGCGGCTTTGCCGCAGGCGCTACATCTTCGTGTCTTTGTGCCTTTGTGCGAATCAATTTCTTCTCCTGCACCTCGCTTGCGCCAAACGCTCCCCCCCGCTAACCGCCCGAACCCATGGACTACATCAGCACCCGCGGCTCCGCGCCGTCGCTCGATTTCGCCGGCGCCACCCTGGCCGGCCTCGCTTCCGACGGCGGGCTCTACGTGCCGCGCGAGTGGCCGAAGTTCTCGCAAGAAGAGATCGCCGCCATGGCCGGGCTGCCCTACGCCCGGCTCGCCGCGAAGATCATGGCGCCCTTCGTCGCCGGCAGCCTCGGCGAGGAGCGCCTGCTCGCACTGTGCGAGGCCGCCTACGGTCGCTTCGCCCATGCCGCGGTCACCCCGCTCAAGCAGCTCGACGAGCAGCAGTGGCTGCTCGAGCTGTTCCACGGGCCCACGCTGGCGTTCAAGGACGTCGCGCTCCAGCTGCTCGGCCTGCTGTTCGAGGAGTTCCTCGCCCGCCCTAGTAAGGATGGGGGCGACCAGAACCTGACCATCGTCGGCGCCACTTCGGGCGACACCGGCTCGGCGGCGATCGACGCGGTGGCGGGCCGCGCCAAGGTGGACGTCTTCATGCTGCACCCCAAGGGCCGCGTGTCGGACGTCCAGCGCCGGCAGATGACCACGGTGCTGGCCCCCAACGTCCACAACATCGCGATCGAGGGCACCTTCGACGACGCCCAGGCCATGGTGAAGCGGATGTTCAACGACGCCGCGATGACCGGGCGCTTCAACATCGGCGCGGTCAATTCGATCAACTGGGCGCGGCTGATGGCCCAGGTGGTCTACTACTTCGCCGCCGGGCTCCAGCTCGGCGCGCCGCACCGCCCGGTCGCCTTCTCGGTCCCGACCGGCAATTTCGGCGACGTCTTCGCCGGCTACGTCGCGGCGCAGATGGGCCTGCCGGTGGCGCAACTGATCGTCGCCACCAACGTCAACGACATCCTCCACCGCGCGCTGTCCCAGGGCGACTATTCGCAAGGCACCGTGACCCCGACTGCGGCGCCGTCGATGGACATCCAGGTGTCCTCCAACTTCGAGCGTCTGCTGTTCGACCTCGGCGGCCGCGACGGCAAGGCCCTGGCCGAGCAGATGGCGGGTTTCGAAGCCACCAAGGCGATGCAGTTGACCAACGCCCAGCGCGAAGGCGCCGCAGCCCTGTTCACCAGCGCCCGCGCCGATGCCGACGACATGGCCAAGGCGATTCGCTGGGCTTGGGAGGCGAGCGGTGAGTTGCTCGATCCCCACACCGCGATCGGTCTCCACGCTGCGCGGGCTTCGGGCATCGCCGCGGACATCCCGGTCGTCACCCTGGCGACGGCGCATCCGGCCAAGTTCCCCGAGGCGGTCGAGCGTGCGACCGGCCATCGCCCGACGCTGCCCGCCCGCGTCGGCGATCTGTTCGAGCGTGCCGAGCGCTGCGCGGATCTTCCCGGCGACTATGCGGCCGTCGCAGATTACATCGCGGCCCAGGCCACGCCGAAGGCCTGATGGCCGAACTGGCGATCAATCCGCTGATCCTGGCCGGCGAGGGCTGGGGGGACTATGGCCTCATCGACAGCGGCGACGGCCGCAAGCTCGAGCGCTACGGCCCCCACCGCTTCATCCGGCCCGAGCCGCAGGCGCTGTGGATGCCCAGGCTCGAGCGCTGGGCTTCGGACGGTGAGTTCGTCCCGGCTTCGGACGACGACGGCGGCGGGCGCTGGCAGTTCGCCAACCCGGTGCCGCAGGAGGGTTGGCCGCTGGGCTGGGGCGACGTGCGCTTCACCGCGCAATGCACTCCCTTCCGTCACCTCGGCTTCTTCCCCGACATGGCCCCGGTGTGGGACTGGATGGGCGGGCGGCTTGCCGGGCGCACCGAGGCCGCGACGCTCAACCTGTTCGGCTATACCGGCGTCGGCACCCTGGCGCTGTCGGCCTATGGCCCGGTCACTCACGTCGATGCCTCGAAGAAGTCGGTCGCCCAGGCCCGTGCCAATGCCGCGCTGTCGGGCATGGAGGGGCGTCCGGTCCGCTGGATCGTCGACGACGCCGCCAAGTTCACCGCCCGCGAGGTCCGCCGCGGCAGGCGCTACGACGGGATCATCCTCGATCCCCCCAAGTTCGGGCGCGGGCCGGAAGGCGAGGTCTGGCGGATCGAGGACCATCTGCCCGGCCTGATCGCCGACTGCCGCAAGCTGCTGGATGCGGACAGCCGCTTCCTGTTCCTGACGGTCTATGCCGTGCGGATGTCCTCGCTGGCGATCGCCGGGCTGCTCGACGAGGCCTTCGCCGACCTGCCGGGCACAATCGAGCACGGCGACCTCGCGGTGCGGGAGGATGCCCTTGGACAAGCTCAAGATGAGCGGGGCGGACGCCTGCTGCCGACCGCGATCTTCGCGCGGTGGCGGAACGACTGAGCCTTACTTCTTCGGCTTCCGGAACTTCAGCACGAACTGATCGGTCTTGCCGCGGATGCCGGTGTCGAAGACCTTGCCGGTATGATCGTCGGCCGGGTGCTTGAGCACGTCGCTGCGCGCTTCCAGCTTGAACCCGGCGGCTTCGACCTCGCGGATCACCGTGGCGCTTTCGATGCGGTGGAGGGTGGAGGTCTGGGTCGCGCCGGTGCCCGCCGCGCCCTCGTGGTCGCTGACCAGATAGATCCCGCCCGGCTTCAGCGCGGCGAAGGCCGCGGCGTTGTACACCGCCGCGCCGTCCTGGCCGCTGGCGTCGGCGGGGCGGTTCTTGAAGTCGTGGTAGTTCTGGGTGGTCCAGACCAGATCGACAGGTTCGGTCGCGAGCGGCCCGGGCGAGGCCTGGAAGACGACATTGGGGTGGCCCGCGGCCCAGTCCGCGAGCCAGGACAGCGGGCGGCCGGAATTGGCGTAGATCTTGCCGGAAGTGCCGACGGCCAGGCTGAGCAGGCGCGTGAAGTAGCCGCCGCCCGGTGAAATCTCGGCGACCTTGGCGCCCGGGCGGACCTCGGCGAAGGCGAGCATGTCGGCGGGCTTGCGGTCCTCGTCGCGCTCGAGGTCGGTGGCCGGCCGCGCGCCGTTCAGCAGGACCTGGGTGAAGTCGATCGGCCGGACGGCTTTCGCCGCCATGACCGGAGCCGCAACCAGCGCCAGCGCGCCCAAGCCGATGTGCCAAGCTTTCATATCCGATCCCCTCGTGGCGGTGTCGGCGCCCAGACTAGCAAATCGGCGGAGTTCCTCCACCGCCCAATTGTATCGAATTGTGCCGCCCGAACCCGGCCGGACGGGCTGGACAGCGCCCCGCCGAAATGCCATCCGCGCCGCTTCATCCAGGGGCAATAGCGTGGCCGACAGCCTGATCCTCGAAGTCGCTAATTTCGAACACGACGTGCTCACCGGAATCTATTCCGAGGAGACCGGCAAGCCGCAGCCGCTGCGCATCTCGGTTGCGGCGCGGCTGAAGCCCGCGCCCCGCTACGAGGCCGCGACGCCGCTGTCGGCCAGCAAGAACTACATGGACCTGAAGTTCGCGGCTTCCGAGGCGCTGCCCCAGGGCGTGCACTTCAAGCTGATCGAGGCGGTCGCCGATCATATCTGCGACACCCTGTTCCTGCAGGACGAGCGGGTCGAGGCGGTGACGGTCAAGATCGTCAAGCTGGCGATCAGCGAGGCCGGCGAGGAGATCGGCATGACCCTGACGCGAGACCGGCGCTGAGCTCGCCCCGGCCTGGCGCGCTGCTGCGGCCTGGACTCCTCCTGCGGGTAGAAGGCCTGTCCGAGGGCGCATTGGCCGCCTCCGCGCAGTTCCATGCCGAGATCCTGCCCAAGGCGCTCGAAGTGCTGGTCGGGGGCGAGGACGTGATCCTGGCCTTTCCGGAGGCCGATCACAGCCACCGGGGCTGGCGCCTGGCCGTGGTCCGGCAGCTCGCGCGCGATGCCGCGCCGCTCCGGGTCAATGCGCTGTCCGGCGGAGACGAGGCCGCGATTGCCGCGGCGGTCGCCTACCTGGCCGGGGCCGCCGGAGTGACCGGCCAATTGCTGGCGCTTGCTGGCGACGGGGCGGGTGAGGTACTATCTCCCTATTCATGACGAGCACCGCGCCCCTCATCGATCAGTTCGCCCGGCGGATCAGTTATCTGCGCCTGTCGGTGACCGACCGCTGCGACCTGCGTTGCGCCTATTGCATGCCCGAGCGGCAGACCTTCCTGCCCAAGGCCGAGGTCCTGACCCTGGACGAGCTGCACAAGCTCGCCCTGGGCTTCATCGATCGCGGGATCACGAAGCTGCGCCTGACCGGCGGCGAGCCGCTGGTGCGGCGCGACATGATCGAGCTGGTCAAGGCGCTGGGCCGCAAGGTGGGGGATGGGCTGCAGGAGCTGACCCTCACCACCAACGGGACCCGCCTGGCCGACTACGCCGACGAGATCGCCGCATCCGGGGTGAAGCGGATCAACGTCTCGCTCGATACGCTGGACCGCGGAACCTTCGCCCGGCTGACCCGGCGCGATTCGCTGCCGCAGGTGCTCGCGGGCATCGCCGCGGCGCGGGAGGCGGGCCTCGCGGTCAAGCTCAACACCGTGGCGCTGAAGGGCGTGAACGAGCACGAGATCGCCGATCTCGTCGCCTGGGCCCACGGCCGGGGCATGGACCTGACCCTGATCGAGGTCATGCCGCTGGGCGAGGTCGAGCAGGACCGGTTCGACCACTACCTGCCGCTGTCCGCGGTGCGCGAAAGGCTGGAGCGCGATTGGGCCCTCACCCCCAGCGATCACCGCACCGGCGGCCCCGCACGCTATTTCGACGTTTCCGGGACGGGCGGCCGCCTCGGCCTGATCACGCCGCTGACCAACAACTTCTGCGATGGCTGCAATCGGATCCGCGTGACGACCACGGGTCAGCTCTATCCCTGCCTCGGCGGGCGCGAGCAGGTGGACCTGCGCGCGGCCCTGCGCTCGGCCAGGCCCGACGCGGCCCTGGCCGAGGCGCTCGACCAGGCGATGAAGATCAAGCCGCTGCGGCATCATTTCGAAATCAGCGGTCCCGGCGGCGCTCCGGCGCTGGCGCGGCACATGTCGATGACCGGTGGCTAGGCTCGTCTTTCTCGGCCGGCTCGAGGATGCGGCCGGAATGGCGGAATTGGTGGTCCCGACGCGGCAGCCCACGGCCTTGGGGGTCGTGCTGGACGAACTGCCGCCCGAGCTGACCGCCGCGCTCAGCGCTCCAAGGATTCGTATCGCCGTGAACGGCGTCGTGCTCGGTGCCGAGCAGTCGCCGTGGGAGCTGACGGTGACCGATGGCGACGAGATTGCCTTCCTGCCCCCGGTCAGCGGCGGCTGAGATGGACGTTCGCCTGCTCCCCGAACCGTTCGACCCTGCGGCCGAATTGGCGCGTTTCACCGCCGCCCATCCGCAGGCCGGCGGGATCGTCAGCTTCACCGGGCAGGTTCGCTCCGGCGATTCGGTCGAGGCGCTGGAATTGCAGCACTATGCCCCCCTGACCCTGCCCAGCATGCAGGCGCTGGCCGCGACCGCGTGCGAGCGCTGGCCGCTCCAAGGCCTGCTGATCATCCACCGCGTGGGCGAGATGCGTCCGGGCGAGCCGATCGTGCTGGTCGCCGCGGCCTCACGCCACCGCCGCGACGCCTTCGCCGCGGCCGACTTCGCGATGGATCACCTCAAGAGCGAGTCGTGGTTCTGGAAGCGTGAGAAGCGCGGCGGCGTCTGGTCGTGGATCGAGCCGCGCGCGGAAGACCTCGCCGACCTGCACCGCTGGAAGACCGACCTGGGCGAGCCGTTCGATACGACCCACGCCGATCTGGCGGATTGAGCCATGCGCCGATGCGAAGCCCGTCATCCCGAAACACGTTCGGGCTGACGAATTGAGAGCTTGAGCCTCAGCTCGCGATTCGCCCGCGCAACTGGGCCAGCGCGATGTCTTCCTCGCCGATCATGTCGATCACCCGGTCGCGGGTCGCGGCGATGGTCTCGGCGTTTCCGCCGTTGACCCGCGCGTCGGTGTAGAGCGCGTCGAGATCGGCCAGGGCGATCATCGCCTGGCTGCGCGAGGTTTCGAGATCGGCGAGGGCGACGTTGGCCTGGGCCCAACTGTCGCTGCCGGTCGCGGCGCCGCTGGCGGCGGCGACCAGTTGCTCGGCCCGGGCGCGGCGGCCGGTGAACTCGCGGTGGGCGGCCTGGGCCTGATCGCCGAGCTGGCCGAGCCGGGCCGTCAGATCGGCGCTCGGCGGGGTGGCGACCGGCGCGGGCGCGGCGGTGGGCGGGGCCACCTCGATCGTCCCGCTGACCCGTTCGGCGGGGCGGCGTGCCAGCGAGGGATAGTTCTGGTAATCCGCCGCGCAGCCGGTCAGCAGCAGGGCGCTTGCGGCGCAGGCGAAAGGCAGGGGCAGGCGTCTCATCGCCGCTTCCATAGCATGCCGATTTCCTTGCACCAGCACCCGCGTTCTGAATTGACAGGGGAGGGGGCTTGCACTAGGGGCCACCCTTCTTTCCGGACCCCTGCGTATTCTCGCGGGGCGACGGGATGCCGCCTCTGTTTGTGAAAATCGTGGGCGGGCCAAACAGATTTGATAGGTAAGGGTACGATGTTCGCTGTAGTGCGCACGGGCGGCAAGCAATACCGGGTTGCCGCCGGAGACAAGATCGCGGTCGAGAAGCTGGCGGGCGAAGCCGGCGACAAGATCACGCTGGGTGACGTCCTCCTGGCCGGCGCCGAAGGCAGCATCGCCGACGCTGCCAAGGTCGTGGTTTCCGCGGAAATCATCGCCCAGGCCAAGAGCGAGAAGGTCATCGTCTTCAAGAAGCGCCGCCGGCACAACTACCGCCGCCGCAACGGCCACCGCCAGCAGCTCACCCTGCTGCGCATCCTCGCCGTGGGCGACGAGAAGAAGTCGGCCCCGAAGAAGGAAGCCGCTCCGGTTGCCGCCCCCGCCCCCGAGGCTGCTGCGGAAGCTCCCGCGAAGAAGGCTCCCGCCAAGAAGGCGGCTGCCAAGCCCGCCGCTGAATAAGAATTCGGAGTAGTTCGAGATGGCACATAAGAAAGCAGGCGGCTCCTCGCGCAACGGTCGCGATTCGGCCGGCCGCCGCCTTGGCGTGAAGAAGTTCGGCGGTCAGGAAGTGATCGGCGGCAACATCATCATCCGCCAGCGCGGCACCCGCGTGTACCCCGGCGCCAATGTCGGCATCGGCAAGGACCACACGCTGTTCTCGCTCGTCGAAGGCCGCGTGCGCTTCCACGACGGCAAGCTCGGCCGCAAGTACGTATCGGTCGACATGGCGGAAGCCGCCGAATAAGCGGATGACCGATAACGGGTCGTCCGGACAGGATGGCCCCCTCGGACTCGACCGAGTCCGAACGAACGAGGGAGAGGGGCCGGCCCGTCTCCCTTTTTTCGTCTCTCCCTCAGCACCGGTTCGGCACGGCGGCGCAGGCCTGCACCGCTACGCCGAATTGCGTAACCGCAATGTCACGCGCCGTGCCTAAGTGCTGCGCGGGGCGGATGAGTGGAGACCGAGAATGTTCATTCGCAGCGAGAGGCTGTTCCTGAGGCCGGGCTGGCCCGAGGACTGGAGCGAACTGAGGGCGCGGATCGCCGACGAGGGGATCGTGCGCAACCTGGCACGCGCGCCGTGGCCCTATACGGCCGATTCGGCCCGCGAATTCCTGCGCGCCGAGCACGACCCGCGCCTGCCGCAACTTCTGGTGACCCTGCCGACGAGCGAGGGCTCGGCCCTGATCGGCTGCGCCGGCCTGACGCCGGGCGAGGACGGGGTCGAGCTGGGTTACTGGATCGCCCGCGACCGCTGGGGGCAGGGCTATGCCACCGAGGCCGCCCGCGCGGTGCTGAGCCTGGCGCGCACGCTGGGCCACCGCCGGATCGTCGCGAATCACTTTGCGGACAATGCCTCGTCGGGCCGGGTCCTGCGCAAGCTGGGCTTCTGCCCGACCGGCGAGACGCGGCAGCGCTATTGCCTGGCGCGGGGCAAGCAAGTTCCGGCGCTGACCTATGCGCTCACGCTGGACGAGCCCTGCGGCTGCGACGACGATCCGGACATGGGCAAGAAGGCGGCTTGAACCCGTAAGCTCCTCCCCGAGACAAGCTCGGGGAGGATTTGAAATCAACGCCCGGCGATCAATGCCCGGTCGTCATGGTTCCAGGGATGGAAGCCCGGCAGGAAATAGGCGATCCACGCCGGAATCAGCCGCCGCAGCACGCCGGGCCTGCCGAACAGATACCAGATCACGCGGCGCCTGGCCGCGAACCCGGTGATCCCGTCCTGGGCGAGCAGGTCGAGCGTGTCGCGGATGCGGTGGGGGATGAAGTTCCGGGTGATCACCAGCATCATGATCGCCTTGAGCTTCCAGCGCCTCCACCGGCTCCAGCCCTGCGTGGCGTGGAGGAAGGTGTCGTAGGCGACGCCCTTGTGCTCGATCTCCTCGACCGCGTGCCAGCGCCACATCTCGGTGAGCTCGGGATCGCCGCCGGCGAACAACCGCGGGTCCGCCAGCATCAGGTGCGCCATCATCGCGGTGTAGTGCTCGAGCGCCATGGTCGCCGCGAGGTTGACGATCTGCGGGCGGTCCTTGGCCAGGTCGAGCATCTCCTGGACGTGGGCTTCGATCCGGCCGAGCTCGTAGCCCTGGGCGGCGGCCGCGCGGTTGAAGGCGAGATGCTCGCGGCTGTGGTTCACTTCCTGCTGGGTGAAGGCGCGGATTTCCTCGGCCAGCTTGGGCGGAGCGCCTTCGCGGTGGGCGCGGACCGATTCGATGAAGAAGGCCTCGCCGCGCGGGAAGGTGGCCGACAGGGCATTGTGCCAGGCGGTCGCCACCGGATCGCCGTTCAGCCACCAGCGCGTCGCAGATCCGCCACGGCCGAACCGGCGGTCGCGCACCGTGATCGCCAGATCGCCCGGAGTGGGGGCTTCTCCGAACGAGGCTCGGTTGCCAGCGGGGGCGGCTGCCTCTAGATCGAGCGGCGGATGGATCGGCGCGTTCATGATCCTGGGGGGTACATTAATTAACATCAATGTCAATTAGAAAGCGCCTCACGCCCGAACAGAGCCGAGCCGCCGCGCTGGAAGCCGCGCGCCTGCTGCTGCTCGAAGCCGGCCCGCAGGCCGTCACCCTGAAGGCCGTGGCCGCGCGGGTCGGGCGGACTCACGCCAACCTGCTGCATCATTTCGGCTCGGCCTCGGGCCTGCAGAAATCGCTGGCGCAGCATATGGCGAACGCGATCTGCACCACGATCGTCGAGGCGGCCCTGGCCCACCGGGCCGGGATCGGGGCTCCGCGCGAAGTCGTGGACCTGACCTTCGACGCCTTCGACCGCGAGGGGGGCGGCGCGCTCGCTTCGTGGATGCTGCTCAGCGGCAACGAGGACGCGCTCGATCCGATCGTCGAGGCGATCCACGGCGTGGTCGACCGGCTCGACGACAGCGATACCGGCGCCCTGCGCGAGGTGACGCTGACGCTGGTGCTGCTCGCCCTGGGGGATGCGCTGATGGGCGGCCCCCTGGCGCAATCGCTGGGGCTGGACCGCACCGCCGCCCGCGGGCGGGCCGAGGCGATGCTGATCGAGGCGGCGGAGAAGGCTGGGCTGGCCTGAGCCTCTCCGGATTTATTTGGAGGGAACGGATATTTCGCTGCGGGCCCGGCTCAGGCTTCGCCGGCCCGCAGCCATGCCGGCAGCCGCTCGGACCCGAGATCCTCCACCCGCAGGTGATCCACCGCAAGCGCCAATTCGGGATAGGCCGCGCGCTGGCGGGCCGGGTCCGACCGCGCGAGCGGCACCACCACCAGCCGCCGGTTGACCTTCTGCCGCCAGTTCATCCGCGCGGTGTTCTCCTGGCCGACATAGCAGCCCTTGGTGAAGCTGACCCCGTTCAACTCCACCGCATTGCATTCGAGCCACAGCGTCTCGCCGTCGCCGAGCTCGCGGCGGCCCTCGGTCACGCCCAGCTCCAGGCGGTGCCCGCGCCATTCCTCGTCGGCGCTTTCGTCCGCGGGATCGACCGGGGCGATCCAGCGCACGCCGAGCGCATGGAGCCGGGGGTCCGCGGCGGCGCCGTCACCCTCGTGGCCGCGCCAGTGGACCGCCAGGCGCTCGTCCACCGCGATCGCGATCTTGCGGCGCAGGCGGTAGAGCGACAGCCGCTTGACCAGCGCTTCGGCGGCCGCGGCCTCGCAGTCGAGCAGCAGGTCCCGGCCGGAAGGCCAGACGATGAAGTCGAACAGCGCCTTGCCCTGGGGCGTCAGCAGCCCGGCCCAGACGGGGAGCAGGCCCTTCACGTCGTTGGTGACGAGGCCCTGGAGGAATTCGGCGGCGTCCTCGCTATCGTCCTGGGCGGAGAGGCGGACGATCGAGCGGGAGAACAAACGGGTCGCGGTCATGCGACAGAGGTAGTGCAGCCCGGGCGAAATCGGTAGGGGGGTCGCGATGCCCGAAACGACTCTCACCATCCGCCGCCCCGACGATTGGCACGTCCATCTGCGCCGGGGCGCGATGCTGGAGGCGGTCGTGGCCTATACCTCCCGCCAGTTCGCGCGCGCGATCGTCATGCCCAACCTCGCGCCGCCGATCACCACGATCGCAGCCGCCGAGGATTACCGCGCGGAGATCGTCGCCGCGGCCACGGCAGCGGGCTATCCCGACTTCACCCCGCTGATGACCTGCTATCTGACCGACGGGATCGACGGCGCCATGCTCGCGCAGGGGCATGCGGCAGGCGTGTTCACCGCGGCCAAGCTCTATCCCGCCCATGCCACGACCGGCTCGGCCCACGGGGTGACCGACGTGGCGAACATCTATCCGGCGCTGGCGGCCATGGAACGGGCGGGCATGCCGCTGTGCATCCACGGCGAGGTGACCGACCCGGCGATCGACGTGTTCGACCGCGAGGCCGTGTTCATCGAGCGGGTGCTGGGCCGGCTGGTCGGGGACTTCCCCGGCCTCAAGGTGGTGTTCGAGCACATCACCACGGCCGAGGCCGCCCGGTTCGTGGAGGCGAGCGGCCCCAACGTCGCGGCCACGATCACCCCGCAGCACCTCCACATCAACCGCAACGCCATGTTCGCCGGCGGCCTGCGCCCGCACGCCTATTGCCTGCCCGTGGCCAAGCGCGAGACGCACCGCCTGGCGCTGCGCAAGGCGGCGACCTCGGGCAGCCCGAAGTTCTTCCTGGGCACCGACACCGCCCCGCACGAGGTCCACCGCAAGGAAATGGACTGCGGCTGCGCGGGCATCTTCAACGCACCCTATGCGCTGGAAAGCTATCTGGCGGTGTTCGAGGAAGAGGGCGCGGTGGCCAATTTCGAGGGCTTCGCCTCGGAGCACGGGCCGCGCTTCTACGGCTTGCCGCTCAACGCAGGCACGGTCACGCTCGAACGGGGCGGCTATGAGGTCGAGGGTCGGATCGAGCACGGCGACATCGGCCTGGTCCCGTTCCACGCCGGCCAGACCCTGGGCTGGCGGCTCGGTAGTTAGACCACTTCATCCGCATGGAGCGCGCAGGCACCCTGCGCGGTCTCGATCTGGATCGTCGCATGGCCGATGGCGAAATCGTGCTCCAGCTCGTGGGCGAGGTCGTGCAGGAAGCCGTCGCCGGGATGCCCGGCCGGGATCACCAGGTGCGCGGTCAGCGCGGTTTCGGTCGTGCTCATCGGCCAGATGTGGAGATCGTGGACCGCGCTGACCCCGGGCTGGGCGGCCAGGAAGGCGCGCACCGCGGCCTGGTCGATCCCCGCGGGCACGCCGAGCAGGCCCAGCTTCACCGAATCGCGCAGCAGGCCCCATGAGCCGATCGCGATGACCGCGGTGATGACCAGGCTGGTCACCGGGTCGATCCATTGCAGGCCGGTGGCCATGATCAGCAGCCCGGCGACCACCACGCCGCCCGATACCGCCGCGTCGGCCACCAGGTGGAGGAAGGCGGCGCGCAGGTTGAGGTCGTTCGCGCGCCCCTTGGCGAAGAGCAGCGCCGACAGGCCGTTGACCGCGATGCCCGCGGCGGCCACCAGGGTCATGGTCAGGCCCGCGACGGGGGCCGGATCGGCGAAGCGGCGGATCGTCTCGATCAGGATCGCCCCCAGCGCGACCCACAGCAGCGCGGCATTGGCCATCGCGGCGAGGATCGACGAGCTTTTGAGGCCATAGGTGAAGCGCGCCGACGGTGGCCGCGCGGCAAGGATGCTCGCGCCCCAGGCCAGCAGCAGCGAGAGCACGTCGCCGAGGTTGTGCCCGGCATCGGCGAGCAGCGCGACCGAGCCGCTGTACCAGCCGGCGGCGGCCTCGATCGCGACGAAAGCGAGGTTGAGCGTGACCGCGATGGCGAAGGCCGTGCCGTGTCCGCCGTTCGTAGGCGGTCCGTGATGATGGCCATGCCCAGGTGCATGCCCATGTCCATGTCCATGGTGATGATGATGGCCCGCGCCCATGCCCCGCGCGATGCCACAGCTGTCGGATTTGACCAAGCCGCCTTTGCGGTAGCGCGGTAGCCCCGGGGGGATTAGGCTCAGGCCACTTGAGGGGAGTTCCATCCATGACTATCGCGCGCCGTTTCGCCGTTCCGTTCCTGTTGGCCGCCGCCCTGGCGCCCTTTGCCCAGGCCCAGGCCGCCGCACCGGCGAGTTGCGCCGGCACCGATGCCGGCGCGCTGACCCTGGGCACGGCCTCCCGCGTCGATCCCGGCGCCGCGCGCAGCTTCTGGGTGACGCTGGCCGCGGGGCAGGGGATCATCGTCGATCTCTCCTCGCTGACCCCGGCTGCTGCTGCTGCCAAGGACGACGATGACGACGATCACGGCGACAATCACGGGGGAGGGGGCGACGCCAAGGCCCCGCTGCGCGACATCGCGCTGTGCGATGCCAAGGGTGCCAAGCTGGTCCCGCTGCCCGGCGAAGTGTTCGAGAAGGGCGGCAGCGTCTCGGCGATCCCCGACGGCCAGCGCCTGCGCTTCGTCGCGCCGAGCGCCGGGCGCTACAAGATCGGCGTGGTGCCCGGCACCGACGCGCGCGAGATCATCGCCCGCGAGCGCGTGCTCGGCAGCGCCACCGGCGGCGTGGCGCCGACCGGCATCGGCAAGACCGAAGGCGGCAAGGTCTCGGCCAGCGCGCCGCAGGTGTTCTCGTTCCCGGGGGCCGCGGGCCAATGGGTCGAGCTCAAGGCGGTGTCCGAGAACGATACCGTGCTGCATCTCGCCGGTCCCGATCCCAGGGGCGAATATTCGGAGATCGCCTCGAACGACGACAGCGACGGGCTGAATCCGGTGATCCGCCGCAAGCTGCCGGTGACCGGCACCTATTACCTCCAGGTCGATGCGCTGGGCGACGAGCTCAAGGACTTCACCCTCACCCTGAAGGCCACCAAGGCTCCCCCGCCGCCGCCGCCGCCCGCGCCGCTGCGCGCCGGGGCCACGGTGCAGGGCAAGCTCGGCGGCGAGGACGACGCCAAGCTCTATGCCCTGCCGGTCCTGGCCGGGCATTCCTACCGGCTGGAACTGACCGCAAGCTACGACGGCGTGGTCGCGATCGGCCTGCCCAATCCGGTCGAGGCCGACGACGGCGACAGCGGCCCGGGCGCGGGCTTCAGCGAGGTCAAGTCGCAGGACAGCGGCACCTCCGGCACCGAGCGCCTGAACTTCACCGCGCGCAGCACCGGCCAGTTGCTGGTCCGGGTCAAGAGCTTCGGGATCGGTGAGACCGACGGGAGCTATACCCTGGCGGCGACCGACCTGGGCGGGTAGTCGGGAGAGGGGCGCGCCCGCCGCTCAATCGTACACGCAGGCGTCGTAGTCGGTATTGCGGATGCCGTTGCTGCGCCGGGCGATATTGTTGCCGTGGCGGCGGGTGAAGCCGGTGGCGTCCACCACCGCGCGCTCCTTGGGATTGGGCAGGGCGGCGGCGATGCGGGCGGCCTCGACCTGGGTGAGCTTGGCGGCGGAATGCTTGTAATAGCGCTGCGCCCCGGCCTCGACGCCGTAGGTGCCGATCCCCGTCTCGGCGACGTTGAGATAGACCTCCATGATCCGCCGCTTGGTCCACAGCGTCTCGATCAGGAAGGTGAACCAGGTCTCCAGCCCCTTGCGGGCGTAGCGGGTCCAGCCGGTGCCCTGCCAGAGGAACACGTTCTTGGCGGTCTGCTGGCTGATCGTCGAGCCGCCGCGCAGCTTGCCGCCGTTCGCGTTGCGCTCCATCGCCTTCTCGATCGCCTCGGTATCGAAGCCGTTGTGCGAGCAGAACTTGCCGTCCTCCCCGGCGATCACCGCGGCGACCATCGTGCGGTCGATGTGGTTGAGGCTGGTCCAGTCCTTCTCGAAGCCGTTGGGGTCCATGATCATCGTCAGCGTGATCGGCGGGGGCACGAAGCGGTAGAGCAGGGTGAAGCCCAGGCTCAATACCAGGAACCAGACGATGATCCGGCCGATGAACCAGCCGAAGCGGTAGGCGAAGCCATGCCTGGCGGCCGGGCGGGAAGGCCTGAAGAACTTGCGCATCGGCGGGCGGTCTAGCGGGGAAGGGGCTGCCTGCGCAATCGCGCTCGGGGACCGATCTGACATTTCCGCGTTTGTCGTGTATGATGACCAGGATGGCAGACACGCGCAAACTGACGAACTGGATCCGGGGTCTGGTCTCCGCGCTCCTGCTGTTCGTCGTTGCCGCCCATGCCGTGGCTCCGGTTGCGCCGGATCGGGGGCAGGGCCGCGGTTCGGCCTTCAGCGCCTCGACCGCCGAGGTTTCGCTCAAGTCCGGGACCCGGCTGGAGGTCGCCAGAGAGATCGTCCGGATCGATCCCCTCGGTCCGGCCGCGATGCCGTCGGTGGCGGCGCTCCTGTCGCCCGCGCCTGGCATTCCGGTCGCGCGTGACGGCGCTCTGGTCGCCCACTGGCTGCTGGCGGAATCGCGCCTGCGCCCCGTCGATCCGCGGGCTCCACCCACCGCTTGAATGGCGACGGCTGCGCTGGTCGCGCGGCTATTTTCCTTCATTTTCAAGCGAGTGAACTCTCATGGCTACCCATTACGACCGGCGGCGCAACCGCGCCGCGGCCCGCTTCGCGATCGAGCGCGTGATCGCCGAATATCCCAACGTCTCCGAGGCCGAGCTCTATCGGCTGATCGCCTATTTCCGCAGCGAGGCCTCGGCCTTCGACCTTGCGGCCATTGCGGCGAACCGCAAGATCCGGCCGCAGTACCGGGCGCTCTGCCGCGATCACAAGGTCGACCGCCTGCGCTCCGGCCAGCGGACCGTGACCGCAGTGATCGCCGGGCTGCTGGCGCTGGGCGCGCTGCTGTCCCTGACCACCAGCTGAGCGGGAAGGAGATCGATGGTACATCACACCCCCCTGATCGGCACGGTCGTCGCCGGTCTGGTCATCGCCTTCGTGCTCGGCTCGCTGGCGCACCGCCTCAGGATGCCGCCGATCGCGGGCTACCTGCTGGCCGGCGTGGTGATCGGCCCGGCCACGCCCGGCTTCGTCGCCCATTCCGGCCTTGCGGCCGAGCTCGCCGAGATCGGCGTGATCCTGCTGATGTTCGGCGTCGGCCTGCACTTCTCGCTCAAGGACCTGCTTTCGGTCCGCAAGATCGCCGTGCCCGGCGCGATCGTCCAGATCGCCGCGGCGACCGCCATGGGCGCGGGCCTGGGCTGGTGGATGGGCTGGCCGCTGATGGGCAGCCTGATCTTCGGCCTCGCGCTGTCGGTGGCCTCCACGGTCGTGCTGCTGAAGGCCCTGCAGAGCCGCGACCTCGTCCAGACCGAGCGCGGCCGGATCGCGGTCGGCTGGCTGATCGTCGAGGACCTGGCGATGGTCCTGGCGCTGGTGCTGCTGCCCGCGATCGTCGCGGTCCAGGCGGGCGGAGCGGATCAGGGCTGGGCGCCGATCCTCAGGTCCTCGGGCCTGATCGCGCTCAAGGTCGCGGGCTTCATGGCCTTCATGCTGATCGTCGGGCGCAAGGTGATCCCGGCGGCGCTGCACTGGGCGGCCCATTCGGGCTCGCGCGAGCTGTTCCGGCTGGCGGTCCTCGCCATCGCGCTGGGCGTCGCCTTCGGCGCGGCCGCGGTGTTCGACGTGTCCTTCGCGCTCGGCGCCTTCTTCGCCGGCATGATCCTCGGCGAGACCCAGCTCAGCCGCCGCGCGACCGAGGAAATCCTGCCCTTGCGCGATGCCTTCGCGGTGCTGTTCTTCGTCTCGGTGGGCATGCTGTTCAGCCCCGCGGTGCTGGTCGAGCAGCCGCTCGCGGTGCTGGCGACGGTGCTGATCATCGTCGTCGGCAAGTCGCTGGCCGCCTTCGCCATCGTCAAGGCCTTCCGCCATCCGCCGCAGACCTCGATCACCGTCGCGGCGAGCCTGGCCCAGATCGGCGAGTTCTCGTTCATCCTGGCCGCGCTCGGCGTCTCGCTGAAGGTCCTGCCGGAAGTGGCGCAGGACCTGATCCTGGCGGGCGCGATGATCTCGATCCTGCTCAACCCGCTGATCTTCTCGGCTCTGGTCAAGCGTGAGCGCTCGAGCGGCGCCAAGCCGGGCGAGAAGCCGGTCAAGCCGCCGTCCCGGACGATCCTGGCGGGCTACGGCCGCGTCGGGCAGGGGATCGCGCGGCGCCTCGGCGCGGCGGGGGCCAACCTGACCGTGATCGAGGACCAGAGCGATATGGTGGCCGTGGCCGAGCAGGCCGGCCTCGCCGTGATCGTCGGCGATGCCACCGCGCCGGGCATGCTCGAGGAAGCCCGGATCGAGCAGGCCGCGGTCCTGCTGATCGCGATCCCCGAGGGCGTCCAGGCCGGGGTCGTGGCGCGGCGGGCCCGCAAGCTCAATCCGGCCTTGCGGATCGTTGCCCGCGCCCATTCCGAGGAGGAAGCCGCCGATCTCAAGCGCTGGGGCGCCGACATCGCCGTCCTCGCCGAGGACGAGACCGCGGCGAAGATGGCCGAGAAGGCCGCGCCCTGAGAGTTTACGGCGGGCGACATTCGCGCCAGTTTGCCGGTCGCAAAAGGAGACCGACGATGCCGTCCGCCGTAACCGCCGTTCCCGCCGCCCCGAGCGAGGAGGCCCGCGCGCATTTCGCCGCGGAATTCGCCTTCGAGACCGATTGCTGGGACGTGCACGACGCGCTGCAGCGAGGCGCGGACTTCGTTCTGCTCGACGTGCGCAGCCCGGCACTGTTCGCCCAGGGCCATGTCCCGGGCGCGATCAACCTGCCGCACGGCAAGATCATCGCTTCCAAGATGACGGCCTGGCCTGAGGAAACGCTGTTCGTGACCTATTGCGCCGGCCCGCATTGCAACGGCGCGGCGCGCGGGGCGCTGCGGCTCGCCGAACTCGGACGGCCGGTGAAGATCATGGCCGGCGGGATCACCGGCTGGCTGGATGAGGGCTTTGCTCTCGCGGAGAGCGTCGAATGACCGTCAAAAGAAAGGGCGCCGCCTTTCAAGGAAAGACGGCGCCCCAGCTTTTCGGTTGTGAAGCTCAGGCCGCGGGCAGCAGCCGGCGCTCGCCCGCGATCCGCTGCATCGCCTTCTGCAGCTTCTCGAAGGCGCGGACCTCGATCTGGCGGACGCGTTCGCGGCTGACGTTGTAGACCTGGCTCAGTTCCTCGAGCGTCTTCGGGTCTTCGGCCAGGCGGCGCTCGGTCAGGATTTCGCGCTCCCGCTCGTTGAGGCTCTTCATCGCCTCGCCGAGCATGGCGTGGCGATAGTGTGCTTCTTCCGCATCGGCGATGGTCTCGTCCTGGAGCGGGCGGTCGTCCTGCAGGATGTCCTGCCACTGGCCGCCTTCGCCGTCCTCGCGCAGCGAGACGTTGAGCGAGGCATCGCCGCCCATCATCATCCGCCGGTTCATGTTGACGACCTCGGTCTCCGAGACGCCCAGGGTCGTCGCGATCAGCTTGACCTGGTCGGGGTGGAGATCGGTGTCCTCGAAGGCGTCGATGTTCTTCTTCATCCGCCGCAGGTTGAAGAACAGCTTCTTCTGCGCCGCGGTGGTGCCCATCTTCACGAGGGACCACGAGCGGAGGATGAATTCCTGCATCGAGGCCTTGATCCACCACATCGCATAAGTGGCGAGGCGGAAGCCGCGCTCGGGCTCGAACTTCTTGACGCCCTGCATCAGGCCGATGTTGCCTTCCGAGATCAGCTCGCTGACCGGCAGGCCATAGCCGCGGTAGCCCATGGCGATCTTCGCCACGAGGCGCAGGTGGCTGGTGACCAGCTGCTTGGCCGCTTCGGGGTCCTGATGCTCGGCATAACGCTTGGCGAGCATGTATTCCTGGTCGGCGGTCAGGATCGGAAACTTCTTGATCTCCGCCAGGTAGCGGTTGAGGCTCTGCTCACCGCCCAGCGTCGGGACCGTCAGTTTGGTGTTGGTATCGCTCACTTCGACTTACCCGTCCTTTCAACGTCGGCATGCCGGTTGCGAACTCTCATACAAGACATTCGCGGTGGCCGCCACAAAGGGCTTCGACTAGGTTACAAATCTCAACTTGAAGCGCCCAGAGCATTCAAGAGTTCCCGCAAATCGGCAGGAAGTTCGCTGCTCCAGCGCATTTGTTCGTGCGTGACCGGATGGACGAAACCCAGCACGGCGGCGTGCAGGGCTTGCCGGCGAAAGCCCAGCTCGGAAAGCAGGGGCTTGAGGCGGGGGGGAGTACGTCCATAGACAGGGTCTCCCAATAGCGCATGGCCGATTGACGCCATATGAACGCGCACCTGATGGGTGCGCCCGGTTTCGAGCCGGCATTCGACCAGCGCGGCGGCGCCGAGCGCCTCCAGCACCTTGTAATGAGTGACCGCATGCTTGCCCCGTTTCTGGCCATTGGGGCCGTCCTCGACCAAGGCCATCTTCTTGCGGTTGACCGGCGAGCGCGCGATCGCCCCGCGCACCGTTCCGGAGGAGGGAACGGGGACCCCGCCGGTCACCGCCAGATAGGCGCGCTCGATCGAGTGATCGGCGAACTGCCCGGCCAGCCCCTCGTGCGCCGCGTCGGTCTTGGCGACCACCAGCAGGCCGGAGGTGTCCTTGTCGATCCGGTGGACGATCCCCGGCCGCGCGACCCCGCCGATGCCGGAGAGCTGCCCGCGGCAGTGGTGGAGCAGGGCATTGACCAGCGTCCCGTCGAGATTGCCCGCGGCGGGGTGGACCACCAGCCCGGCGGGCTTGTCGACCACGATCAGGTGCTCGTCCTCGAAGGCGATGCTCAGCGGAATGTCCTGCGCCACCGCTTCGGCGGGCGCGGCCTCGGGCACCGCGATCGCGAAGGGCGTGCCTGCGGCAAGCTTCAGCGAGGCCTGGGCCGCGGGCTTGCCCGACAGGCTGACCCGCCCCTCGCCGAGCAGGGCCTTGACCCGCTCGCGCGACAGGCCGCTGGCTTCGGCCAGGGCCTTGTCGAGCCGCTGGCCGCCGTCCGCGATCACGCCTTCGATGATGTATTGCCCGCCCATTTCGTCATTCGGCCCCCATGTGTAGGGAGATGGGCATGGCCATCGAAGTCACAAGTGTCGTTATTGCAACACTGCTTGCAGAAGCGTCAAAGACCGCGCCCGCGGAGTGCTGCGGCATCCTGCTGGGCCGTGACCGGATCGAGCGGGCGCAGCCCGCCGCCAACGTCGCGCCCGACCCGCTCCGCCATTTCGAGATCGCTCCGCAGGCCCTGATTTCCGCACATCGCGCCGCACGAAATGGGGGGCTCCCGGTGCTCGGCTACTACCATTCGCACCCCAGTGGGCACCCGGTCCCTTCGGCCACGGACTGCGAGCATTCCGGCGGCGACGGCTCGATCTGGGCGATCGTCGCGGGCGGCGAGGTCGCCTTCTGGAAGGATGCCCCTAGGGGTTTCGCGGCGCTTTCCTATCGCGTGCAGGATGGTTAAGGCCGCTCGCGAAGTCGCATTGGAAAGATCGTCGATGTCCGCAAATTCCCTCGAACTCGCCAGCCTGCTCTGCTCGCGCCTGTGCCACGACATGCTGAGCCCGGTGGGCGCGCTGTCGAACGGGCTGGAACTGCTCGCCGACGAGAAGGACCCGGAGATGCGCAAGCGCTGCTTCGAGCTGCTCGAGCAGTCGGCGCGGATTTCCACCGACAAGCTGAAGTTCTTCCGCCTGGCCTTCGGCGCGGCGGGCGGCTTCGGCGACATGGTCCCGGTGGCCGAGGCGCGCGCCGTGATCGACGCGCTGGTCGGCAACAACGGCCGGATCGAGGTGCAGTGGGCGCTGGGCGGCGATTCGCTGCCCAAGCCGGCGGTGAAGACCATGCTCAACCTCGCGCTGATCGGGATCGAGGCGCTGGTCCGCGGCGGCACGCTGGACATCGGCGCCGAACTGCGGGAAGGCGCCAGCGAGATCGTGATCCGCGCCGCCGGGCCGCGGATCGCCTTCGATCCGGTGGTCGGCCAGGCGCTGGAGGGCAAGCTGCCCGCGGCGGACCTCTCCAGCAAGACCGCCCCTGCCGCGATGATCCAGGAACTCGCGGCGAGCCTCGGCGGCGGGCTGCAGTTCGCGCTCACCGACGAAGCGCTGGTGATGGGTGCGGTCCTGCCGGTGGCGTGATACGCTGACGCTCACATGGACGAACTGATTCACCGCGAGTCTCCCTCGCCCAACTGGGACGAGCGCAGCCTGCCGGTGTCGATGGTCGTGCTGCACTATACCGGGATGCGGAGCGGCGCCGAAGCGCTCGAGCGGATGTGCGACGCCAAGGCCAAGGTCTCGGCCCACTACATGATCGACGAGGACGGCACGGTCACCCGGATGGTGTCCGAGGACAAGCGCGCCTGGCATGCCGGCAAGTCCTACTGGCGCGGGATCACCGACGTGAATTCGGCCAGCGTCGGGATCGAGCTGGTCAATCCCGGCCACGAATGGGGCTACCGCCCGTTCACCGACGCGCAGATGGAAGCGCTGATCCCGCTGCTCGCGGCGATCATCCGGCGCCACGGCATCGACCTTGCGAATGTCGTCGGCCATTCCGACGTCGCCCCGGCGCGCAAGGACGATCCCGGCGAGCTGTTCGAGTGGGAGACCCTGGCCCGCTACAAGCTCGCCCTGCCGACGCCCAAGCCCCGCATCAGCCTGATCTACGACGAGCCGAGCAAGTTCTTCCTGGCGCTCGAACGCTGGGGCTACGACATCGCCGACGGCCGCGCCGCGGTGAAGGCTTTCCAGCGCCGCTGGCGCCCGCGGATCATCGACGGCGAGGTCGATGGGGAGATCGGCGCGCTGCTGTTCGAGCTGCTGTTGGAACGCGACCTCGGGCGTGCTACCGGATGAGCGCCAGGGGGCCGGGCAGCCGCGCTATCGCAAGATATCGAGGAAAGTCCGGGCTCCACGAAACAAGGGTGGCGGGTAACGCCCGCCAGGCGAAAGCCTAGGGAAAGTGCCACAGAGAGCAGACCGCCTCGTAAGAGGTAAGGGTGAAAGGGTGCGGTAAGAGCGCACCGCGCGCCTGGTAACAGGAGCGGCAAGGCAAACCCCACCCGGAGCAAGACCGAATAGGGGCGGCGCGCTCGCAAGAGCAGGTGTGTTTCGCACCGGATCGCCCGGGTTGGTCGCTGGAGCGGCGTAGCGATACGTCGCCGAGAGGAATGGCTGCCGTCGTGCGCGGGTCTTCGGATACCACGTGCGTCACAGAACCCGGCTTACAGGCCCCCTGGCAAATTACCCTGATCCCACAAGGCCGTGGCCCGGGGGGGGGGGAGGGCCCAGCCGACCGGGGGCCGGACAA